>JAJYAG010000078.1 GCA_021779665.1 Bacteroidota bacterium | reverse complement strand
TTCCGATCTCTGCGGTTTGGTTAGCTGTCATTGTGGCTTGGTTCATTGCGTTTGTGGTCGTGTTAAACGGGTTTGTGGTGTTGTCAGGTGGCTTTGTGCTGCTGTTCGATGCAATTGGTTTTATGTTCACAGTGATTGCGTTAAACAAAACTGTCATTGTGGCATTGTCAGCGGATTAATGGGAGCAGCGCCAGCTTTCTTACGAATCTTAAGACAGCCCGGTGAGGTATTTTATACATATTTTTTCTTCATCAACCTTCCTGTCTTTAGTGCCTTAGTGTTTAAATAATTCACTTCCTTATTTTCCCCAGCGCCTCTTCCAAAATCGGTACCTGTCCCTTGTTCAGCTTTATTCGGCTTGTTTCGGCATTAAACCATTCTCCTCTGTCAACCTCGGGGAATTCCTGCTGGCGGCCCGATTTAGGCGGCCACTCCATGGTAAAAGTGTTGCTTTTTATTTTGTAGGCATCCAGGTTATATTCCAGGGCAAAAGCATAAATCACTTTGCCGCTGCTTTGCTTTACCGGGGTTAAAGGAATAAAACTGCCGGAAACATCAAAACCGGTCTCTTCTTTAAACTCGCGGATGGCGGCCTCTAAAGGATCTTCATTGTCTTCAAACTCTCCCTTGGGAATAGACCAGGCACCATCATCCTTTTTAGCCCAAAACGGACCTCCGGGATGAACCAGAAAGAATTCAACTTCGCTGGTAAATCGGTACAGAAGCAGGCCGGCACTTTTCCTGGGCATAGTGGTTTAGAATTTTGTTTTTCAATATAGTAACAAAGCTATATAAAAATCAGTCAGAAATTATCCGGTGGAATGAGGTTCGTTTGTTGTCGGCCTACTTTACTTCATATTTTTAATTTCCTGGTAAATATAATTCCTGATGGGCGAAGTATTCGCAAGTTTATAGAATGCATATTTTTCGCCATTGGATATGAGGCACTGGTTAGAGGCATCGTCGAAAAAGACAAGTTCAAATGTTTTAAAGCTCTGGAAGCCCCACAGAGAAGTCTTATCCTGAAACTTGCGATAGAATGATATGCTTAGGAGCGAAAACTTTTCCTGATCAGGTTTTTTAAAATCATCCATTTTCATGAACCTGGCATTTTTAAACCATTGTAAAAAGTTTTGTTTGTTGGAACCTAATACAACATTTCCTACCAGACTTTTTCCCTTTGAAATAATTCGGAATTGAGCATAGCAGGTGTCACTTCCGTTTAAAACGTCAGAAAGACCGGTATTCAGATCGAAATCCCGACTCATGTAATTGCTGTCGACTTTCAGATTATTCAGGAACCAGTTGTTTTTGATTTTGGTAATTTCCAGATCAATTGAAAATCCAATATTTTTCAGAAACAAGTTTTCGGTATAGTCACCATAGAAAGGGGGGATGTATTTGTAGGTAAACTCCCTGGTTTCTTTCATGTGGCCATTGGTAATTTGCATGTTGGAAGAGGAATTGCTGTTTTGCCCGAGGGTTTGAAACTGTTTCACTGCGGCCTGATTTATCAGACTGAACAGAATATTCACCCTTGATTTTAGCGCTGGCTCCGAAATTTTAATTTTAAACGAGTCGCTGCTGATCAGGCGTAAGGAATCGGCCTGGTTACGTTCAATATAGCCTTTCAGTTCTTTCAGGATGCTGTCGTCGGTCCGGTATTGTTTCCTGCTGGTTTCAAGCTCATTAATTATTTGGTTCCATGACGGGCGGTTACGTAATGTTGCCAGGTCGGGGTCAATTTGCATATGAACTTTGTCGATATAGCCGTTTTGAACAGCTTTTAACAATATTTTTTCGGCCTGTTCAGTTTTACCTGCCAAGGCTGCGGAACAGGCTCCGTTATAAAGGTCGGTCGAATAAGTCGAATCGATCTTAAAAGCACGACTGTAATATTCCCACGACTGCTCATACTTTTTATCGTCGTATAGCTTGTTGGCATCGGTAGTAAGCTGAAAATATTCAGGCGACTGAGCATAAATATTATTGATCAGCAATACAAAAAGCAATAAAGTAACAGGTTTATACATTGGTTTGGTTTTTCTGATAACAAACATGTCAGCAAGTTTTGATGCTAACTTTTCCTGACTAAAGTATAAAAAATTCAAAATAGAACTTTTACAAACGCTCTCTGTTTACTGAGGTCAGTTTCATTTTTTCTTAGCAGAATACTTAAAGTAGCCAATGTTCTCCATTCCTCTTATCCGGACAGGCAAATCGTTTATTTTGGTATCGGTCACATCTACTACCCGAAGTTTTGGGTTTCGCGAAAAGCTGGGCAGATCAGCAAGGTTTTTATTTCCCGACAGGTATAATTCTTCCAGGTTTGGGCAGTACATTAAGATATTTACATCTTTCAGGTTGTTATTACGGACTGAGAGCGACCGCAATCTGGGAAGATTGGCAAGCCAGTCGGGTAACACAGTAATGTTGTTATTGTCAAGAATTAAAACTTCCATTTCGTTATTCACAGCTCTTGCAGGAACATCTGTAAGATTGCGGTAACTTAAATCGATAATTCTATGCTCAAAAGTGCCATTCCCTTCATAGACCTCCACCGAGTCTCTGGTTTGTGAAAAAGCCAGAACAGGAATAAATACAATTAATATCAGTAGTTTTTTCATCATTAACCTTAAAAATATTCCACAGGCAAGTTACCAGAAATTATGGGTCAGCCTGCTTTATATTAACAGTTAACTGGTTAATAAGGTGAGAATAGCATGTTAATTTGATGCAACCACTAAATACCAACGGATTACTTTCCGGTAAATGTCGGAGCAGAAACTTTGTTCATCCGAAGCTTTAAACTCAACCAGAATATCAATGGGTAAACCTTTTTGAGACATGGTATCTTTCAGTTTCTGTTCATCAGGCATGGTCTCGGCCCGGAAAGTTAAGTTGTCGGTCTCAATTATCCACCCCTTTGAGCATCCCGTTGTGTTATGGTAATCTATAATTTTAGCATTTACCAGATTTTTTGTGTCGGGCGATGTTTCATCCTTTTTACACGAAAGAAGTATAAAAAACAGCATTAAAGTGAGGGGTAGAAATTTCATAATAAATTTGTTTACCTGTTTAAGATGATATTCCTGTCAGATGGTTGCTTTTATGCTTCCAAAATTTTTGTATTGACGATGAAACTATTAAATCCAACTCCCGAAAGTTTTCCCTATTTTTGTATTTCAACAGAGATATAAGATGGTAGATTGGTTATCCTCACAATCGGTTAAGGTAAAAGTTTTGTTCATAAAGATTGCCAGGCTCCTGAGTCGCTATTCCAAGGTAATCATGATCCGTATTCTTGAGTTTCGCAACGACAATCCAAGGGGTTTTATTTATATCTTATGTCTGCTTACAGGAATTATAGGCGGTTTGAGTGCTGTTCTCCTTAAAAATATTGTACATCTTACCGGAGTTATTGTTTTCTCGGCTTTCGAGAAGGATATTCCAAACTTTGTAAACCTGGCTATACCTGGTATAGGGATACTATTGACAGTTCTGTTTATTAAGTTTGTGATTAAGGATAACATAAGCCATGGAATTACCAAGGTATTGTATGCGATATCGCGAAACCGGAGCAAAATAAAATTGCACAACACCTATTCGTCGGTTGTAGCCGGAACGCTTACTGTTGGTTTTGGTGGTTCGGTCGGGTTAGAGGCTCCTATGGTTTATACCGGGTCTGCTATTGGAGCCAATATTGCAGGCGGTTTTAAAATGAATTACAAATACCGCACACTGTTAATAGCCTGTGGCAGTGCTGCTGCTATTGCTGGAATTTTCAAGGCTCCGATCGCCGCCACCATTTTTGCGCTTGAGGTTCTGATGATAGATCTGAATATGTGGTCAATCATTCCGTTGCTTATTTCGTCGGTTACCGGAGCCAGTATTTCGTATATGATGATGGGCGATTCGGCAGCATTATCGTTCACGCTCTATGAGCCATTTGTGAAAACCAAAATACCTTTTTATCTGGCTTTGGGTGTGATTTGCGGATTACTCTCCCTGTATTTTTCTCATAGTCTCAGGTTCTACGAAAAGCTGTTTGGAAAAATAACCAGCGATTATCGTAAAATTCTTGCAGGAGGAATTATCCTGGGTGTCCTCATTTTTCTCTTCCCTCCTTTGTTCGGTGAAGGTGTTACAACCTTGCAGCATATACTTGGCGGGGTTCCCGAAGATGTTGCCAACAATAGTCTTTTCTACACTTTTAAAGACGATAAGTGGCTGTTTCTGGTGTTTATGCTGCTTGTACTGTTTACAAAGGTAATTGCCGGAGCGGCAACCACCGGGGCAGGAGGTATTGGCGGGGTGTTTGGCCCGTCCCTGTTTATGGGCGGAGTAACAGGCTTTATATTTTCAAGAGCCATAAACAACACCGAATGGACTCATCTTTCGGAGCGTAACTTCTCGCTGGTAGGTATGGCCGGAATTATGTCGGGAGTAATGCATGCCCCGCTGACATCCATCTTTCTTATTGCCGAAATTACCGGAGGTTACTCCTTATTTGTTCCATTGATTATCACCGCAACGGCATCGTATCTCACCAAATCCTTTTTTGATTCTCATTCTGTATATACCACTAAGCTTGCGCAGGAAGGGTCGCTGATAACTCACCATAAAGACAAGGCTTTGTTAAGGCTACTTCAGGTGAACCAGGTTATTGAAACCGATTTTATCAGTATCTCACCCGATATTACCCTGAAAGAGCTTATCAACCATATTGCCCGTTCAAAACCCAATGTTTTCCCGGTGATTGATGCAAATAACAAATTTCAGGGAGTAATTTTACTTGATAATATCCGTGAATTAATCTTCCAGACGGATTTATACGATAAACTTGAAGTTAAAAACTTTGTAACTCCTGTGCCTTACACGCTGCATGGCAGGGAAACAGCCGAATCGGTATTTAAAAAGTTCGACATATCAGGGGCCTGGAGTTTACCTGTTGTTGAAGATGGGAATTTTAAAGGTATGGTTTCCAAATCCAGATTGTTGACAGTTTACCGGGAAATGCTTGTGAATATGTCGGAGGAATAGGTTCATATTTTCAGTCCTCAGACGACAGACGACAGACCATAGCAAACAGCCAAAAATTTAGGCATCGTCTTGAATTGCCATGGACCGTGGAGGCTCTGTTTTACATTATTGTTGGTACTAAAATAGAACCTGCAATTGCGGCGATGTTAAAATTAATGCGCTTTTTGAGACATTATCACGCCGCCAAAATTAATTCTGGTTACTTTAACCCAGGGCGCCGTTTCACTTTGCCCTGGGCTGAATTATCAAAGGCCTTCAGCCTTAAAACCCATTAAAATCAAATCTGCATTTCTGTGCAACATAGCCTCCGTCGACCGTCGTCTCATAAAGGATAATTTCAGTCCTCAGTCCTCAGACGGCAGACGACAGCAAACAGCCAAGGTTTGGGCTATTGTCTTGTATTTACTGTGGACCGTGATCCGTCGACTGTCGTCTCATAAAAAATAACCTTAGTCCTCAGTCCACAGACAACAGACAACAGCAAACAGCCAAAACTTGCGCTATCCTCTTGTATTTGCCATGGACCGTGGAGGCTCTGTTTTACATTATTGTTGGTACTAAAATAGAACCTGCAATTGCGGCGATGTTAAAATTAATGCGCTTTTTGAGACATTATCACGCCGCCAAAATTAATTCTGGTTACTTTAACCCAGGGCGACGTTTCACTTTGCCCTGGGCTGAATTATCCAAGGCCTTCAGCCTTAAAGAACATAAAATCCAATTCACATTTTTGTACAACATAGCTACCGTCGACCGTCGTCTCATAAAAAGAATTTTACTCCTCAGTCCTCAGACGACTGACCACAGCAAACAGCCAAAGCTTGCGCTATCCTCTTGTATTTGCCGTGGACCGTGGTCCGTCGACTGTCGTCTCATAAAAGATAATTTTAGTCCTCAGTCCTCAGACGGCAGACGACAGCAAACAGCCAAAAATTTAGGCATCGTCTTGTATTTGCTGTGGACCGTGGAGGCTCTGTTGTATATTATTGTTGGTACTAAAATAGAACCTGCAATTGCGGCGATGTTAAAATTAATGCGCTTTTTGAGACATTCTCACGCCGCCAAATTAATTCTGGTTACTTTAACCCAGGGCGCCGTTTCACTTTGCCCTGGGCTGAATTATCAAAGGCCTTCAGCCTTAAAACCCAATAAAATCACATCTGCATTTCTGTTCAACATAGCCTCCGTCGACCGTTGTCTCATAAAAAAAACTTTAGTCCTCAGTCCTCAGACGGCAGACCACAGCAAACAGCCAAAGCTTTGGGGATCCTCTTGTATTTGATGTGGACCGTGGTCCGTGGAGGCTCTGTTGCTTATTATTGGTGGTACTAAAATAGAACCTGCAATTGCGGCGATGTTAAAATTATAGTTCTTATAGGACATTCTCACGCCGCCAAAATTAATTCTGGTTACGTTAACCCAGGGTGCCGTTTCACTTTGCCCTGGGCTGAATTATCCAAGCTTGCGCTATCCTCTTGTATTTGCCGTGGACCGTGGTCCGTCGACTGTCGTCTCATAAAGATAATTTTAGTCCTCAGTCCGCAGACGACAGACCACAGCAAACAGCCATGGTTTGGGCTATCCTCTTGTATTTGCTGTGGACCGTGGTCCGTCGACTGTCGTCTCATAAAAGATAACTTTAGTCCTCAGTCCACAGACGACAGACCACAGCAAACAGCCAAAGTTTGCGCTATCCTCTTGTATTTGCTGTGGACCGTGGTCCGTCGACTGTCGACCCCTTTTTTATATTTCTCAGCTAATTCAATAATTTATTTTGGCCAGACTTGCGAAAAAATTGCCAGGATTTGATTATCGATTCAGTCTTTTTATATTTTTGCTGCTGCATGAAGACGATCCGCGAGTTGAGTTTGATCAAAGGTCTTATATGGCTAATATGCTTTATCAGCCATATCTATATTTCATTTACATGCATTATCCTTCCTGAAAAAGTTAATTACGAGAATAAAATCACAGGTAATACTTATTTTATTGAAACAACCAGCGTATCCTTCTGGGCCGAAAGAACCAGAACAGAGCGGAACTTTTCGTTCCAGGTTCTGATTTACCTTTTATTCTCTGGTTCTGTTTTTCTCGTACCGAAAGTTGTTCTCGCCTACAGGCAGTTTTCATCCATATATGCCCGTTATGTGCGTATCTTTAATCTCTCACCCTGCTATCTTATTAACAGGGTGCTTCTGATTTAGATTTCAGTTCTTCCTTTAATCGTGTTAATTATCAAATTCAGCAGGCATTTTTGACTGGAACATACTAATGTTGATACAACATTAATAGTTGTTTGTGCCTGTATCTTACAATTTAATAAAAAATGAAAATGGAAAATACTGAAACAAAAACAGGAAAAGGTGGAATGCTTACATTCTTTATAATTATTGCAGTTGTAATTGCTGCCCTGATCGTTCTGAAAATGATTATTGGGTAAATCTCATACTACACACAGGCTGGAGAAAGTTATTCTCCGGCCTTTTTTATGTCTTTTGTTTTTTCAATCCATCAACAGATCTCTTTAAACTTCAGGAAATTTTAAAATTTTAATCTTGTGCCGTAGAAGTAATTATTGTAAATTAGACCTGTTCCAAACAGTGGTCGGGAATTAAAAAAAATGCCTTTTTGGGAATATCCAATGCTCATTCCTGATATCTTTGTCGCCTTAAAAATTTTTACATTTCTATTACATTTCTTTTAATAAATAAAACAATATGAACATCTATTTATTAACGTTATACATGTTCCTGCTAACCTTTGCTATTGGGATGGTAGTGGCATTTATAATAAAAATTTCTGTTCGTGGAGTGGAATTTAGTCAGACTATACGTGACGAAAAATACCACAACGAGATGAAGCGCCTGAGGAGTATCCGCAGGATCAGGAACGACAAGAACGCTTCCCGGATGAGGAAGATTGAGGAATCGTCCAACAACAACATTCTTAATTATTATTATGGTAAATATAACCGTAAGAAAGACAGTACGTCAGGAAATGACACCAACGAACTTATAGAACATTATTATGGAAAAAATTGATCTTTTAAAACTATTTCAGGGAGTTGGAACGCTGCTTGAGTCGGATACTACTTTAATGTTTACGCGCATTGGGTTTGTTATTCTCGGAATTTTACTGGTATACTTAGGGAAAAAGGGAATTCTTGAGCCGTTATTGATGATCCCCATGGGAATTGGTATGGCTGCCATTAATGCCGGAGTTTTGTTTATGCCCGACGGATCGCAGGGAAACCTGTTTATCGACCCGCTGGTTACCGATACCGATGAACTAATGAATGTAATGCAGATTGATTTTATGCAACCTCTGTATACGCTAACATTTAGTAATGGTTTAATTGCTTGTTTTGTATTTATGGGTATTGGTGTGCTTTTGGACCTTGGTTATGTTTTACAACGGCCCTTTCTAAGCATTTTCCTTGCTTTGTTTGCCGAACTTGGAACTTTCTTAACAATACCTATTGCTCAGGCTATGGGTTTAAATCTTAAGGAGAGTGCTTCTATTGCTATGGTAGGAGGTGCTGACGGTCCGATGGTATTATTTACATCACTGTCTCTGGCTAAGAATTTATTTGTGCCAATTACAGTAGTTGCTTACCTTTATTTAGGTCTTACCTATGGAGGCTATCCTTACCTGATCAAGCTGATGGTACCTAAAAAGCTTCGGGCTATAAAAATTGAATACAAAAAGAATGAAATTCCTAAAGCAATACCATCATCCCAAAAACTAGCACTTGCAGTAGTATTATGTGTATTGCTCTGTTTCCTGTTTCCGGTGGCCGCCCCTTTGTTTTTCTCGTTATTCCTTGGTGTTGCTATCCGTGAGTCGGGCCTGAAACCTGTTATCGACTTTATTAGCGGTCCGCTGCTCTATGGTTCTACATTCTTCCTTGGAATTATGTTAGGAGTATTATGTGAGGCTCACCTTATTCTCGATCCTAAAATTCTTTTACTGCTTGTTTTAGGAATACTTGCTTTATTTCTATCCGGTGTCGGTGGAATTATCGGAGGTTATATCATGTACTTTATCAAGAAAGGAAATTTCAATCCGGTAATTGGTATTGCCGGAGTGAGTTGTGTGCCAAGTACAGCTAAAGTGGCTCAGAAGTCAGTTACCGAAGCCAATCCATACTCTGTTATTCTTCCGGAAGCTTTGGGAGCTAATATTTCGGGAGTAATTACCACAGCCATTATTACGGGTATTTACATTACTCTTATTCCTTTGTTCGGTTAATTAATCTGAATAATATCGGGGAAGTTATTTAAAGTCAAATGTTAAACCGGTACCACAAAGTCACAAAGTATAAAATTGATGATTACTTTGTAACTTTGTGGTACCGTGTTTTTATGGTTTAACAATTGCAGGTTCCTCGTTTTCATATGATATGAAATGAAAAACAGCAGTAGCAAACATGGTGTCAGCAAATTATCGCTTGCCGGGCTGCTTATAACCTTAGGCATCGTTTATGGCGATATAGGCACCTCGCCGTTATATGTTTTTAGCGCTATTCTTTCGAATGCTAAAACATTTGATCAGGAGTTGATTTTTGGGGCAATTTCCTGTATTTTCTGGACACTCACCTTACAAACCACCCTGAAATATGTGCTCATTACCCTAAGTGCCGACAATAAAGGGGAAGGTGGAATTTTTGCACTTTTTGCACTGATCCGAAAAAAATCAACATGGGCATATATACTTGCAATTATTGGCGGCAGCACGCTGCTTGCCGATGGAATTATCACTCCATCCATCACGGTCACCTCGGCTGTGGAAGGGTTAAAGCTGCTTAACGAAAATATTCCCGTTATACCGATTGTTTTGGCAATTCTTACATTTTTATTTTTCATCCAGCAATTCGGGGCAAAATTTGTAGGCCATTCATTCGGGCCAATAATGATGATTTGGTTCTCTACCATCGGTGTGCTTGGGGTTATTCATCTGGTGGATTATCCTGCCATTTTAGGTGCATTAAATCCACAGCATGCATTAAATCTGATCTCAAATCATCCTCAGGCATTGCTTATCTTAGGCGCAGTTTTTCTTGCAACCACCGGCGCCGAAGCATTGTATTCGGATCTGGGGCATTGCGGGGCCAATAATATAAGGGTGAGCTGGATCTTTGTTAAGGTGTCACTTATCCTTTCTTATATGGGGCAGGGAGTTTGGGTACTTCAAAATCCTCAGCTGGCGGTTACTGGTACAAATCCGTTTTTTGCCATTATGCCTGCCTGGTTTATTATTCCGGGAGTTATACTGGCTACATTGGCAGCAATTATTGCCAGTCAGGCTCTTATCAGCGGGTCGTTTACACTGGTAAGTGAGGCTATATCCCTTAACTTCTGGCCAAAACTTAAGCTTAAGTATCCATCTGAATTTAAAGGACAAATTTATATTCCCGAAGTAAACTGGTTTTTATGGGCAGCCTGTTGTTTTGTTGTTTTCTATTTTGAAGAATCGGCAGGTATGCAGGCTGCTTATGGGCTGTCCATTACTATCACCATGCTGATGACAACCCTGCTGATGAGCCTTTACATTCACCATCAGAAGGTGCCGGCGCCATTTATCATCTGGTTTCTTATCATATTTCTATCCATTGAATTAACATTCCTGTATGCAAATATTCAGAAATTCTGGCATGGCGGTTGGTTTACAGTGGTTCTCGCTTCACTTTTTGTAACCATTATGTATTACTGGTATCATGGGCGCAAGATCAAGAACAAGCTGATGTCGTTTGTTGAAATGGAAGAGTATGTGCCCATTATCAAGGAAATAAGTCAGGATGCAGATATTCCCAAATATGCAACTAACCTGGTTTATATCACGAAAGCAAATACATATTATCAGATTGAGTCGAAGATTATGTTCTCCATTATCAACAAAAAGCCAAAACGCGCTGATGTTTACTGGTTTTTGCATGTTGATATCACCGATGAGCCTTTTACTTTTGAATATGCTGTGAACCACTATGAACCGGGAATGATTATTAAAGTTGATTTCCGCCTGGGATATAAAATTGAACCGAGAATTACCCAGTATTTCAGGCAGGTTCTGGAAGATCTGGCCGAAAGCTCCGAAATAGATCCTTTGTCGCGTTATAAATCGTTGAAGAAGTACAATATCTCCGGCGACTTCCAGTATATTCTGATCGACCGGATTTCGAACAACGAATCGGACTTTACCCCGCACCAGCTGCTGGTTCTCAATATTTACGAAACCATCCGTACCATCGGAATAACAGAAGCCCGTTCTTTGGGACTCGATACATCCAATTGTGTGATTGAAAAGGTGCCCCTGGTTCTGGAATCAAAGAAAAGTCATAGGATGACAAGAAGATAACAACAAATAAATTGGGGTATAGTTACACCAGAGGCTGTGGAAAGTCTGAAAAAACTAAGCGAAGTTGAAATTACCGGGTAAGTACCTGTATGACAAACTTCGCTCAGTATGGGCTTTTGAAGGCCTTAATTTATTATTTCTTCTTCAGATTTTTAGCTTCTTCATAAAGTTGAATATCCTCCGGTTTTGTGGGAGTTATTTCAATATGATGAGAGATAGGCTTTGTATTATCATCTACATGGATAAAAGTAACAAATCCACTAACAAGCGGCTTTTCAATATCTTTCTTTAAAACCTGAATATAAGCTACCAGACTGCTTTTACCTGCATATACAATTTTAGATGAGAACTTAAGGATTTCTCCCGGCTTCACAGGCTTGGTAAAATACATACCGTGTATTTTGAGACAAACGATTGATTTGGGATCCAGGAGAGTTGTAGCAGCTATAAATCCTGATTCAACAAACCATTCTGCTGTTCTTCCGGCAAATAAAGTTCCATGATGATTTAAATCTTCACTTTTGACCAACCTCATGGTAGTTGTTTCAAAAGGCTCTATCAATTTGTTTTCCATTATAAGTTATAATTAAAAAAGTGCCAAAAATACGAATTTTGAGGTTACGTTATTTTTTTAAGTATTATTTTTTTAATCTGTTTTTAATGTTTAACAAAATAGCTTTTAAGTTTACTTTAATTTCCTATTTTTGGCGGTGAAATTAAAACCCTTTCATTATGCTTCGAAACAGAACTTTTCAGTTTTTCATACTTATTCTTGTTATTGGCGTTTTAGGTTATTTCGTTTATCAGTACTTTATAGGAGACGAAGCCAGCGATCTTCAAAATTCGTCCACACAAGTTCAAAAAGAAAGTGAATTCCTGCTTACCATTTTTCTAAAACACGATCAGGGGAAAACTCTGGATGAGATTCAGAAAAAGCTGAACGAAACAGGTTTCTATAAGAACTTTCCGCCGGCAGGAACTGAAATTGAAAGCTGGAAAGTTGTGATGGGGATTGGTCAGGTAATTACATTGAGAGTGCCTCCCAGCAAACTGAGAGAAGTGAATGTGGCTCTCGAGAAAATGGCATGGGGATCTTTCAAAACTGAGTTTTATCCCAGCTATGATTTTGTACCGATCTACAAAGCCTATCGCGATACTGCTGCCAAGGATACATCTGTTGCTATAATAGAATAATTCCTGCACTTTTTTCACTAAAACTCGGTTCTTTCCCTGTTGTGAAAAAAGATTGCATTTTCATTTTTGTTATTTCAATTTTATTACTTTTACCGACTCAATAAAAATTAAACATCATGAACTTAACCATTGTTTTAGGAGCTCTTGGCCCAACTGAAATTCTTCTGATTATAGGTATTGTTATACTTTTGTTTGGCGGAAAAAAAATTCCCCAGCTTATGAAGGGAATTGGCGAAGGTATGAAGGAATTCAAAAAAGCCAGTAAAGCTGACGACACAACTACCGTAGAAAAGAAGGAAACTGTTTAAGCTGATATAAGCTTAAATAAAAAAGCGGAACAAGATGGTTGTCCGCTTTTTTTGTTTATTCTGTCTAGTCCTAACATAGCGTTACAATAAAAAAGTAAAGTTATGAAAGTACCTAAGACACAGTATCAAAAAAGAAGTCAGAAGGATTATAGCTTATCCTTTAAAATGGCAGTAGTTCAGGAAGTAGAAAGCGGATCCATAGGGAACAGGGCGGCCATGCGCAAGTATGGTATTCAGGGTCATGGAACAATTACCGAATGGCGTAGGAAATATGGTATCTTTGACATTGATAATTCAACACAGCTAAAATCAATGCAAAGTCCCGAGCAAAAGATCAAAGAGTTAGAGCAGAAGATCAGGCAATTGGAACGTCAGAACCAATTTTTGGAAGATGAGCTAACACGTAGCGAAGACAAAGCCATCATACTGGATAAAGTAATAGAGTTGGCAGAAAAAGAATACCTGATTTCAATCAGAAAAAACTCCTTGCCCGATCAATCAAAAGCGTTCACAAAGAAAACAAAAAAGCCATAAATTATCTTTGTGGATTGGTTGGGATGAACAGGCAACGCTATTACCGCAGTTTCTGGTCATTATCATGTAAACAGGCTAGAGCCGAGGAAGTCATAACCATGGTGGGGACAATAAGATCTCAGATGCCACGTATCGGAACAAGAAAACTATATTATATGCTGGAAGAACCTTTAAGAAAACAGCATGTAGGAAGAGATAAACTGTTTCAGATACTCAGGGCAAACCATATGCTCATTGTTCCCAAACGGAGTTATCATAAAACCACCAATAGCCATCATCGTTTCCATAAGCATAAGAATTTGATAGCAAATATGGAAATTGCCCGTCCTGAACAAGTATGGGTTTGCGACATTACTTACCTCAGAGGCCGCGGAAATGCTTATTTATCCTTAGTAACAGATGCATACTCGAAGAAAATAATGGGTTATGACGTATCCAATAGCTTGGCAACAGAAGGTACCCTTCGGGCACTGAAAATGGCCAATAAACAAAGACAATATAAACAAGATCCTCTAATTCATCATTCAGACAGAGGTTTTCAATATTGCAGCGATGATTACCAAAAGCTATTGAAAAAGAAAAAAATAACCCCGAGCATGACGGAGACTTACGATCCATATGCCAATGCTGTGGCCGAAAGAGTAAACGGGATACTCAAGCAGGAGTTCTTATTGGAAGATTATTTGGTGAACATTGAGACAATGAAATTATTGGTAAAGGAGGCTATTCAGACCTATAACTTTCATAGACCTCATTACTCTTGTCATATGAATACTCCCGAAAAAATGCATCAACAGAGTAAAATAAAAATTAAAACCTATAAAAAAACAGAGAGTAGCAAGGTCGACCTTGCTACTCTCTTCTAAAACTAATATTTTTGTCCTAATAATCTGTAACGTTTATTTAGGACTAGTCACTTTTACTTAAAACATCGTCAGGTGCAAAAGCGGCAGATGACTGTTTGGATTCAACTAAACTTGGGATGAGCTAAACGCCTGTTTCAGGAGTATCTTCTTCTGTGGATGGTTTTTCTTCGGCCAGATCAATTAATCGCACCAGGGTTATGGAAGTTTTACTCTTTTTCAGAATTGAAAACTCATAATTGTCAAAAACGATTTTCTCCTTGATATTGGGAAGCTTTCTGAATTTTACAAACAAACATCCACCAAGGGTTTCGTACTGTTCTCCTTTTTCTATCGGATGTGGCAGCATCTCGTTTATGTCGTCGAGTTGAGCCGATGCCAGCACATGATATTCTTTTTCGCCTTTCTTTTCAACAACGGGTAATTCGTTGTCAAATTCATCCTGAATTTCGCCCACAAGTTCTTCCAGAATATCTTCCATGGTAACAATTCCTTCCGTTCCTCCATATTCGTTAATAACCAGGGCCATTTGCTGGTGTTTCAACTGAAATTCATTCAACATTTGCCCGATGTGTTTCGATTCGGGTACTGCTAAAATGGGGCGGATGATATTACGTAAACTGAATGGCTCTTTTTTCCGCAGGCCAATCAGAATATCTTTCAGATACACCAGCCCGATGATATTGTCAATACTCTCCTCATAACAGGGAATTCTCGAATAACTTTCTTCGATTACCTTCTCAAGTTTTTCTTCATTAAAATCGTTGACGTCCAGAGCAAACATTTGAGTACGGGGAACCATAATCTGCTTTACAGTCTGTTCCGAAAAGTCGAAAGCATTTTTTATAATTTTATATTCATCGGCATCAATTTCTCCGCTTTCCTGACCCTGTTGTACAAGGTATTTAAGCTCGTCGCTGCTGTGAACATCTGAACCATGAGCGGTAGTAATCCCTATGGTCTTCAGGATAAGGTTTGCAATTCCGTTAAGCAGCCAGATAAAAGGCCTGAACAGGTAAAAGAAGAACTGAAGCGGATATGAAATATAAAGGGTTACTCTCTCCGAACGTTGGATGGCAAGCGACTTGGGTGCAAGTTCACCAAAAACAATGTGAAGAATGGTAATAATGGCAAAAGCAATTGGCAATGCTATTTTGTGGGCCAGGGTTTCACTAATATCAATATTCAGAATATTCATCAGGTTGATGATAATTTTTGAAACTACCGGTTCTCCAATCCAGCCCAAGCCAAGACTGGCAAGGGTTATGCCCAGCTGCGTGGCTGCAAGGTAGCCGTCCAGGTGGCTGACAATGTGTTTGGAAAGAATAGCAAAACGGTTCCCCTCTTTAATTTTTAATTCGAGCTGCGAAGAACGCACTTTCACAATCGCAAACTCGGCAGCAACAAAGAACCCGTTCATCGAAACCAGCAGCAAAGTGATAAAAATATCTAAAGCCATGTGTATGTTAAAAATGAATTACAAAATTACCAGCTTTTAACATATATACAAATTAGTTCCACTTTGTACGGTTAAGGAATTCACAATTACAGCACCGGTTCAAAAGGATAACATTTTTAATTTTTACCACCTGTTCACATGATTCTTCATCCATCACCCATTAGCTTCCCTTACCTGGTGTGACAAGATTCAGCCCTATCAGCGAAGCAACCAGGGTTGTTAAGAAAAATATCCTCCAGAAATCTGCCGGTTCTTTAAATATTACGATTCCTACTATTACAGTTCCTGCCGCTCCAATACCAGTCCAAACTGCATATGCTGTCCCCAGGGGCAGTTGCTGTGAGGCTTTCATAAGTAAATACATACTTAATCCCAGGAAAAGTATAAAGCCTGCATACCATTTAAATACATTTATTCCTTCTGCTCCGCGGGCTTTTCCCAGGCAGGTCACAAATCCAACTTCGCAAAGGCCCGCAATAATTAATAAAATCCAGTTCATTTTAATTTTTAAAAGAAAACAGATTGAAAGCGTCTGAGATACAAAAAAGTTCTTATTTACGCTATTTTTTGTAATAATTAAACACTTTTCTTTCCTTGAAATTGAGCGGACCTTTCGTCAATTGCAGAACATTTATTTTTTTTCGATGTTAAAACTTTAGAAATTGCATTTTGTAAAAATTCAAATTATATAGCTAACATGAAGATAACTAAATTGTATAAGGAATTTTTTAGTAGCGAGAAAGCCGGAGGGCTTATTTTAATTGTATGTACAATTTTCTCACTCTTGATTTCAAATTCAAAAATTGGCAGTGATTATCTTCATTTATGGCATATTTACCTTGGGCCTCTAAGTTTGGGACATTGGATCAATGACGGGTTGATGACTCTGTTTTTCCTCCTCATTGGCCTTGAGTTGGAACGCGAAATTTATAAAGGAGAACTTTCGAAGTTCAAAGATGCTTTGCTTCCTATATTTGCCGCTATAGGCGGAATGCTGTTTCCTGCAGCGATTTATTTTTTCATTAACCGTGGCGAACCTACCTTATCTGGTACCGGTATACCAACTGCAACCGATATCGCTTTTGCCCTTGGGATATTGTCTTTACTGGGAAATCGCGTTCCGGTCTCTCTTAAAATATTTCTTACTGCTTTGGCCGTAATCGACGATTTAGGGGCAATTATTATTATCTCAGTGTTTTATACCAAAACACTTCTTTTAACCAATTTATTTATTTCTCTTGCTATTTTCGGAGTGCTTATTATTTTAAACCGCCTGCGGATAAAAAATCTGATTCCCTATCTTATTGGAGGCGTTTTAATGTGGTACTTCATGCTGAACTCGGGCGTACATGCCACCATTACCGGTGTATTACTGGCATTTGCCATTCCTTTTCGCCGAAACGATGAAAAATCGCCTTCGTTTGCCTTACAACATTACCTGCATAAGCCTGTGGCCTTTTTTGTACTCCCTGTTTTTGCACTTGCCAATACGGCTATTTTGCTTAGTTCCAATGTTTCGGAGGCTCTTACGCTCAATTATAGCCTCGGTATTGCAGCCGGTTTGGTTATCGGAAAGCCTTTGGGCATTTTTATAAGTTCGTACCTGGCCGTTAAGCTTGGAATTACGAAACTGCCTCCCGAGTTTAACTGGAAAGCGGTTGTTGGTGTCGGCTTTCTGGGCGGGATAGGGTTTACCATGTCGATTTTTATTACCTTATTGGCATTCGAGGAAGAGGCAATTATTAATAATGCAAAACTGGCTATCCTGGTTTCGTCACTTATTGCTGGCATAATTGGTTTTGTGGCGCTTAAATATGCATTGAGGGAAAGGTCTGAACCAGATGAAAACCTGGAAGAGAATACGTAATTAATATACTTTAAAGGTTTTGTACCTAACTAATGGAGATGAGTCGGAAATGTAACCGGATTCCTTGTTGCATGAACCATTTTACAGCTCCCGAAGCGTATATTGGCAACCACGTTTGCCATTCTGAACTATTCTGTTCTTAGCTAATTACTTTTTCTTTATCAAAATATATAAAACCAAGGTCACTATAAAAATTTTTATATATTTGCGCTCTGTTGTTTCAAGCGATGAAATAATTCATATTCCTGAAAATCTTTTTAATATGCAGATATGAATTATTGCGGTGCTTGACCAACGTATTTATAGAAGAACTTATCTAAAATTAAACTATAATGCGTATTAAAGGTGCTATTTTAACATTGGCCATTGCACTATCGCTGGCATGTTTATATCAATTATCTTTTACCCTGGTAACCCTCCGTGTGGAGAAAAAAGCAACGGAATATTCGAAAGGGGATTACAAAAAGGAAATTCACTACCTCGATTCAGTTTCAGGGAAAGTGGTTTATAATTTTCTCTGGTTAAAGAAATACACTTATAAAGAAACGAAGGAAAGAATGATCAACCTCGGTCTCGACCTGAAGGGAGGTATGAACGTTATTCTGGAAGTTTCGGTTGTGGATATTGTGAAGTCGTTATCCAATAATAGTAAGGATACCACTTTCAACAAAGCCATCGAAAGAGCAAAAGAAATGCAGAAGAGCAGTCAGGAAGATTATATTACACTGTTTGGGCGTGCTTTTGAACAAATCAATCCTAACGGAAAACTTGCTGTAATATTCAACACCTTTGAGTTAAGAGAAAAGGTTAATCTCACCTCTACCAACCAGCAGGTTTTGGATGTTTTACGCAAAGAAACCGACGATGCTATTGATAACTCGTTCAATATTCTTAGCAGCCGTATCGATAAATTTGGTGTGGTACAGCCTGTAATCCGCCAGTTAGATACCAAAGGCCGTATTGAAGTTCAGTTGCCGGGCATCAAGGATCAGGAACGTGTACGTAAGCTCCTTCAGGGTACAGCAAATCTGGAGTTTTATGAAACTTACGACAATGCCGATTTAATTGATGAACTGAATCTGGCAAACCAAAGAGTTAAAGATTTTCTTGCTGTTAATAAACCGGCTGCGGTTGATTCTGCAAAAGCACAAACTCCTGGTGATGTAAAAACAGACACCACTTCAAAGAGTGGTTTAGCTTTATTGAACAAAATCAAAGGCGATTCATTAAAAAAGACCGATTCTCTTAACGTAGATAACGAAGCTCCTCTGTTTGCTGTGTTACAGCCCAATGTTAATCCCCAGACTTTCCAGCCTCTTTCGGGTTCACGTGTCGGATACGCACAAACAAAAGATACAGCCCTTGTAAATTATTATTTAGGCCTGCCTCAGGTTCGTCAGTTGTTCCCCAATGGTATCCGTTTCTACTGGTCGAATAAACCAAGCGAAATGAAGTTCCAGGGCAAAGATGGCAACGATATCGAAATGTACGATCTGCACGCCATCAAACCTACTAAAGATGGTCGTCCTGTTCTCACCGGAGATGTTGTAACCAGTGCTTCGCCCGAGTATGGCCAGAATAAGTCCAGAGCTGAAGTAAGCATGGGTATGAACGCTGAAGGTGCCAAGAAATGGGCGCTTATTACCAAGGAAAATATTAATAAATGTATTGCCATTGTGATGGATGAAATGGTTTTCTCTTCTCCTAATGTAACCCAGGAAATTACAGGAGGGAATTCATCCATTTCAGGAATGGAGGATTATAATGAAGCCAACGACCTGGCCATTGTTTTAAAATCGGGTAAGATGCCGGCTCCTGCACGTATTGTTCAGGAAGAAATTGTTGGTCCTTCGCTTGGTCAGCAGTCTATCAACGACAGCATGGTATCCTTCATCATCGCATTTATTGTTGTGCTTGGTTACATGGTATTCTACTACAGCCGCGCCGGATGGATTGCCGACGTTGCTTTAATGGTTAACGTATTCTTCATTATAGGTGTTCTCGCTTCGCTTAACGCAGTATTAACATTGCCTGGTATGGCTGGTATTGTGCTTACTCTTGGTATGGCGGTGGATGCTAACGTTATTATTTACGAACGTATCCGTGAAGAACTTCGTCATGGAAAAGGACTAAAGCTTGCTATCAGCGATGGTTACAAACATGCCTATTCTGCCATTATCGACGGTAACGTTACTACATTATTAACCGGCGTTATTCTGTTTATCTTCGGTAGCGGTCCTATCAAAGGTTTTGCTACTACACTTATCATCGGTATTTTAACTTCAATGTTTACTGCGATCTTTATTTCACGTCTGATATTTGAGAGACTGCTTAATAAAAACAAGGAAGTTCCTTTCTCAATACCAATGACTGCAAATCTCCTGCAGAATGTAAACTTCGATTTTATTGGCAAGCGTAAAATATTCTATATTGCTTCTTCCATTGTTATTGGTCTTGGATTAGTTTCGTTGTTTACCCAGGGGCTGAACCTTGGCGTTGACTTCAAAGGGGGCCGTACTTATGTTGTTCGCTTCGATAAGGACGTAAATACTGTTGAAGTTCAGAAAATGCTTGCTCCTGCTTTTGAAGGGGAAGCTCCTGAAGTAAAAACTTTTGGTGCGGACAACCAGGTTAAGATTACCACCAAATATATGGTTGATGCGGTAACCGATAATAAAAACGATGTTGACAGTATTGTTGAATCAAAACTTTATCAGGGATTGAAACCGGTGTTAAGTCAGAATGTTACATTCAAAGACTTTACTGATAATTATCGCCAGAGTTCCATGAAGGTCGGTTCAACTGTTTCTGATGACATCAAAGTAGGTGCTATGTTTGCAGTGTTATTCTCTCTTATCGGAATCTTTATCTATATATTTGTTCGTTTCCGCGACTGGAGATTTGGATTAGGCGGTATTGTTTCTTTAACCCACGACGTGCTTGTTGTATTAGGTATATATTCGTTACTGCAGAATGTGATGCCGTTCTCGCTCGAAGTAGATCAGGCATTTATCGCTGCCGTACTTACAGTAATTGGTTACTCCATCAACGACTCGGTGATTATCTTCGACCGAATTCGTGAGTGGACAGCGCTGTACCCCAAACGCGACCGTAAAGAACTTTTTAACGGAGCTATGAACAGTACTCTTGGCCGTACCATGAATACATCTCTTACCACACTCTTTACGCTTATCGTTATTTTCATCTTTGGAGGAGAGGTGATCAGAGGCTTTATATTCGCCTTGTTAATCGGTATTGGTGTAGGAACTTATTCTTCGATTATGAACGCTGCTCCTGTTGTTTTTGATGCCTTACAGGCAAGAGACAGAAAAGCTAAAAAGATGGGTAAATAATTCAGCTTTTTTGCTGAATTTTATATCCTCTTAATATATATTTACAGGCCAGAATCGTTATAATATTGATTCTGGCTTTGTTTTTTAATTTTGTTTTAGTTATTGAAAGTTAGGTCTTTTGTATAGAGGAAAATTCATTAGGTTTGTAAAAAATTATTGATATGGGATTAAGTGGATCAGAAATATTTTTAATCGTGCTGTTTGTGCTGATTTTCTTTGGAGCTAATAAGATACCCGATTTTGCACGTACTCTGGGGAAGGGTATGCGCGAATTCAAAAAAGCAGCCGACGATATCAAAAGAGAGATTACCACCGAAACTGGCGACATTACCAAGGATTTTAAAGACATTCAGAACGATATCACCAGTTCGGTCAACAATTCGGAAATAGCGCAGGATATTCAGGAGATTAAACAGGATCTTAATAAAACTGTGAACGACTCCAATCCTGTTCTCTGAAAGCACTCCTTAAATAAGCTGTAATGATAAGCGCCACCGGTATTACCAAATGGTATGGTAACCTTCAGGTACTAAAAGGTATCGATATTCATATTGAAAGCGGAAAGGTGATTTCCATAGTAGGTGCCAGTGGAGCAGGCAAAACAACACTCCTTCAGATCCTTGGTTCACTTAGTAAACCAAATACAGGAAGCGTTTTAATTAAAAATACCGATATCGGAAAACTGAGGGAAAGGGATCTGGCCCGTTTCCGGAATCAGCATATTGGTTTTGTTTTTCAATTTCATCATTTATTACCCGAATTTACAGCCCTCGAAAATGTTTGCATCCCTGCTTTCATCCAAAATGTTTCGCGGCGAAAGGCAGAGGACAAAGCCAACGAGTTGTTGGATTTTCTAGGGTTAAAAGACCGTATACATCATAAACCGGAAGAGCTTTCCGGTGGCGAACAACAACGTGTTGCAGTTGCCCGGGCTCTCATTAATAATCCTTCGGTTGTTTTTGCCGATGAGCCATCAGGAAATCTCGATACCCGGAATAAGCAGGAATTGCATCAGCTGTTTTTCAAACTCCGCGACAAATTCAACCAGACTTTTGTAATTGTTACGCACGATCTATCCTTAGCCGATATGTCCGATTGCAAAATTGTGATGGCCGATGGCAAAATTATATCAGGAAATTAACACGACTCCGTCTTCGGCAATTCCCCATCAGGAATTAAAGGACTTTCTCGAATATAAATATGAGCTATATAACAGGCCTTCGTTCCTCGAAACTGATCCTGTTTCGATTCCCCACCAGTTTACTTTGCAGGCTGACATTGAAATCTCTGGTTTCTTAGCAGCTACTATTGCCTGGGGGCAGCGTAAGTCAATTCTAAAAAATGCTGGACGGCTGATGTCCCAAATGGGAAACAGGCCCTATGAATTTTTAATGGAAGCATCCGAAGTGCAATTTGTTAAAGCCTCAGAATTCGTACACCGAACCTTTAATCGCGACGATACACTTTACTTTCTGAAGTCGCTCCGCAATATATATACTAATCATGGTGGCTTAAGCACTGTTTTCGAAAATTCTTACCGTAAGCATGGGAATATCAAATCATGTCTCACTGAGTTCCGGAACCTTTTTCTGTCCTGTAATCCGGCTCAGAGAACGTGCAGGCATGTTTCGGATGTTACGCGTAATTCCTCTGCAAAAAGATTGAATATGTATCTCCGCTGGCTTGTAAGATCAGATAAGTGTGGCGTTGATTTTGGCCTTTGGAAATCGATACCACCTTCAGCGCTTTATCTTCCTCTTGATGTTCATACGGGGAATGTGTCGCGCAAACTTCATCTTTTGCATCGCAAACAGGACGACTGGAAAGCGGTGGAGGAAGTGACAGCGAAACTTCGTATTTTTGATCCGGCAGACCCTGTAAAGTACGATTTCGCACTTTTTGGTCTTGGCGTTTTTGAGAAGTTTTAATTTTAGACATAAGTTTTTAGTCGTAAGTCGTAAGTAAAATACATTAATTGGGTGCAGGAAACATTTGAAGGGTTTGATATACTTGCTTTTAAACTCATGCTTCAAATTTCATAGTTCATACTTCATAGTTCATGGCGAATCCTTACTTTCAGTTTAAGCAGTTCACTGTCTGGCACGATCAATGCGCCATGCGTGTGAATACCGACGGGGTGCTGCTTGGAGCCTGGGCTGCGGTTGAAAAAGACAGGTTAATACTCGATGTGGGTACCGGCACGGGGTTGGTTGCCTTAATGGTTGCCCAGCGTTCGCAGGCTGGTATTCATGCAGTCGAGATTGAGGAGAACGCTTTTAAGCAAGCCTGTTCGAACATTCAAAATTCACCCTGGACTAACCGTATTGAAGTGATGCATTCCGATTTTATTGAGTATGTCGGGAGTTGTTCTTTAAAATACAGTCATATCGTAGCTAATCCGCCCTATTTCATAAATTCGCTAAAAAATCCAAATCCGTTTAAAAGCATCGCCCGGCATAACGAATCTTTGCCTTTGTCTGGTTTTCTTAAAGGTGTGAGCCGTATTTTATCCGACGGCGGCATGTTCTCTGTAATTCTTCCTGAGAATACTGCAGAATTTGAAAACGAAGCCTTTCTCAACGGTTTGAAATGTACTCGCCAGATGCTGGTACGCCCTTTTCCGGGAGCTCCTGTCAAACGCAGGTTGATTGAATTTCAAAAAACGGAAAATTTGCCCCCTGTTAACTTTCAGGAGTTAAATATTCGTGATGAAGCAGGAAATTATTCCTATATTTATATTGAGCTCACCCGTAATTTTTATTTGAATTTTTAGATAGAAGGAGCTTTTTAAAAATCTGGAACATTTTCTTTGCAAAGGTGTTTAAGATTTAAATTAGATAATTTTAAGGTATCTAACAAAACCTTAGTTGTTGGAGAAATTGAAGGAGGGGACGGTAAATTTTATGAATTCCAAAGAACAGGACTTTTTAAATCTTTTTAATACACTTCAGGATTCAATTTTTATTATTGACCTGGAGGGAAACATATTGTTTTATAACGAACATTTTGGCCTGAAAACAGGCAATAAGGAGAGAAATCTTAAAAACAGATCTGTCACTGAATTTTATTCTGCATTCGGACGCGAAGAAATTGAACAGGCAATCAATGAAGCAAAAGAGGGGAAAGTAATTATCAATAAAATTCCTTTCCTGAATTCGCAAGGCATTGAGGTTGCTGTCGAAAGCCGGTTTGTGGCCGGTGAATGGGAAGGTAATGAAGTCGTTATAGGTACCTGCCGCGATATCTCGGAGACAATTAAATATGAGGAGCAGATTAAGGAAAGTTCCGAAAGGCTGGAGATGGTGCTGCTTGCAAGCGATGCGGGATGGTGGGACTGGAAAGTAAACTCCGATAACCTTACCCTGAATGATAAATGGTGCGCCATGCGTGGCTACAAGCCCGATGAAATACCTCCACATGTTGAATCATGGAAATCTTTGGTTCATCCCGAAGATCTGCCTTTAGCGCTGGAAAGGCTTGAGAAGCATTTCAGGAACGAAACGCCATTTTATCAGGCCGAATACAGGGCGAAAACAAAGTGGGGCGGCTATATCTGGATACTCGATACCGGTAAGGTAATTGAAGTAGATGAAAATGGTTCTCCTGCCAGGGTGGTGGGTACAAACATTGATATTAACACGCATAAGTTAAATGAGATAAAACTTCAGAAGAACCTGCGACAGCAGGAGTTGCTTTCGGAAATAGCGCTGGAGTTAAATTCGCTTGATAATTTTGAGATTCGGATAAATAAGGTGCTTGAGAAAGTTGGAGTTCATAACGATGTAAGTCGTGTTTATATTTTTGAAGATAATTCCAATGGATTGGCAACGAGCAATACCTTCGAATGGTGCAATATTGGGATTGAACCTCAGATTCAGGAGCTACAGGATGTTCCATATGAAATGATACCCTCCTTCCGAAAAATTATGGTTGAAGATGGCAGGATTTATTCCGAGAATATTGCCGAGTTGCCGGAAGACTTAAGAGCAATTCTTGAACCGCAGGGAATAAAGTCGATTGTAATCTATCCTTTAAACATTCAAGGAGCCTCCTGTGGTTTTATCGGGTTTGACGAATGCGTAAGAAACAAAAAATGGACAAAATCGGAACTTGAGTTATTACGCACTTTCTCCGGAATAATAGCCAATACTTACGAACGGCGGATTTCTGAAATATCATTACAGGAGAGTGAGGCCCGAAATAGTGCGATTCTTGAATCTATTCCCGACATTTTATTTCAGTTCAGCCGGGATGGTAAAATTTTAAGCTACAGAGGCTCTTCAGATGAAGATCTGATGATTCAGCCTGATAAATTCTTGAATAAGGATTTAAAGGATCTTTTCCCTCCTGAATTTTCTTCATCAATTATGAATGCCATTGATCTGTGTCTGAGTAGCGGATCTTATCGCTTCGATTATGAAATGAAGGTGCGTGACGTACAAAATGATTATGAGGCGCGTATGGCCCGGATGAATGAAAACGAGGTAATTGCTATTGTAAGAAACGTTTCGGAGCGTAAAAATTATGAAAGGCAGCTCACTGAAGAACGCGACCGGGCAAACCAGGCCAACAAAGCGAAAAGTGAATTTCTGGCCAACATGAGCCACGAAATTCGCACTCCAATGAATGCAATCCTGGGATTCAGCGAAGCGCTTTACCATAAAACAGAATCGGCACAGCATCAAAAAATCCTGAAATCAATTTTAAACAGTGGGAATTTACTTTTATCATTACTTAACGATATTCTGGATCTGTCGAAAATTGAGGCCGGGATGATGGAGCTTTCCCAGCAACCGGTGGATCTGACCAATATTCTGAAAGAAATCAGGATGCTTTTTCAATCGAAAGCTGAAGTCCGCAATGTGGCTATGAATGTGCATCTATCGGTTGATTTTCCTAAACTTCTTTTGCTCGATGAGATACGTATAAAGCAGGTTATCTTTAACCTGGTTGGCAATGCTATCAAATTTACGCATACGGGGTACGTCAATATAAGGGCTGATTTCGAATCGGATGGCTCCACTTGCGGGAAACTCCGGATGGATGTGGAAGATACAGGGATCGGAATTCCTCAGTCGCAACAGGATATAATTTTTGAATCCTTCCAGCAGCAATCTGGTCAGTCGAACCGGATTTACGAGGGCGCCGGCCTGGGCCTGGCTATTTCAAAAAGGCTTGTGGAGAAAATGCATGGGAAAATAACAGTTAAAAGTGAAGTTGGAAAAGGCTCCTGTTTCACCTTTATTATTCCTTGTTCTCAGCTTGATCCGGTAATTTATGTCCCTCAAAATGATATTTCAGAGCAGAAGATAGAGTTTGAACCCGCCCAGCTACTCATTGTCGACGATGTTAAATCCAATATCGAGGCCATCGAAAGTTTGCTCGAAGGCACCAATCTTAAAGTTTTATCGGCTAAGAATGGAGAAATGGCCCTTGAGATTCTTAAATACACAAGGCCCGACCTTATCATGATGGATTTGCGCATGCCCGTTATGAATGGGTACGATGCAGCCCGTATTATAAAGGAAGATCGTAATCTTGCAAAGGTACCCATTATCGCTTTTACTGCTTCTGTTTTTGGGTCGGAACATGGCATTAAGTCAGGTAATTTTAATAGCTTTCTGTATAAGCCCGTAAGCAGAGCCTCCCTGTTCAGGGAATTAATGCGATTCCTGAAATATAAATCGATGGATGTTATTACCTCACAACCTGCTCCAAGGGAAATTTCAAGTGAGAGCCTGCCTCAGGAAGTCGTCAGTAAATTGCCTGAAATTTACGATTTTGTTATGGCACATCTTTATCCCCTGTGGGAAGGCATAAAAGACCAGCTTGTACTTTTCAAAATAGAGGAATTTGCATCAGAGCTGCTGAGAGTGTCAACTTTATACAAATTTGAGTTTCTGGCAAATTACGCCGGCAGGTTAAGGGAAGAGCTTGAGATGGTTGATCTGGAGGCAATCAGAGAGAGTTTACAGGAATTTCCGAAAATAGTAAGTAAAATATCCGAATTAATTCAGGACCGTTAAACAAAAACCTATGGAAAAAGGGAACCATGTTTTAATAGTGGATGATAATCTGAAGAATCTTCAGCTAACAGGTCAGATCCTTAAAAATGAAGGATACATGATAAGTCTGGCACCTAATGGTAGGCAGGCTCTGGAGTTGCTGAACTCATTTTTACCCGATCTTATTCTTCTGGATGTAATGATGCCCGAACTTGATGGCCTTCAGGTTTGCCAGTTAATTAAGTCGAAGGAACGACTCAGGGATATACCCGTAATGTTTTTAACAGCAAAAAATCAAACCGAAGATCTTTTGAAAGGTTTTGAGGCCGGCGGAGTGGATTATATCACCAAACCCTTTCACAGGGAGGAGTTGCTGATCAGAGTTAAAAATCATATTGAACTTGCACACTCGAGAACCAAAATCTTCGAGATGAATAAGAACAGGGATAAGCTCTATTCCATCATTGCCCATGATATAAAATCGCCTCTTTCAAACATTATCTTTACAATTGGGGCTTTGAAGAATGAGTATATTATTCCCGGATCGGACGATTACCACGAAATAATTGATTTGCTTGAAAAAGGTGCTTCGGGAACACTTTCGCTGTTGAATAATTTACTGGCATGGGCAAAGGTTCAGGGTGAAATAATTAATTTACAGTTTAAAACTACAAACCTGCACCAGGTAATAGAAGATTGTTTTTTACTTTTTAAAGCCAACGCCGATAACAAGGGAATTAAGCTTACAAGCAACGTGCCCGAGAGTTTTACTGCTTATTTCGATGAGGTGACTATCCATACAGTTTTTAGAAATATTATTTCGAATGCCATTAAATTCACTCCTAAAAACGGGCGAATTCATCTAAGCGCCTATATTTCCAACGGTTATGTTAGTGTTAGTTTCAAAGACAGTGGCAAGGGTATTCCGGAAGAAATTATTGATAAAATTATGGTTCAGAACCAGCATCATACTTCACTCGGAACTGATAGCGAGCATGGAACAGGGGTAGGATTGGTAATGATTAAGGATTTTGTCACTAAAAATAACGGACGCCTTAAAATCAGCAGCGAAGCAGGAGAAGGAACCGAGGTATTGGTTTCGCTTCCGCTGAATAAGCCCAATGAGAAAAGTTAAGGATTCCAAAAATGATAATTGGTCTGGGATTTTGTACGGGTTGATTGTTAATCATTGGTTAATAAAATAAATTCTAAATCCCGGAAGCTTGGTGTATTTTTATCCCCGGCAACTTTAAAAGGGAAAATTGAAATCAATCGTTGAAACAGAAGCAGTAGCAGAAGGCTGTCAGGAGGCGAACGAGAAATACGTTGAAACGCCGCTGATGAAGCAATATTATGAGATCAAAAGGAAGCATCCGGATGCTATACTCTTGTTTCGTGTGGGTGATTTTTATGAAACCTTTGGCGAAGATGCCGTTCGCACTTCCGAAATTTTAGGTATTACCCTTACACGCCGCGCCAATGGCTCTGCCCAGTTTGTTGAGCTTGCCGGCTTTCCTTATCATGCGCTCGATACCTATCTGCCTAAGCTTGTAAGGGCCGGACAAAGAGTTGCTATCTGCGAACAACTCGAAGATCCCAAGCTCACCAAAAAGATTGTAAAGCGTGGTATTACCGAATTGGTAACGCCGGGCGTTTCGCTGAACGACAATGTGCTTGAACGCAAGGAAAATAATTTTCTGGCATGCGTTCACCTTGAAAAGAATTATGCGGGCGTGGCATTTCTCGATATTTCGACAGGTGAATTTCTTACTGCCGAAGGATCTTTTGAGCATGTGGACAAGCTGCTCAATAGTTTCTCGCCCAAGGAAGTATTGGTGGAACGTTCGCGGCAGTCGGCCTTCAAGGAGGCTTTTGGTACACGTTTTTATCTGTCAATTCTCGAAGATTGGGTTTTTACAAAAGATAATGCCCGCGAAAAACTGTTGAAACAGTTCGACACTACCTCGCTCAAGGGTTTCGGGATCGAAAATCTTCAGTCGGGGATTATTGCTGCAGGTGCCATTCTTCAATATCTCGATATTACCCGTCACGAGCAGGTAAAACATATTACCAAGCTTTCGCGCATCGATCAGGACCGCTATGTGTGGCTTGATAAATTTACAGTTCGCAACCTGGAACTGGTACACAATGTGCACGAAGGCGGACGAACGCTGATTGATATTATCGACCGTACGGTTTCACCCATGGGCGGCCGCTTGTTAAAACGTTGGCTGGTAATGCCTCTCA
>JAJYAG010000077.1 GCA_021779665.1 Bacteroidota bacterium | reverse complement strand
GAAAACCCAGATAAAGATTGGCAAAAAATCCATGAGGAAAGGCTACAGTATAACTTATTTTAATAGGCTTACTTTGAAAAATTGAAAATAACCATTTGTATGTCGTTGATTATTAATATTTTTTTTTACAATAACTGGTATTTTGTAGTTTTACCGGACATCAGTGAAATAGAAAACATAATCTGCATATCCCTCTTCTCTGCAATACTTTTCAGTTACAACATTTTCTTTATTCCAATTTAAGATATCAAAGAAAATCGTATCAATTGCTTTAAGTCGAGTTGTATCTTCATTTTCATTAGTTAAAGAGCTCAAAAGCTCTTGATTTTTTTGCAATGCTAAAAATGCTAAATCTATTTTAAATTCTGTCATTATGAAGCTTTATTATGTTACATTATTGAACTCCCAGGCGTTTTTTTACAGCTTGTGCATAACATCCTTATATCACCGATTGTTGATATATCCTTTATATCAAAAAAACATTTTGATTTCTCTCCATGGTTTATGCGGTGTCAGGCTCGGTTTCCGTTAGCTCTATTTTGTTGTTTACAAGCCCCAATATACAAAATTCCTCTTTTGCAGGCTATAAACGGGAGGGTATAATTGAATACTTTTCCTAAAGGTGCGGTCAGGTGAATACTTTTCAAAAATCATATCCTATTCTTCTGCGATGCATTACAGGCGGCATCTTTACAAACGAGCCAAATAACTGTATAACATATTACTACTCTCTGTTTTTGACCTCCAAAAACCTTTCATTTACGCTTTGCTACCTTTCATTTAGATGCTGCTACCTGTCGTTTAAGTTTTGCTACCAATCCTTTTAAAGCTGCTACGTGTCGTTTATTGTTTGCTACCTTTCCTTTACGCTTTACTACGTGTCGTTTATTAATTTCCGGGTTTCGTATATGAGCTGCTACGTGTCGTTTACGCTTCGCTACCATACATAGATGTGCTGCTACCTGTCCTTTATGGGTTACTACATTTCGTTTACAGGTAGCTACTTTTATTTTCCAATTTTATTCCGTTTAAAGTTGTCATGCGATTATAATTAAAAAAGCCGCCAGGGTTCCGGCGGCTTTGATGGTGCATTTATTTTACCTGTTCGGCTTTTTTCTTAGCCGCTTTGAGTTCAGGATTCGGAGTTCCCGATTCCTGCGCGCTTACAAGCTTCGAGAATACAAATAGTTCCTTGCGTACAGCATCGTTCCGGAACAGCTTTTTGCCTATATCGCAGATGTGCATGGATGTATTGTAAATCTCGTTCAATGCGGCCTGAGCTTCGGCAGTATCGAGTTTTGTCGATCCTTTCAGGGTTTCCTGGGTAATATTGGCGGCCGAAAGGGTTTGTTTCAATTCCACAATTTTATCCAAACGGGTGCTGTTTACATTTTTACCTTCCAGCTCAGCACGTAACGCCGGGGTGAGGTTATTGGCAAAGGTAAACAACAGGGCTATCGTTTCGCTTTGATTGTTATTGCTGGCTTTGCTCCAATGAGCGGCGTAACCCAGCAGATCAAGTACGGCCTCTTTCCTGGAGGTTTGTCCGTTGTAGTTTCTCACGATCTGAGTCCTTACCATGCTGAGGTCGTCCTTCGCCTGGGCCTGGACCGAATCGACCACGCGGGTGGCTTCTTTCAGGTCTTTCTTACTGCTGATACCAAAATACTGGGTCAGGAATTTTTCGACTAATTGTTTAAAGTTACCGATAAAAGGATCGGCCCATTGGGGTTGTTCGGCAATAAGGGCTGCACTGTTGGCCGTAAAATTTTCGCATACGGTGAGCGATGCAATAAGCGTTGGCAACGCTTTGAATTTGTTACTTGACATAAGAATTGAATTAAATTATTAAAATATGAAACTGTAAAAAACTCTTAGTGAGTACACAGCCGGAATTGGTCAGATCCGATAATTTTCATCCCCTCATTCAAGAAATTCATTTGCCCATTGGTATCTCTAGACGGTTCTGTTGAATTCTGGTTTTTTGTTTTCAGAAGGGTATACGTGGTATGATACAGAAGGTTACCGTTGGTTTTGTGGAGTTAACAGCGATGCGGGAATGCACGTTACAAACGCGCGCTAACAAGTGTATTGTCGCATTATTTAATTATCATATTTTCATATTCTCCTCTTATTCTTAAAACAGGATCCCGTTTTTTAATCTCCAGATCGATATTTACTATTTTTAGATTTTTAAATTGCCCGGGGATATAATTCACTTCCTTTAATTTATCGACGGTGACATAAATAAAATAACTATTATCAATCATTATGCTGGAGGTATCGTTAATCAACTCTCCATTAATTTTAAAAACCAACGAATCGTTCAATCCACCGATTTCAGTGAATTTATTTAAAATATCATTCAAACTATAAAATGTAAATTGTCTGTTCCTTGTAAACAGGTAAACTTTATAGGGTTGAGTTTTCTTTTGTATATCAATTGAATCGACCGTATTGATATATACTTTTTTCAATTCAATCTGCTTGAGGTTTAAATAATACAAAGGGTCGCTTTTTGTTTGTCCCTGAATGTTATCAAAGGCTAAAAAGACCGTCAGGAGTATAAAAATATGTTTCATATCTATAGGAGTGTTTGTGATGTACTAAAACAATTAAATTTTTATCGTACTCAGGATGTATCTAAAATCTCTTACCCCTAAAGAACATGCCCTATTAAAGTTAAAGTTTAAAAATCAAACAAGGTTTTGGGTAAAGGATACAAAAAACCTTCCCGCCGGAGAACAATTTATCCCCGTATTTTCACCAGCTTCCGGCTGGTAACTCCCGCTTCGGACCGAACAATAAGGTTATAAACTCCGGGTTCCAGGTTTGTAATATCAATTTCAGCACTCCCTTTTATGCTTTTACTGAATACATGTTTGCCATTCATATCATAGAAGTCAATGGTTTGCTTGATGGAAGATCTGGTTTCAATGTAAAACAATCCTGTTGTGGGGTTGGGAGAAATTTTTACAGTGGGCCCCGAATCATTTAAATCGGACACCGAAGTAATACATCCGGCAACCTCCAATGCTTTTTCAAGAACTTCGTCGCGATGCCGCCTGATACCGGCCCGGGTCGGTGAAACCTGGATATCGGGTTCGATTCCGGTTCTTTGGGTAATTTCTCCATTGGGATAGTAAACTCCTAAACTTGTATATCCAACTTGTATGTCGTTAGAAAGTTTGAAATAAGTAATATTGCCATCCGCTCCTGATGTCTGACTTCCAATTTTTATTGATCTTTCCATGTTTTCTAAAATCATACAGGAGTATTCGGCATGTACATGGTTAGACATTATAACAAAAGCATAAATTTCCAGACCTTTCTCGTGTTGACAATACCGTAAACTCTCAATTACAATATCGCGTTATGTTTTACGTGTAAATAGATCGACCCAATAAACTACCTGCAATGTTAGATAATGCAGTGCATGTTGTTCTTTTATCAGAAAACCTGTTGGCATGTTTTTCTTTTTATGCCAATTTATTAATTATTTGCAAATTCCGTTTAATTGATTTACAAAATCAACAGTGTTCCAAGCGGCATTGCAAATGCCGCTTAGCGCCGCAACGCCCTTTCATAGTTAGTCGGCATTTGTTTTTGCAGGCTGTATGCCTGCGAGAGGGATTATAACCGAAAGCTTACAATGTACTTCTGCTCGATTTTAAAAATCAGAATCAGGCTTAGGTACTTGAACCTTATTGCTATCCATCATGGCTTTTTATCGTCGCTTACATATTCCAGGATATCCCCGGGCTGACAGTCGAGGGCTTTACAGATGGAGTCGAGGGTGCTAAAACGGATGGCTTTTGCTTTACCGGTTTTTAGGATTGAAAGGTTTGACAATGTCAGATCCACTCTTTCGGAAAGTTCGTTCAGCGAAATTTTCCGCTTTGCCATCATCACATCCAGATTTACTATGATTGGCATAGGTTAAATTGTTAAATCGTTTTCTTTCTGAAGCTCAACTCCTTTGGCGAATATAGTTGCAATAGCATATATTACCGCCGCCATTAAAATATATGCCTGACTATCGGCCCAAAACTGATTGAGGTTGCCGATCTCATAACCATAATGTACCAACTGTTTGGTGGTTTGTCTTGCCAAATAACTTAAAAGTCCGATGGAGAAGGTGAAATAACTGATTTTTGTAATCTGCTCCGATACAAAGCTGCTGAATGGCTTTTCCACATTAAACTTGCTCAAAAGATTAATGACGACATAAAACATGTAAGCTTTCAGCATCGCAATGAAAAGGATAAAGCTGAACACGCTGAAAAAAATCCATTTATTAGTTTCGTACATTGCCGATAAGTCCAGCTTTTGGTATAAGTTCTTAACAACAGCGGGGTTGAAGATACTGAAGATGAAATTAACGATCAAAGCTCCGGCTTCGATGCTCAAGCCTATAAATATGAGCCAGGAGATAAAATGCAGGCCTTTAAATACAATTTCGTTTCTTTTCCACATAATCATATAATTTAAAATTATGAAGCAAATATAATAAATAATTATTGATATTCAATAAATGAAAGTTGAATTTCAATAAATATTTATTAAAAAGGACACACGGCGATATCTCAGAAAGCATCGGGAAAACATTGACTTCGGTGGCTCTGTTGCAGATTATAATTGTTTTGAATTTCTCACTTATGCCGGATAGCATCTTAGAATGATTGAGGCCTTCTGAAAATGGCGTGAAGAAAACAAAAGAATGGCCGTCGTGAGGGGATTGAAGCGGTATAGTAGTAGTATATTATTATTCGTACATAATTTTCAAAAACGTATTATTTTAAATTTGGTAATCAATAGCGGCTTATCCCCGCAACAGGTCAGTCTTTTGTTTTTAGCCAATTTTCAGTCAGCCTAGACTTTTTGGTCCTTTTGTGTCATGACAAAAGGACAAGGAACAATATAACATTATTGTTGCTACTAAATAGACGCACAATTGCGGCGATGTTAAAAGTAAAGCTCTTCTTGAGACATTTTCACGCCGCCAGATTAAATTCTGATTGGACCCAGGGCGTCGCTTCACTTTGCCCTGGGCTGAATTATCCAAGGCTTTCAGCCTTAACAATACAAGAAAAGAACCTTTATGCGGCGCAATAAGCAATACCGAGAATAACTGATATCGTTGCGTCTGGAATTCATTTCGCTTCTATAGTCAGGCCTATATCTTGCTCCTTAGGAGCAAACGCCCGGTAGAAAATAATGCAACGTTTTACAATTAAGCCCCGGCCCGGGGCGGGCCAAACTTCTTCAATAATCTTTCTAACGGGCTTCCGCACCTGACGGCGCGCTTTTAAAATTCGGATGCTGTATACCTGCGGGAGGGATTATAACCGAGACCTTAATGCAAAATCTTAAACACCAGCTCCCTGAGCAGGTCGCCTTGTGTAGCCGAATAAGAGCCAACTCCTTTCGATTTGAGGTCGTATTCGCGTAACCATTCTATTATTTTTACAAGCTTGGCAGGCGGATATTTCCTGGCAGCAGCTTCGTATTCGGCGGCAAAAAAAGGATGGATCTTCAGGGCTGAAGCCACGGCCGATTTTGATTTATCGAGCAGAAAGTGATATTTGAACACCTTGATAAAATAGCCATACAACGACGAAACAGTGAGCACAAAAGGATTGTCGTTCGGGTTTTTGGCAAAGTGCAGGATAATGCGGTTGGCCTTTAAAACATCTTTTGTAGCCAGGGCTTTCTGAAGTTCAAAGTTGTTGTATTCCTTACTGAAACCGATGTTCTTCTCAATGATATCGGCCGATATTTTTACAGTTCCCTGTGGCAGGGTGATGAACAGCTTATTGAGTTCGTTAACGATTTTACTCAGGTCGTTTCCAAGGAACTCGGTTAAAAGCACCGCCGCATCGGGGGTAATGGCATAACCTTTCCCATGCAGATATTCCGAGATCCAGCCCGGAATCTTATCCTCATAAAGCTTTTCGGAATTGAAGACAACGGCCGTTTTGTCGAGCGTTGTGTAAAGCTTTTTGCGTTTGTCGAGCTCCTTATATTTATAATTGATTACCAAAACCGTCGACTTCAGCGGCTTTTCCACATAATAAATCAGGTTATCTATATTTTTGATGTTCTGGGCTTCCTTTACAATGATCACCTGGTTGTTGGCCATCATAGGAAAACGCTTGGCAGCATTTATCACCGTGGCAATGTCGGTATCCTTCCCGTAAATAACGGTCTGGTTAAATGTCTTCTCTGTTTCGGTCAATACATTGGCCGCGATATAGTCGGATATCTCATCAATATAATAGGTCTCCTCTCCCATCAGAAAGTAAATCGGAGCATATTTTTTATTCCGCAGGTCGGACATTATCTGGTCAAACTTCATCATAAAATATTACTTTTATAGTCCATAGTCCATAGCTATTAGTCCATGGTTCCTAAGCAACTATCGACCATGGACTATCGACCATTGACTATTCAATTATGGAGCGCTTAAATTTACCAACTTATTCGTTTTCCGTTAAGGTTGTCGACGATAAAAAATTAATTTTCGACAAGCTACGGAAAAAATATGTGACACTCACTCCCGAAGAGTGGGTGCGTCAGCATTTTCTGCAATATCTGGTAGAAGAAAAGCAATATCCGGTGGGTTTAATATCGGTAGAACGGGGATTCGACTTATACAAAACCAAAAAACGGACCGATATCGTTATTTTTAATCAGGCTGGCAAACCGTGGGTGCTTGTTGAATGTAAGGCTCCTTCCATTCCGGTTAACTCCTTATGGTTCGACCAGGCTTTTGCTTACAATCTGAGCATCAAAGCATCGTATATCATGCTCACCAATGGCATGTCGCATTTTTGCATGAAAGTAAAGCCCGATTTTTCGGGTGTGGATTTCTTAAAGGAAATACCAGCTTTTAATCAGCTACTTGTTCCTGATTAGCTGAAACAGCAATTCACTTTGCCAGCCTTCGGGAGTTTTAAGCCATTCCTTTCGTTCGCCGCACTGTGTAAAGTTTTTGGAAGTGAAAAGTCTGACACTTGACAGGTTATCGGCCCCAATACCGCAATATAGCTGGTGAAAATTCAAATGGCCGAAACAATAATCAATCACCAGGTCGAGCGCTTCGGCAGCATATCCTTTGCCCCGCTGATTTACATCGCCAATTAATATACCAATACCCGCCCGATTGTGATAAGGGTCGAAGTCAAACAGATCGATGGTGCCAATGGTGGTAATGGAATCGCGGAGTTCGATCATCAAACGCAATTGCTTGGCTTCGTAAATATCGAGGTGTGAATTTTCGATGTAGTTTTTTAACGTAAACCGCGAAAAAGGTGTTAGCGTGTTGCTGACATGCCAAACATCGGGATCGTTCTCCCAGAGATACAGCAAATCGAGATCCTCTGGTTCAGGAGCCCGCAGCAGAAGATTTTCGCCAGATAGTTTCACCATTATTTACCCGATGCTATTTGCTTAATGACAAGCTTGGATTTAACGTTCACCGAATAGATATCTTCGCGGCCCTTTCCTTCCTGCTTGTTAATGCGTGCAAAATAGCCCCGGGTACCTTCCAGCACCGGACAATAGAACAGGTTATCGTTGGTATTATTCACAGGATAACCCAGGTTGGAAGGTTCTGCCCATTTTTTATTTTCAAGGGTGGAATAAAACACATCGTAGCCACCCATATTGAAGTGGCCTTTGGAACTAAAATAGAGTGTTTTATTATCTGAAGCAATAAATGGCGTGGCTTCATCCTGAGGGGTATTAACCACCTTTCCCAGGTTCTGCGCTTTGCCCCATTCGCCATTCGGCAGGCGCGCTGAGGTATAAATATCGTAACCTCCGCGGCTGTTGGACCGGTTGGATGTGAAATATAAAGTTTTCCCATCGGGGGATATAGAAGCATGATTTTCCATATCGCCGGAATTAACATTATCACCTAACCTTTTTGCCGGCGACCATTTTTCGTTTTTATAAACCGACACATAAATATCACTGTTTGTAGCTGCTTTTTTTACAAGGAATAACTCCCTGCCATCATACGAAAGACCGGTTGGATAAAAGTCACCGTCGGAAATCACCTGGGGATTTAGGTTCACAGGTTCACTCCATTTGTTATCCGGCATTCTCCTGCAATAAAATATGCCATTGTATAACTTCTGTTCCGAAAGATAAACCAGCACCGAATCGTTTCCGGAAACCACCGGACAAGTCTCGGAAGTTGCCGTGTTAACAGGCTCTCCAAGATTCATCCAGTCAACCTGAACAGGATTATCCTGAATGGACTTAGCCCGCTCGCACGCTTTAACTTCGGTATCTACAATATTCAAATTATAATTTCCAAAGAAACCTGGATGAGTAATAAACTTGTCGTAAGTTGCAAGCGCTTTGGATAATTCATTATTGACGCGATAGGCATTTCCAAGGAAAAACAACGTATGCAGGGGTGCTTTGGTTTCTTCCAGCTCCTTGGGTTTATATTTTACTGAAATACTCCTGGATGCTTCTTCCAGATAGGGAATGGATCTGGTTTCTTCGCCCGGCATATTCAAATAACAAACACCAATTTTAAATTTGATGTTGGCACTTTCATAGCCATTATCAATCAATAGCATATATTGCGAAATAGCCTCCCGATAATCCTGACGCTCAAAGAAAAAATCAGCATCCTGGTGAATCTCTTTCAACCGTGCTGACTTTTGAGCATAGGCAGAAATACTCAAAAAACATAATAAAAATACCGCTACAAGCGCACTATTCTTCATATTTAAATTATTTGTTTACCTCTATAGATCCCTATTGAAGGCTGCGAACCTGTATTTTTAAACCGAGCACTTTAAAACACATGCTTTTACGAGCAATTTCGGCTATGGTTCTATGTTCCATAATTCAGTATTTGAAGTTAACAAAAATTAAACAAAAAAATCAACCCGTCTTTTCCTTGAATTGACGAATTGATTTCTTTTTTAAACCAATATCAACTTAGTTCAGCTATCATTAGCTATGGTTGTTTAATTTTTAAGTTTTCAGGGATATTTACATCTTCTATAACAATCTTACTATCAGGTTTGTTTTCTAAAGTTCTGATTTCGACCCTGCGGTTGAATTTTCTGCCATCAGGGTTGTCACTTCCATCGGGATTCGTATTTTTAGCAATGAACTGCTTCTCACCCATCGACTTTATAACAATTAACGATTTGGAAATACCCTTACTTATAAGATAGTTTTTGACAACGTTAGCCCGCTTCTCGCCCAATATGGTGTTATATGAACTGGAGCCCAGCGCGTCGGTATGACCTGTTAACTCAATCCTGAACTCACCATTGTTTTTTATAAGCATAACCAGGTAATCGAGCGACTTTTTGCTTTTATCGGCAAGTTCGGTACTGTTAAAATCGAAGAATATGATGGGTAAAAGAATCGTTTTATCATTCCGCGTTTCTGCCACAGGAGGCTGCGGTTGATTAACGGGGTTTTCAGTTGTCTTCTCAGCTACAGGCTTTTCTTCAGGCTCTTGCTGAGCTGTTTGTTCTTCTTTTTGAGTTTCGGGAGCCACAGCCTGAACAACATCTTCTGAAACATTTATAGCTTCTTCTTTAGGTTTTAATTTCAAGCTGGCCAGTAATTCCGGTTCGGGATTAATATAAATCTCGTAAATATCTTCCAGACCCAGGTTCCCTTTCCGGTTGAGAGCTGTATAAGCCATTTTACCATTATTCACAGGGCAGAAATAAATATCGTCGTCGGTTGTATTAATCGGGAATCCAAGATTTACCGGTTGCGACAAACTACCGTCAGGCGAAACATTGCAGTAGAAAACATCGTAGCCTCCCATATTCTGGTGACCTTGAGAAATAAAATAAAGGCGGGTTCCGTCTTCGGAAATATAAGGAGCATCTTCGTTAAAAGAGGTGTTAATTACATTACCAAGATTCACAGGTGTACCCCAGTCGCCTTTCGCCTGGCGCGTGGATTTATAAATATCCAAAGCTCCTGATCCTTCTTTGCGGTTACTGGAGAAATATAATGTATTTCCGTCTTTCGAAATACTCATATTCCCTTCATAATATTTGGAGTTGATTATCTTTCCAACACTTTTTGCCTTGGTCCATTCTCCATTTTCCCTTTTGCTAACCATCAGGTCAGCTTCAAAATTATCTTCTTTTCTCAGGTACAACTCCTTACCATCATATGAGAGGAATGTAGGATACATATCGCCATCCGACTGAACCTGCGGTGTAATATTAACCGGAGTCGACCATTTCCCGTTTACCTTGCGGCTATAATACAAAGCGTCGTAAAATTTCAATTTGGTAATAAATACAATGCTGTTGTTATCGCCCGAAACTATAGGAAATACATTGCGGCTATTGGTTGAAACGGGACGCCCCAGTTCCATGGTAAATACATTTTCAGGTTTTAAAATCTGAGTTATTGCAAACTTACAGGCATCAATTTCCTGATTAGCCACTTTTACCCTTTCAGGATCTTTGCCTTCATAAAACTTCTTATAAATATCATAATTTGCCAGAGCCTTTTCGAACTGATTATTTATACGATATGCATTACCCAGATAATAGTAAGCATCGTAAGGCGCATGGGTTTCCTTAAACAAACCTTCGACATATTTTTCATCCACGCCTTTTATAGCTTTTTCAAGGTGAACAATGGCCTTCTCCTTTTCACCGGGAATTTTCAAATAGCATTGCCCAATGCGGTAGTTTATATTGGCGTTTTCCTGGTATCCCCTTCTGTAAATTTGTTGATAATTGGCCAGCGCTTCACTAAAATCTTCATTTAAGAGAAAAAACTCGGCATCGAGAAATATCTCTTTGAGATTTTCATCCGCTTTTTGGGCAGAAATATTAATGTAAGAAAAATTCAGGATAACAATCAGCAGAGCAGTTAGGTATTTCATCTTGAAGAAAATTAGTGCCTAACAAATTTATAAATTTAAATAACACAATAAAACGAAAGGGTTACCGATTTAACTTGTTACGGGTTTAGGTAAAAAACTACTCTTATTATCAGATAGTTGAAAAAAAGCTATTTGAACATAAATTTTTGATTTGCCGGTTACAGGAAACTACCGTGTAATAAAACAGATAGCCGCAAAGAGCCATTTAAGCCGGAATTGCTCTTTGCGGCTATCAGATCTGTTTCAGGTGTGTGATTAAAAAATCGTATTCGACTCGGCAGCAGGAGTATCATTTTTTTCTTCCTTTTCTTCTGCTCTGTCGTCAGTTTCTTCTTTGGTTTTCTTAGGTGCCTGTTTTTTGAACTTCTGCTGATCAATACCATTAACTTCAATGCGGTTTTCGCGAAGGAACATACCGGCAGCCACTGCGGTTTTGATATCGGTAATTTTCATGGTTAATTCCCAGTCGGTATCAGGAAATGTTTGCGGCTTCAGTGTAAATTCCAGCGATTCGTCAAGACAAAAATCAACCAGTAACTGTATGTTCTTCCGTTTCAGGACAAGTTTTAAATCGTTCATTGTTTCCATATTTTTTATTTCAGGTCTCAAAATTAATTTATGACTCCTATACTTTGGAGTTATTCCTAAAATGTTTTCAACAATTTTTCAGAATGTCATGCACAAAATGTTAATAGGGTTACGGGGTGCGGGTTACGGGATCTTGTCTTACGACTTACGACTAAAGACTTACGACTTACTACTATAGACTAAACCCACTCATTCTTCAGCCAGCATCTTCTCCATCCCTTTGGTGGCATAAATTTTATACTCGCCGTTTTGATCGCTGTAAATAAGATATGCCTCCAGTCCGCCAACCCGTTTAATGATCTCTTTACTCTTTTCCAATCCGGCAACCATGCAAACCGTAGCATAGGCATCGGCGGTTATGCAATCTTTTGCCACAATGGTAGCGCTTAAGAGATTCGACATCACCGGATATCCGGTTTTGGGGTTAATGGTATGGGCGTACTTCACTCCATTCTCCTCAATAAACTTACGGTAGTTCCCCGATGTTGCAAGGCCTTTGTTTTTAAGCTCAACTACGGCCTGCAGCTCCCGTCCGGGAATCATGCTCCCTTCAGCTGGTCTGTCTACACCAACCCTCCATACATTTCCTTCGGCATTATGACCTTTGGCTACGATTTCGCCACCTATTTCCACAAGATAGTTTTTAACCCCCATGCGTTCCAGAAAACCGGCAACAATATCGCAGGAATAACCTTGAGCTATAGCATTTACATCAATTTTAACCCGGGGATCAGACTTCACAATTTTCCGGCCGGTCATTTTAACTTTCTCCATACCAACCACCTGCAACAAGCTATCCACTATAGCGGTATCCATATGCAATTTCCGCTCAGGACCGAATCCCCAGGCATTTACAAGCGGCGCCACAGTAATATCGAATAAACCTTCACTTTGTTTATAAACATCACGAGAGGCTTTAAATACCTGGTCAAAGTATAAATCAAGATTCACATCTTCGTTCCGGTTTACCTTGGAAATAATGGAATTGGGAATGTATGACGAAAGGCTCAGATCGAACCGGTGAAAAATATTTTTAATGGAATCGTGTAAATCGATGCTTTTGGGACTTTGATAAATAATATGATACGACGTACCCTGGGTTCCGCCTTCGTTATAAATATACTCGCCTCGCTGAAAATAAGAACAGCAGGTTAAAACAGGGATAATAAGCCCTGCCAGAAAAATATGTTTATACTGAAATGAAGCAAACTTCATAACACATTAAATTAAGGTCCTGAAAAAATTCCACAGACTTTCGTTTGGCAAAGGAGCTTCAATATATACTTCTTCGCCTTTTACCGGATGTTTAAAACGTATCGATTTGGCATGAAGCGAAATTCCGCCATCGGGATTAGACCGGGCAAAACCGTATTTCAGGTCACCTTTGATGGGACAACCAATTTTAGCCAGCTGGCAACGGATCTGATGATGGCGGCCCGTTTCAATCTTAACTTCCAGCAGGAAGAAGTTATCCGAAGCGCCCAGAAGCTTATAGGATGTTATAGCTTTTTTGGATCCGGAAACCTCCTTATCATAGGCAAACGACTTATTCTTTTCCTGATCGCGTTTTATATAATGCGTAAGCGTTGCTTCACTTTGCGGTGGCTTTTCCTTAACGATCGCCCAATATACTTTCTCCACCTTTTTCTCCTGAAACATCACATTTAAACGTTCCAGAGCTTTGGATGTACGGGCAAAAAGCACCACTCCGCTTACGGGACGGTCGATACGATGTGTCACACCTAAAAATACATCGCCGGGTTTCTGGTATTTCTCTTTAATATATGCTTTCAGGCTGTCTTCGAGCGCAACATCGCCGGTTTTATCCTTCTGCACTATATCGGCAACCTGCTTGTTAACAGCGATAAGGTGGTTGTCTTCGTAAAGAATTTCCATTAATATTGCTCTTTTTCGTTGGGGAAATCGCGCGACTTCACATCGTGGATATAATTTTCAACAGCCCCTTTCATTTCGTCGTACAGGTTATGGTAACGGCGCAAAAAGCGTGGAGAAAACTCCTGGCTTATGCCCAGCATATCGTGCACAACTAGCACCTGGCCGTCAACTCCCGGCCCAGCGCCTATACCGATAATCGGAATTTTAATTTCTTTGGCAACCTGTTCTCCAAGTTTGGCCGGTATCTTTTCGAGAACGATGGCAAAACATCCAATTTCCTCGAGAATATGAGCATCTTCAATTAATTTTTGAGCTTCGGCTTCTTCTTTGGCTCTAACTACATAAGTTCCAAATTTATGAATGGATTGAGGAGTTAAACCAAGATGCCCCATCACAGGGATTCCGGCACTAAGAATACGGCTGATAGAATCTTTGATTTCGCTGCCACCTTCGAGCTTTACAGCTCCGGCACCAGTTTCTTTCATAATACGGATAGCAGAATTCAGGGCTTCGAGCGAATTCCCCTGATAGGTTCCAAAAGGCAGGTCAACAACTACCAGAGCTCTGTTAACGCCACGCACAACCGACTGAGCATGATAGATCATCTGATCGAGAGTGATTGGCAGCGTTGTTTCATTACCAGCCATAACATTCGAGGCCGAATCGCCCACCAGGATGATATCAATACCGGCGTTATCAAGAATACGACCCATCGAAAAATCATAACCGGTAAGCATGGCAATCTTTTCACCCCTCAGTTTCATTTCGGCTAAAACATGAACGGTTACCCTTTTAATATTTTTATGTACTGACATTTTATTAAGAAATAAGTTCTCTACAATTTATTTTCGGAAATGAACAACAAAGCTAACCATTTTTGAGAACTCAGGAAAAAGATCAGATTTGTTTTCTGGTAACAATATTTACACCCAAAAAGCCTTGAAACCGCTATTCCACGTAAACCACAAGTCCTTTCAGATATTCGCCTTCGGGATGATAGATATTTACCGGATGATCAGCGGGCTGCGTAAGCTGATGTAATATGCGGACATTACGACCAGTGCTGGCAGCAGCAGAGAAAATGGTAGTACGGAAAGTATCCTTATCCACCACCTGCGAACACGAAAAGGTAAAAAGAACTCCCCCGGGTTTGATTCTTTTGATTGCCTTGGCGTTAATACGTTTGTAGCCCTGCAGTGCATTGTTGAGCACATTATGATGCTTCGCAAAAGCAGGCGGATCGAGAATGATCAGGTCGTATTTATCATCAATATGGTCGAGATAATCGAAAGCATCCACGCAAAACGATTCATGGTTTTTGCAGTCGGGGAAATTTAACGCAACGTTCTGGTTGGTTAAATCAATTGCTTTTTGAGAGCTGTCAACCGAATGCACTGTTCTTGCATTACCTCTTAAAGCGTAAATGGAAAAACCACCGGTATATCCGAACACATTCAGCACATCCTTGCCTTTTGAGTAAGTTTCGACAAGTTTGCGGTTCTCACGCTGATCGATAAAGAAACCCGTTTTCTGGCCTTCAACCCAGTCCACTTTAAAAAGATTATTATATTCCGATACGGCTTCCGGCTGACCTTCGCCAAGAACATAGCCATTCTTCGGCTGTATATGTGCTTTAAACGGAATTGTGCCTTCGCTTTTATCGTAAACACTTACAAGTTCATTGCCATAGATTTCCTTCAACACCTTGGCCAGTTCCTCTTTTATGCGAAACATTCCTATGGAATGCATCTGCATTACCGCTGTGCCATTATAAAAATCGATGATCAGGCCAGGCATTCCGTCTCCTTCGGCATTCACAAGACGGTAGACATTGGTATGGCCAGATCCGGCCAAACCTAAGGCAACACGTAAATTATATGCCTGCTGAATTTTCGATTTCCAGAATTCAAAATCAGGGTTTACCTGCTGAAACGAAAATATGCGTACCGTAATGGAACCAATCTGGTAATGACCCATTCCCAGAAACTCATCCTTATTGGAATATATCTCTACAACATCGCCTTCTGCAGGAAAGCCTACCGTATCCTTAATAGCGCCGGAAAATACCCAGGGGTGAAACCGGAGCAGCGACTGATCTTTACCCGATTTTAAAATTAATTTAGCGAACATGTGAGTTTTTTTGAATTATGAGTTACGGGTTGCGAGTTACCGTGTATTTTTCTTACTACTTACGACTTACTACTTACTACTTACGACTAATCAGCCATTCCCGTTCAGTAACCCTTTCAGTTTAAGATAAATTTCGCGGCAGGCCCAGGCATCTGTGGCGGCGTAAAGTTTCTGAGCATCGGTAAGTGTTTCCGACTCCCAGTTGGAAAGCTGTTGTGATTTCGAGATCCTGGAATTCATCACAATTCCGGCAAGACTGGACAAGCCGCTGTTCTCGATACCAAACTTTTTAACGTAATCCTGGAGCTCGAGAAATCCGTCGGGTTCGAAAGTGCGTATTTTCTGAAGATGTTTGATATCGTCGCGGATGGCAGCGCCAACTTTGATAATGGAGGGATTGGATAACAAATCGACAAGTTCATCCTGCAAACCCAGATGGTGCAAGCGGAAAATAAAAGCTTCGTCGGCTGTGGCAAGTTGTAAAAGGGCTACCGTATTAACTTTACCCTTTTTAAAAGAAGGTTTTGTTTCCGTATCGAAACCAAGAACTTCCTGATTGGATAGTTTTCCGATATGAGCTCTCAATTCCAGAGCTGAACTGATAACATTAGTTTTCCCTTTAAACTGGAATAGCGGAAGATCGCGCAGTTGTTCTTTAGTAATCGATGTTAAAAACATTATTCCTTCTCCGGTGTCAGCATTTCCAAATCTTCGTCATCTACTTCCTCGTCGTCTTCAGCAGCATCATCATCATCTGTGGCATCGTCGATATCATCCAGTCCGCCATAAGCCGATGGTTTGATATACTGAAATGCATGAATGTAACGAACAGCATTCATCAGCTTCATTCCCCAGAATTTACCAAAAGTATCCACCAATTCAATAATCGCATCGTTCATGGCTTCAAATGTGCCCTGGTTGTGCCATTGCACAAAGTCTTTAAGATCCTGGTATATATCAGTCAAATCTTCAGAAAGACTTGCCTGGGTGCTTTTTTTGCTGTTAGGCTTTTCGGGATTAAAAATTTCGTTGTAAGTATCGCGTTGTCCGATAATGGCAACTAAAATCTTCCGTACTTTATTATATTGACGCTCGGTAACGTATTTTTCGGCATCGTGCTCGTATTTGGTCTTTGGACGCACTATTCTGTGCACTTTGGCATAAACAGGAAGTAGTGCAATCTTAATATCCTGCAATACATTCACAGAAGTCATTTCGTCAAGACTTTCTATTAATTTGCAATATTCCTCACAGTTCTTTACAAAAAGATTGATATCCAAAGGCTTTTCTGTTTTTTTACTGCTTAAATCCATAGAATTCTTTTTTGTTTGTAAAGGTAAATATAAATGTAGATTTTCCCAACCTCTTTTTAAGATACAATTGACAATAAGCCATTTGATAATGTGTTTATTTTACCGTTATCGCTTAACCACTGTACAACAGCTATGGCTTTATCTTTCTGTGAGCCAAAGGTATTTACAAGCTCATCGGGTAATATTGGCGCACCTTTCAGCTTATTAAGAATTTTGTTTTGCAACTGATAAAATTCGAAATTTTTCATCCCCAGACTGTGCATGTTGGTGCAAACATCGCATATTCCACATTCGTCGGCATGTGGCTGACCAAAATACCGAAGTAATAACTGGCTCCTGCAGGTTTCCTTATCCGAAGTATATTGCAATACAGCACTTATGCGACGTACAAACATTTCCTTACGGAAGCGGTAATTATCGGGTGAGATATAAAGATTTTTATCGTCCAGCCGTTCTTCCAGATAGGTAATAGCAGGTGTTTTACGCCGCGGAATATATTTGATGATTTTCAGGGAAGAAAGCTTTTGCAGGTATTGATACACCATGTCGACCGGAATCTTCGATCGGGTGGCAATCATCTGTTCGTCAATAACACTGTAATCGCTGAACATTCCGCTATACGACCGCAACAGCACTTTTATAAATATATCGAAAGTGGCATTGGCAACCTGGAATTTATAAAGATCGTCGCGACCCACATTAAAATGTACGCGCGAAGGATTATTTACATCCTCCGAAAATTCAATATAACCCTCTTTTTCAAGAATTTTCAGGGCATTGAAAGCCATAATGACATGAAATTTATACACCGAGCAGAAATCGGCCAGGTTGAAATCGTACGAAATAAATTTCCCTCCGCCGATCGGAACTTTCAGATAATTCGCGAGCGCCTGGTAAACCTGTTTTATATAGGCGATTTCAGGAAAATGAAGGTTAATCTCCTTTTGCAGCTGAGCCCGGTCGGCATCGTTCGTTAAAAGCACTGCAAACGATGTTTTCTCGTCACGACCGGCACGGCCGGCTTCCTGAAAATATGCTTCGAGGCTCAAAGGAGCAGTTTCGTGAATCACGAAGCGCACGTCCGACTTGTCAATTCCCATACCGAAGGCGTTAGTACTCACCACCACCCGGCACTTTCCGGCCTTCCATTCATCCTGCTTTTTATGGCGGATCTCATCGTCAAGCCCGGCATGGTAATAATCGGCCGAAACTCCATTCTTTAGAAGAAACTGAGCTATTTCGCGTGTTTTCTTCCGATTGCGAACATATACAATACCAGTTCCCTTTAAGGAGTTTACAATACGAAGGATGTAAGCCTGTTTATCTTCGGCTTCGCGAATCAGGTAAGCAATATTTTTGCGTTCGAAACTTTTGGATAAAACGTTGTAACCTCTGAATTTTAACTTATCCTGAATATCCTTTACAACTTCGGGAGTTGCCGTTGCCGTAAGAGCCAGCAGCGGAACATCGGGAAACAGCTTTCTCACTTCGGCGATCTGATGGTACGAAGGCCGGAAGTCGTATCCCCACTGGGAGATACAATGCGCCTCATCGACAGCGATAAGGTTTACTTTCATGCGTTCCACCCTTGCCCTGAAAAGCTCGGTACCCAGCCGTTCGGGTGAGAGATACAGAAATTTATAGTCGCCAAAGAGAGCGTTATTGAGTGCCACGTCAATTTCATCGCGGTCCATTCCCGAATGAATAGCCAGTGCTTTTATATTCCGTACCCTTAGGTTTTCAACCTGGTCTTTCATTAAAGCAATCAGAGGAGTAACTACAAGGCAGATACCATCCTTCATCATGGCCGGCACCTGAAAAGTAATTGATTTCCCCCCGCCGGTAGGCATCAGGGCAAGCGTATCCTTCCCGTCCAAAACAGAATTGACAATATCTTCCTGTAAAGGACGAAAAGATGAATAGCCCCAGTATTGAAACAATATTTCGTTAGCTCCCGGCATATTTGCGTTTTAAACAGCTACAAAAATAGTAAAAGTGGAGATGATTCAATTTTTTTGTATTTTGGCGCGGTTTAAACATATTGGATATACAATTATCAATAAAACTGAACACAAACAGCTCCTGTTTTTAACATTTTTTGCGATTTACAGAGCTGGTTTTACAATACTTTATTTATAATTTGCCCGTTAATTCAAAAAATCGAAATATGCGGTTATTTTTTGTTTTTCTCATCTGCCTTCTGTCGTTAAATAACTTATTTTCACAAACAAATGCAGATGCTGTTTTTCTAACCATCGGGAAACAAAATATTTCTACTTCGGAATTCGAACGCATTTTTAACAAAAACAACAGCATTGCCACAGCCGAAAAGCAAACCGTTGAAGAATATCTGCAGATGTTCATCAACTTTAAACTGAAAGTACAGGCTGCCGAAGATGCAGGATTCGATACCACCCGTGCTTTTAAATCAGAATTAAAAGGTTACCGCGATCAACTTGCTAAATCGTACCTCACCGATAATAATTCGGTTGATTCTCTGATTCAGGAAGCCTACCTGAGGATGCATTCCGAAGTGAGAGCCAGTCACATCATGGCCGCTTTAAAGGCAAATCCCGCTCCGGCTGATACACTGACCGCATGGAATAAGATTCTGGCCATCCGTACACGGTTATTAAATGGTGAAGATTTTGCCCGCCTTGCCAACGAACTGTCCGACGATCCTTCAGCAAAAGGCAACAATGGCGATCTTGGCTATTTTACAGCTTTCCAGATGGTTTACCCTTTCGAGTCGGCCGCTTTTAATACCCCTGTTGGTGAAATTTCGATGCCTGTTCGATCCAGGTTTGGATATCATATTCTAAAAGTTACCGATAAAAGACCCGCCCGCGGTGAAGTAAAAGTTGCGCACATCATGATGATGGTCCCTCAGGGCTCGCCCGACTCCAGCTGGGTTGCGGCCGAAAAAAATATCAGAAACATTGAGCAACAGCTTAAAGCTGGTGCCGACTTTTCCACGCTTGCACGCGAAAGATCCGAAGACAGAGGCTCGGCACGCAACGGAGGTGAATTACCCATTTTTGGAACAGGCCGCATGGTTCCCGAATTTGAGGAAGCAGCCTTCAAACTTCAATATCCGGGGGATATTTCAGCTCCGGTACGCACTTTTTATGGCTGGCATATCATCAAATTAATTGAAAAGAAAGGTATCCCTGAATTTGATCAGGTAAAACAGGACATCAAATCAAAAATAGCCCGCGACGAAAGAGCCGAATATGGATCCACTTCGTTTGTAAACAATTTGAAAAAGGAATATGGTTTTAGTGAAAACCGCTTGCTCTTATACGCGCTTTACCAGGAACAACCTAAAGCAGTAACAGCTCCGGTTAACAAAACTGCCGGTCTCAGCAAACCTAAAACAGGCAAAACCATAGGTAAAACAGCTGCAGGTATTTCATCCGTTCAAGTATCCGAGGCCGTTTCTGTGAAAAAGTTAAGTGAAACAATACCTCCGCAGCAAGCCGGTGAAACTTTATTCCAGTTTGCCGGCCAGTCCTATAAACTGGAACAGTTCAGCAAATATCTGAAAAGTCTGCCTCAACCCGATTCCTCGGTTGCGATAGACTACTTTGTTAATAATGCTTACACTTCCTTTGTTAAAAACCAGATGCTGGCTTTTGAGGACAGTCAGCTGGAGAAAAAATATCCCGATTTCAAAAGTCTGGTGCAGGAATATCATGATGGCATCTTGCTTTTTAACCTGAGTGACAGCCTGGTATGGAGCAAGGCCTCAAACGACTCCACTGGTCTCGAAATATTCTTCAGGTCGAACCAGTCCAACTACATGTGGCCGCAACGACTTGACGCCACGGTTATAGCCTGCAACACTCCTGAAACTGCCCTTCAGGCAACCAAAATTGCTAAGAAGTTAAAAACTGCAGAGAATCTGGAAAAAGAGCTTGTCAGAGCAATTTGTGACACCACCGCCAGCGAACCTTGTTACAAAACCGAACATACTAAATTTGTCAAAGGCGACCATCCTGTAATCGACAGCGTAGCCTGGAAAAAAGGAATTTCCCCGGTAATTTCAAGAGAGGGGAAATATTATGTGGTTGTTGCACATAACTTATTAAAACCTGAACATAAAACCCTCAGCGAAGCAAAAGGTCTGGCTATTTCCGATTACCAGAATGCCCTGGATAAGGAGTGGGTAAGCGAACTGAGAAAAAAATACGCCGTCACCGTAAACAACGAAATCTTAAACCAATTAAAAGTGAAATATGAGAGCCAAAAATAAAATAAGGAATCTGGTAACCATCTCACTGGGAGTTATGGTACTATTCTCGTGCTCTCCCGAAAAGAAAACCAAAGAGCAGATACCGGTAGCCAAGGTTAACGATAAAGTTCTTTATTTATCGGATCTTGAGCATATTTTCCGTAAAGATCAGACCAAAAAAGATAGTACCGAGTTTGCCCGCGGCTATATCGAAAACTGGATTAAAACCCAGTTATTACTGAAAAAAGCCGAGCTAAACATCACAGCGGACCAGCTGGACATCTCCGATCAGCTTGAAGCCTACCGCTCGTCGCTGTTAATATACAAATACGAGGAACAAATGATCAGCGAGAAGGTGGATACCATTGTTTCGCGCGACGACATTGAGAAATACTTCACTCAGAACACATCAAACTTTATTCTGGACGAGAACCTCGTGAAGGTAACTTTTATAAAAATGCCTTTAACAGGACCCCAAAACGAAGATCTGAAAAAATGGTACAAGTCTGATAAAAAAGAAGATTTGACAAACCTCGAAAAATATTGTTTTGCATATGCTAATAAATATTCTGATTTTGACGAAGATTGGATTAGCTTTGCAAACATTCAGAAACAATTGCCCGAGGCAATTGCCAACGAAGACGATTTCCTGAATACGAACAAGTTAATAGAAAAACAGGATTCTGAATTTCTTTATCTTGTACGCATCTCGGAGGTTAAACCAAAAGGCTCTACAGCTCCTTTGGAGTATGTAAGTTCGAAAATAAAAGATATTCTCGTTAACAAACGGAAATTAGATTTTATCTCGGAATTAGAAAATAACATATATAATGATGCTGCTGATCACAGCAATTTTAAAATTTATAATTTAGATAAGAAATAAAGAATGAAGTATTTAAAGTTCACTATTGCTATAGTTCTTCTTGGAGCCATTACAACATTTACAGCAAAGTCTCAAAACACGGTTATCGACCAGGTAGTTGCTGTAGTTGGAAATAAGATTATTAAAAAATCGGATATCGAAACCCAATATCTTCAAATTAAGGCCGAAGGTAACGAAGTTGATAAATGCCACATTCTGGAAGTAATGCTGCGTATGAAGCTCATGGTTAACCAGGCCGCTATCGATAGTATTGAAGTAACCGACAGCCAGGTTGAGCAGGAACTGAATCAGCGTTTAAGCGCCTTTATCAGTCAGGCTGGTTCCCAGAAAGCCGTTGAAGATTATTTCAAGAAAAGTATTCTGGAAATGAAAGATGACATGCGCAGCGAAATCCGAGACAATATGATTTCGCAGCGCATGGAAGACGAAATTGCAGGCGATATTAAAATTACGCCATCGGAAGTAAAAGCATTTTACAACAAACAGAATAAGGACAGCTTACCGCTTATCAACTCACAGATTGAGCTTTACCAGATCGGTATTTATCCGCCATACACCGAGAAAGCTATTTTCGACCTGAAAGAAAAAATGCTCGATTTGCGCCGTCAGATTATTGAAGGAAAGAGTTTTGCCAGTTTAGCTGTTTTATATTCGGAAGACGGAAGCGCAATGAGAGGAGGCGAACTGGGATTCACGCAAAAAGGACAATGGGACCCGGAATTTGCCAAAGCCGCTTTTGCACTGAAAGAACGGGGCGAAGTATCGAAGATCGTAGAATCGCAATTCGGTTATCACCTCATCCAGTTAATTGAAAAACGCGGCGACATGGTAAATGCAAGGCATATTTTAATGAAACCAAAGGCTGATGCCGAAGCCATTACCAAAGCTAATGCCCGTCTCGACAGCATTGTTGCCCTGATTAAAAAAGACAGCATCACATTTGAAAAAGCAGCACTCTACTTCTCGGAAGACAAGAGTACACGCGCTAACAGCGGTCTGGTAATGAATCCCCAAACCGGCGAACCCCGGTTCGAAATGGACCAGATTAACCCTGTTGACTACCGCGTGGTAAAAGATTTGAAAATTGGTGAAATATCAGCTCCCTTTGAATCGATGGATGATAAAGGTAAAAGAATGTACAAAGTGATGATGATTAAATCGAGATCGAACCCTCATAAAGCTAATCTGAAAGACGATTTCGACCTTTTAAAGAATATTGCACTTGCCAATAAAAAGAATAACATCATCAACGACTGGATTTCAGAAAAAATTGAATCCACTTATATTCACATCGACGATTCGTACAAAGACTGCAATTTCTCCCGGAAAGGTTGGATTAAATAATCGATGGATGTTTAGAAAGTTTTTATCTGCAATTGTTTTTTCTATAGTTGTTTCATTCTCTGCCGGCGTTTTCGGTCAACAGGAACGCATGGTAAAGATTCTGAATGCCAATAGCCTTACCAATTTACCAGGCAAACAGGACGTGCAGCGCCTCGTGGGGAATGTTATATTAAGCGACAGCAGTGTTACCATGTACTGCGACAGCGCATATTATTATGCTTCCAATAAAATGGATGCTTTTTCGAATGTCCGTATTGTTCAGACAAACGGAACCCTGAATATAAGTGCGCAGCTTCTCAATTACGATGGCAATAAAAAACTGGCCGAACTTCACCGCAACGTTGTGCTTGTGGATCAGGACATGACCCTGAAAACGCAGGACATCTATTACGACCTGAAATCGGGCATCGCATCGTACAACGACAGCGCCCATATCACAAAAGGACAAACCATTATCACCAGCCGCAAAGGGCAGTATAACAAAAACAACAGGGTACTCTATTTTCAGAAAAGGGTAAGAATAAACGACCCGCAATACCGCATCATCAGCGATACGGTTAACTATAACACGGTAACCAAGGTGTCGTACTTTTTTGGTCCTACCAATATACTTACCGAAAAGGATTCAATTTATTGCGAAGAAGGCTGGTACAACACTGTGGACGAAAGTTCACACCTTTACGAACATCCGGTTATGATTTCGGAAGGACGTAAAATAAAAGCAGATACGCTTACATACCTCAAAGCCACTGGTTACGGAAGAGCCATTGGCAATGTCGAAATGACTGATACCAGTCAGAATGCCATTGTGAGAGGGAATTTTGCAGTATACCATCCTGATAAGAAACAAGCCGTTGTAACGGACAGGGCTCTGCTTATACAGGTATCGGAAGGCGACAGTTTGTTTATCCATGCCGACACTATTCGCTCCGATGTGGATTCTACCGGCGAAAAGAGGATTTTGAAAGCGTATTACAGAGTTAAGATGTTCCGCCAGGATCTCCAGGGAAAATGTGACTCCCTCACCTACTCTACCATCGATTCCACCTTGCAGTTCCATGGTTCACCGGTGCTGTGGAGCGATTCCAGTCAGCTTACGGCCGATTTCATAAAGATGTACATGGCCAATAAGAAAATTGACCGCATGGAGCTCCAAAATACAGCCTTTCTTATCTCTCGAGACGACAGCGCTAAGTTTACCCAGATAAAAGGTAAAAACATGACCGGTTACTTCAATGAAGGCAAAATGAAAAAGCTTGTAGTGCGTGGCAATGGCCAAACATTGTACTTCCCCAAAGACCAGAATGATTATATAGGCATGAATAAAACCACCAGCAGCGATGTAATTATTTACATGAACGATGATAACAAGGTTGAAGATATCGTTCTGCTGGTAAAGCCCGAAGGTACGCTCTACCCGTTAAACGAGGTAACCAAAGAAGAAATGTTCCTGAAAGATTTCAAATGGCAGGAAGACAAAAAACCCAAAAAGAAGGAAGATATATTTGTGTGGAAGTAAGTCCGATTTCATTCGCAGGACTGACTTGGATTTTTCTAACTTGAATTCCATATTTTACCTTAAGAATGTAAATAAATTTTTCACCATTTCATTGAATAATAAACTAAATGGCGGAATAATAAAATAAGCCATAATTGCAATGGGAATTAAAAACAGCCTGCTCTTTTTTATTCCGATGAGGCATATAACTATCAATTCCCCAAGGAAAGCAATTCGGCTGCCTTCATCAAAAACAACATAGGCATACAGATATTTGGGCAAAAATGGACTATCAAGTATATCTCTTTGATAAACCACATGCACTATTCTGACAATTATATCGATCGATAGAAAAGCAACGAATCCCCACCCGATAAATCTTAAAACTGAATTGATATTTCTTACCACAATATTCGTTCAGGTTAGGTTTTAATTAAAATAAATGATGACTAATTTCCGTCGACTTTCACTTCATCTAAACCCAGGATTTTGGAGATTAAATCAGTTTTATGAAAAAAGGCTAAATAAATTAATAGGAGATAAATAAACACAACTAAAAAAACACATATCACCACGGATGAATTGACATAATCGCCAAAAAACTTTAAAAAGACAACTGATTTTTGAAATAGCCAATCACAAAATTTAGAAAAATCCTTAATACTTATTATGGTAATAATGACTCCTATTCCGAAAATGATTTTTAAATAATGAATTTTTAATATCTTATCAACTAAAGCAACCCACGTAAATGGTATAACAATATAATAGACAATAATATTAATTTCGTTATAGGACAAGCCGGTAATAAAAGCAATTCTTAAGAGCAGATTTTCTACCAATTGAAAAACAGAATACATAAATAATCTTTATCCGTAAGGGGATTTATTATTAGTAACCATATATGTTCAAATATACCTTTTTTATCTGCAGCAACTTAAAAATAATCAGACTAATTCGCATCATGAACTGCAGAAAGAGATCGACAATGGCTAAGTTTAAAATAGAATGGCCTATTGAAGCTAATCCTTCTTCTTTATTTTTCCTTCTTAACACCTTTCCTGAAAAGAACCAGATAAACCGAGATAACAATCAGCGCGGTAGCCACCAGCATGGACCATGTGAGCGCTTCACCGCCAAAGGCCCAGCCCACAAGTACTGCAACTACCGGGTTAATAAAGGTATGTGTCGAAATCCGCGTAGCACTTGTAATGGACAAAAGCCAGGTATATGCCGAAAAAGTGATGATAGACCCAAATACGATAAGGTACCCCAACCCGAACCACGACTGCACAGATACCTGCGCAAAGCTGAATGTCGCCCATTCCCCCAGGATGAAACTCACCGGAATTAAAAGCACACCTCCGAAAATCAGCTGCAATCCGCCGGAAATAAAAGGCGATCGTGGCAATTGGGCAACACGTGTATAAATTGCACCTCCGGCCCAGGAAGTGGCGCCGGCAAGCACGCCGAGTGAGCCCAACAGATTTGCATTTTTAAACTCAAGTCCCTGCGGCATCAGAAGAACCACTATTCCGCTTAGGCCAATAAGCATACCCAGCATAATTCGTTTCCCTACCCTTCCTTCGCGTGTGAACAACGGTTCGAAAAGCGCAATGATGATGGGTTCGGATGCTACCAGCAAAGCAGCAACACCCGATGGTACCGTTTGTTGCGACCATGCCAGCAAGCCATGCCCGGCCAGAAAAAAGAGAAACCCAATCACGAACAACGACGGAAGTTCCGCGCGCACGGGATTCGCATCTCCACGCAACCTACCCCAGGTGTAAAGCACAATACCGGCAGTAAGCGACCTTATTCCCATCATCAGAAAAGGAGGTATTGTTTCTACAGCAAATTTGATGGCCAGGTACGTGGTACCCCATACAATATAAACTGCAATAAAAGCAAAAATGATTCTTAGCTTACTCTGCTGAGGACTTGACATAGTGGTATTATTGTCGCAAATAACTGACTTTTTATAACAAAATTAAATTATTTGAATCAGACTCATTCATAAGCAAATTGCCATTAACATCCCTTGCAGCACAGCCCACTTCAATAAAATCTGATGCAGAAGATAGTAATGACATATTGAGTCCACACAAAAATTTCATTTCAAAAGTAGTCAATAAACTGATTATAAGGAGGCATTGCCTGTGACATTGCAAGGGGTAAATTGCGACTTCTTTTCCCTTTGGGTAAACAACTATTTCACTTGTTTTTCAATTAAGTTCTGTAGTTTGAATTGAAGGTAAACTATTCGTTTGAGGATAACAGAAGTGTAATGGTAAATACGCTTCCACTATTCACCGTGCTGTTTACTGTAATTTTGCCCCTGAGCTTTGTTATCAATTCATGACATAAAATCAAACCCAGGCCTGTTCCTCCTTCTCCGTTTGTCCCGGGGATACTTACATTTGGCACATCAATCCTAAAAAGTTTTTCCAGAGAATCAGGTTTTATACCAATACCAGTGTCGCCAATACTAATTTCTACAGAATGTTCGTCCATTTTACTGTCAATGGTTATTGAACCATCCTTGTGCGTGTATTTAACCGCATTGCTTAATAAATTGCGAATGATTGTATCTATCATAACCCTGTCGGCCCAAAATGTAATATTGCTATCGACCTGGTTTATCAGCTTAATTTTCTTTTCTTCAATTTTTGTCAGAATTAACCCGATATTATCCCGAATAACTTCTCCTAAGTTGCAGGTTGTCGGTTTATATTCAATCTGCCCACTTTGCGACCGCGACCATGTTAAAAGATTTTCTAACAAGGTAAATGTTTGTTGAGAAGTTGCAGTTAAGGCATCTAAAGGATTTTGTAAGCTGCGGTCAATCCGGCCTTTGTGGTTTTCATTAATCAATTCCAGCATCGACATCATTGAACTGATTGGCCCGCGCAGATCATGGGCTATAATTGAGAAGAATTTGTCTTTGGTTTGGTTGGCAATTGCCAGCTGTTTCCGTTCATCATCAATTATCCTGTTCTTCTCTTTAATAGTATGGGCATTAATCTCGAGCATTAAAAGAAGAATTCCGAGATTTGGGATATTTAAAAACAGGCTGGATACCATAATGTAAACTTTTGCATCAATTTGTGCCGTATGATAAAAATCGTAATCTGTTCCTGTTTGATAAATTGCAAATAGCCTGAAAATCTGGAAACCCGCAAACAGCAATTGGGCTATGGCTAACAAGTAAAGAAAGTTATATTTTTCTTTTCGTCGGAATAGAATCAGTGCCCCCGATCCATAAAACAGCACACTTGCTATAGTTTGAATTACTGTCAGATAAAAGTTGTTGTTGGCATAAATCAGAATCAATACCCCAAAAACCAAAACAGCCAGTCCAAACCACCGGAATGTTCCGGACCGGAACTTCGAGTCGTAACTGATAATGGCAAAAGTCCGCAAAGCACATCCTATCATTAACAATAAATGGCTCCCATGGATGGATATTTCCAGGGGAAGCTGATTACGCAAAATGATCCCGACAAGCGCAAGAGTTTGAAAAAGAAATCCTACGAGATAATAAGTAAGAAACCATTGACGTGACTTTTTATTGAGAATGAAATAGAAAAACAATAAGGTAATGAATATGTTATTCAGTATTATAAAAACAAGAACCGACTTTATATCAATATGTTCCATTAAACGAGTTTTATAAATCAATCTCAAAAGTACTAAGAATGGCAATAGGTGAGATTCCCGAATATTTATTTATTGATCTGATTGTAATATCTTTTATTTTAGTTTTGAAAATCAACATCATAGTCATTAATCCATAATCAAAGCCCAATTTCACTCACTCTTTCCACTGTAACCAAAAAATTGTAAATTGAGGCAATATTTGTTAACGGCTCAAAAGAAAACCAGAATTATCCTATCGAAAATATTACTTTCATAATGACGCTAAACTACATCCATTGGAACCCCAACCCGGAGATAATAAACATCCTGGGAATCTCTATCCGCTACTACGGATTACTTTTTGTAAGCGGACTTATATTGAGTGTCTATTTTTTAGGCCGGATTTATAAACGGGAAAACCTCCCTGCCGCGAATCTGGAAAAGCTATCCATTTATAGTATGATCGGCATTCTGGCAGGCGCCCGGTTAGGACATTGCTTGTTTTACGAACCAGCTTATTACCTCGCGCATCCTTTGGAAATGATATTGCCCGTTTCCTTTCCTCCCGATGGCGGCATTAAATTTACAGGCTATCGGGGATTAGCCAGTCATGGCGGCGCATTAGGATTACTGATTGCCATTTACCTCTATTCCCGAAAGACCAAACACGCCATGCTGGATACCATTGATTTGATTGCAGTGGTTGCAGCCCTGGGCAGTGCCTTTATCAGGCTGGCAAACTTTATGAACTCCGAAATTATTGGAACTCCCACCACAAAACCCTGGGGTGTAATTTTTGAGCGGGTGGATAACTTACCACGCCATCCGGCCCAACTGTATGAGGCGTTTGCCTACTTCATCATTTTTGCCATCATGATGACTCTTTACTACAAACTGAGGCCTAAACTCAAAAACGGTTTTTTCTTTGGACTTGTGCTTGTACTGATATTTACTGCCCGCTTTATAATAGAATTTGTAAAAGAGAACCAGGTTGATTTTGAAAACAGCATGACCTTCAACATGGGCCAGCTCCTAAGCCTGCCTTATATTATCGTAGGAATTGGGTTTATGATATTTGGGATTTTGAAAACAAAGAGGCTTTAAGATAGAAAGCCTCACCCCCCTCCCTCTCCTCCAGAGAGGGAGCTTCTCTCCGGTTCATTCAGCTTATATAACAATAATATCCTTTTCCTTAGCTAAAAGTTGATGCATTTAAGGCTGAAAGCCTTGGTTAATTCAGCCCAGGGCAAAGTGAAACGACACCCTGGGATTCGAATGCAGATGATGAATTTGCGGCGTGAAATTATCCCGGAAAGTGTCCTAATGTTAACATCGCCGCAAGAGAGAACCTCCCCCCTGCCCTCTCCTCCAGAGAGGGAGCTTCTCTCCGGTCCATTCAGCTTATATAACAATAATATCCTTTTCCTTAGCTA
>JAJYAG010000257.1 GCA_021779665.1 Bacteroidota bacterium | reverse complement strand
GGACATTCGGAAGGATCCCGATTACTCGCCCGTGAGCTATAAGGCCGAGGATTACCCTTCTATAGCAGCAGAGCTGGGGACAGGGATGTGTGTCACCTATTCCCGCCGCCCAAAAGTTTTAGGCGAAAGTTTCTTGCCTCTTATGGTACGAACACTGGGCAGTGGGTCCAATGGTTTGGGTTATTACATGTACCATGGTGGAAATACGCCTTCGGATAATTTCATGTTTTTCTCCGAAGGTTCCGGGTTAAACCTGAAATCGTACGATTACCAGGCTCCCATCGGGGAATGGGGGAATGTTGAAAAAGGTTTTTTTGGACTGAAGGTGGTCAATACTTTTTTAAATCATTATGGCGATGTTCTGGCGCCCTTGATGACTGCTCTTCCTGAAACAAACGGAAGCATATTGCCGGCAGATACCACCAAACTCCGTTATGCCGTAAGGACTGACGGCGTCCGTGGTTTTGTTTTTCTGCATAATTTCCAGGATCACATTAATACCGTTCCTTTAAAGGATCTGAAAATTAAAGTGGCTACCAAAGAAAACTCCATATCCTTTCCTCACCAGGGATCGTTTGTGCTTCGTCCCGGTACATCGGCAATTTTTCCATTTAACATGAATTTTGGAGGAGTAACCCTTGAAAGTGCTACAGCGCAGCCTCTCTGTTCGTTTGTTAACAAGGGTATCAATTATCACGTGTTTATATCTTTTGACGGGATTGTTCCGGAGTTTGTTCTGAAAGGCAAACAGAAAATAAATGGCAAGGGATTGAATGTCTCGGCAAAAGATGGCCGGACGGTTTGTTACGGCTCTAATGGAAGGTGTTTTGAGTTTGAAATCCAGGGTTCCCGTTTTCTGGTTATTCCGTTTGAAAGGGCTCTTGACGCCTATGTTGCCGGAAAACAGCCCAACCAGAAGCTTGTATTGAGTCAGGCTTTATTTATCGGATCCGAGTTTTTAAGTACAGAAGAAAGCTGGGATGTTGATGTTTATCCGCGGGGTTCGGTTCTGTCATCGTCCAATGCGCTCGTAACAGAAGTGAAATCGCCCGATAATCTTTTCTCCGGCTTCCATGTTTCCATCAAAAAGGTTGTTCCTGAAGTGAAGCTGGTTCAAACCGATGACCGGCATTTTGTTCTCGATGCATCAAAATTCGATTTCACAAAGCTGGAGGACGTGTATATAAAGTTTGATTATCGTGGCGACAGAGCCGTTTGTATGCTCGATGGCGAATTGGTGGCCGATAATCTATATACTTCCCAGCCATGGAAAGTAAGTCTGAAGCGTTATGCCGAACTTCTCAAAAACAAGGAGATGTATTTCTATTTTCTACCCATGAAAAAGAATGCTCCTTATCTTTCTTACCTCGAAAAAGAAGTAGTTCCCGATTTTACAACAACAAACGAGGTTTTGATTATTAATCCGCCTGAAATAATTCCCGAATACAGGGTTAATGCAGCATTGAAATAAAACGATACATGGAAGTTAAAGCATGGAAGGAAGTGGTGACTATTCCCACTTACGAAATCGGAGAGCCTGAAAAGAATCCGATATTCCTCGAAAAAAGAGTATACCAGGGCAGCACCGGTGTGGTGTATCCGCATCCAGTGATTGAAAAAATATCCGACGAAAAGGTTGATAAACCCTGGAATGCTGTTTTTCTTGAAAACAAGTATCTGAAAATTATGATCCTACCCGAACTTGGCGGCCGGATTCAGATGGCATTCGATAAAACCAAAAACCGGCATTTTGTTTACTATAACCAGGTGATCAAGCCAGCCCTGGTAGGGCTTACGGGTCCCTGGATTTCGGGAGGTATTGAGTTTAACTGGCCCCAGCATCATCGTCCCAGTACCTACGAGGCGGTGGATTATACCATCGAAGAAAATGCCGATGGCAGCGTAACCGTTTGGTGCAGTGAAATAGAACGGATGTTCCGCACCAAGGGAATGACCGGGTTTACCTTATATCCTGACAAAGCTTATCTCGAAATAAAGGTAAAGCTTTACAACCGCACGCCTCATCCACAAACATTTTTGTGGTGGGCCAATCCGGCAGTGCATGTGAACGATGAATATCAGTCGGTATTTCCGCCCGATGTAAATGCTGTATTCGATCACGGCAAACGCGATGTTTCCAGGTTTCCTGTTGCAACCGGTACTTATTATAAAGTTGATTATTCTGCAGGCGTCGACATTTCGCGTTACAAAAATATCCCGGTGCCTACCTCGTACATGGCCATTACTTCCAAATACAACTTTGTGGGAGGGTACGAGAACGATTCCCGTGGAGGACTTCTGCACGTGGCCAACCACCATGTTTCGCCCGGAAAGAAGCAATGGACCTGGGGGAACGGCGATTTCGGCCAGGCCTGGGACCGCAACCTTACCGATGCGGATGGACCGTACATTGAGCTGATGTGTGGCGTTTATACCGACAACCAGCCCGATTTCTCCTGGATCATGCCGTACGAAGAGAAATCCTTCAGTCAGTATTTTATGCCATACCGCGATCTGGGGGTGGTGAAAAATGCTACCAAAGAGGCCATGGTGAACCTGGAAGCCGAAGACGGCAAACTCACCATAAAAGCTTATACAACCGGGGTATACCCGAATTCGGACATCCGGTTGTTCAGGAAGGAAGAGGTGGTTTTTGAAACCCGTTTCGATTTTTCTCCCGAAACTTCTTTCGTGAAAACTATTGAGTTTGCCGGAAAGTTAACGGAAGAATTCAGGGTTGAAGTAACCGATAGCAAAGAGAAAGTACTTGTACACTGGTCGCCCGAAAAAGAAGAAATACGTCCCGTACCCGATGCCGCCAAACCAGCCCTGGAGCCTAAAAACACAGCCAGCATTGAGCAACTGTTTTTAACCGGGTTGCACCTGGAACAATACAGACATGCGACCTACAGTCCTGTGGATTATTATACGGAAGCCCTGAGCCGCGAACCAGGCGATGTTCGCAACAACAATGCAATGGGATTGTGGTATTTACGGAAAGCGCAGTTTGCAAAAGCCGAACCTTTTTTCAGGGCGGCCATTAAAACGCTTACCGAACGCAATCCCAATCCATACGATGGCGAGTCGCTGTTCAACCTGGGGTTGTGTTTACGGTTTCAGTACCGTTACAGGGAGGCTTACGATATGTTTTACAAATCGGCATGGAACGCTGCCTGGCAGGATGCCGCTTACTTCAACCTCGCCCAACTTGCGGCCATAAAAGACGACTGGGACGAAGCCCTGGACCTGATTGACCGTTCCCTGAGCCGCAACTGGAACAACCATAAAGCACGCCATCTGAAGGTGATGATACTGCGCCGTTTGGGGCAGACCGGCAAAGCGCTCGCGCTTGTGGAAGAATCGTTACAACTCGACAAATTCAATTTTGGAGTGCTCTATGAAAAATTTCTCCTGACGTGCAATTCAGAATATCTGACGGAGTTCAGGGATTTGATGCGGAAGTATATTCATAACTATATCGAAATTTCGCTCGATTATGCCATGGCTGGGTTGTATGCCGATGCCGGCAACCTGCTGGAATCAGGAATTACAAACCCGGATAAGGTATACCCGATGGTTTATTATTTCCTGGGATGGTTTAAATATCAGGACAACGAGCCCAGGATCGCTGAATCGTTCTTCAAAAAAGCCGAAACCATGGATCCAGACTTCTGTTTCCCAAATCGTATTGAAGAAGTGCTGGCATTACAATGTGCTATGGAATTGAATCCTGAAGGAGCAAAAGCGCCGTATTACCTTGGAAACTTCTGGTATGGCAACCGCCAGTATGCTGAGGCGGTTGAATGTTGGGAAAAATCGGCTCGGCTCGGTCAGAAATTCCCGACGGTGCGCCGCAATCTTGCTTTGGCATATTATAACAAGCAAAGCAATCCCCAAAAGGCGCTTGCTGATCTGGAAGCAGCCTTTGCGCTCGACACTTCCGATTCGCGCATCCTCATGGAATTGGATCAGTTATACAAAAAACTCGGGAAGACAGTTGAGGAGCGTTTTGCATTGTTAAGCAAATACCCGGAAGCAATCAGCTATCGCGACGATTTATATCTGGAACTGGTTACGCTGCACAACCTGAAAGGAAATCACCGCCAGGCGCTCGATCTCCTGATGAAGCGGAAGTTCCATCCGTGGGAGGGCGGCGAAGGGAAGGTAACCGGGCAATACCTGTTTGCACATACCGAACTGGCCAAACAAGCTATTGCTTCCAAAAACTTTACAAAAGCACTGGAACATCTCCATGCCACGGAAGTCTATCCCCATCACCTGGGCGAAGGGAAACTGTCCGGGGCTCAGGAAAACGACATTTTCTACTGGAAAGGCTGTGCATACGAAGGCAATGGCGACACAGCAAAAGCCAATGAATGCTGGACCATTGCATCACAAGGCTTGTCGGAACCTTCGGCGGCCATGTTTTATAACGACCAGCAGCCCGACAAGATATTTTACCAGGGACTAGCGCTCCTGAAACTGAACCGGAACAACGAAGCCCACGGCCGCTTTAATAAGTTGAAGGACTACGGCGAAAAACACATCTTCGACAAGGTAAAGATCGATTATTTTGCCGTATCGTTGCCCGATCTGCTCATCTGGGAGGACGACCTGCAACACCGCAATACACTACATTGCTGGTACCTGATGGGATTAGGGAATCTGGGACTTGGCAACACCGCTAAAGCAAAGGAGTTTTTCACCAAAGTTCTTGAAATAGATTCCTATCATATTGGCAGCAGGATTCATTTTGAAATGAGTAAATAAAAGTTTAAAACCGGGAAGTTTAAGCGTTCTCCGGGTTGTGGGAGGAACCATTGTTTAAAGGCTATAGGGGCACTGTTGCATATTATCGTTGTTTTGAATTTCTCACTTTTACCAGATAGGAAATTAGAAGGCTTGCGGCCTTCTGAAAATGGCGTGAAGAAAACAAAAGAATGGCCGTCGAGAGGGGATTGAAGCGGTATAAAAGGCGTCTCTATTATTCTTTGTAAGTAATCTATAAAAAGTGGCTAATTTTAAAATGTAGCAGTCACTAGCGGCTTATCCCCGCAACAGGTCAGTCTTTTGTTTTTAGCCAATTTTCAGGAAGCCTAGACTTTTTGGTCCTTTTGTGTCATGACAAAAGGACAAGAGACAATATATTTAATCCCCTGCTGGGGCGCGATTGTATCGCGTTCCTTTTTTAACAGTCGTTTGTAACGACATTTACGCAGCAAGAAGCATCGTAATGGTTATTCGCACGCGTTGCAACCGCGGGCGAGCTGAGGGTTTTTATTTCTTTCTTTCAATTCCTTTATTTTGAAGTTATTGTGAAAATCACATTATCGCCACTCCAAATATCTTCATTTGGCAAAATATCTTCCCTAAAATGTATATCAATAAATTTATGAGGCTCAAGCATTTTACACACATCATGTTTAGAAAAGAAATGAGTCCAAAATCGGTAGGTCTCAATATTTTCAAATGCGTCAAGAATGTTATGTTGAAATAATATGACTTTTTCTTCCTGATATAAATATGATTCTGAAAGTGCTAGATATGGAGAATCTCTCCAAAAACCGCTTTTGTTTGCTTCCCATATTTTAGGAGATATTTTGTTTTCAATATCCTTATCTTTCAGAACGTCAAAGATAAATGTTCCACCTTTTTTCAATGCACAGTAAATCATTTTCAAAAGGTTTTCTCTTTCATTCGGCATTAATACTCCCAAGTCTGTATATATCAATACAATCAAGTCATACTTATCTGGTTCTATGTTAATCTCTAAATAATTAGCATTGATGTAATTTATATTTAATTCTTTGTCCTGTGCTGACTTTCGAGCATAATCAATAGAGTTTTTTGAAATATCCACTCCTGTAACACTATGACCTTTTTCAGCGAACATTTCAGCATAGAGTCCTGGTCCACAGCCCAAATCGAGAATGTTTAATTTTCCTTTCTCTTTTTGTGTTTCTAATATCCAATTTGCTGTTTTTTCAATAGTTGACTTTTTTCTACTCGCAAGGTCAGTGTCAACATTTAAGTGTACATCTAATAATTGTTTTGAAATATGTTTATCAGTCCACATAAATGACGTACCCTTTGCATAAAGTTCAGGTTTCTCAAATTGTGAGATTATATCTATTATTTTCATTTTTAAAATTCCTTGTTTCGGTTTATGAATTCTCAATCTTTGTTAAAATGCCCTGTAACGGCTCGCAATATGGCCAGAAAGGGATTGCGGAGCGATGTTTCCTATCAACCGAGAAGAATGATTGATGCGGGTGATGAACTTCGCATACCTCTGAAACCCTTAGCTATACCGCATGTTGTGGGCTGTACTTTTTTATCCAATATATTAAACTCAATCCTGCTATAATTGTCGAAATTATTAACATCTCAATTGAACCCAAATATAAATTAAACCTTTCGGGTTCTGTCACTCTCATGCTATTATCCAAATCAATGTGCATACTACCAAACATAATCACCATCCAACCAAAATGCAGTGCCCAAGAGTATCCTATATGGCCAGTTTGAAAAATCAAACTATTCCTTACAAATCCTACAAGAAATAACGTTATGAATGTTGTAACCCCAATAATACCCCTGTCTTTAAAAATCCACATGTAAAATACAAAGTGTATTAAAGCAAAGAATACTGCTAATCCAATTGAAGCAATTATGGGTTTAATTTTTCTTTTATTAACTAATGCAAAAAGCAAAATAGAGCCTATAACAATCTCTTCATTAAGAATATAAAATATATCATGATAATAATTTTTCCAATTTGTAAATCTAATCTGCACATTGTGCTTAGTGGCAATGTACTTCATTATCGACAGAGCGCAAATTGTGATAACCCCTACAAGTATCATGGATTTACCAATTGTTTTGAAATCTAATTGTAATCCAATATGTTTAAGGAAATTCTTATTCCAAATCAGGTAACTAAAAAATAGAATCAATATGGAACCTACTGATGAATTCCACCATCCTCCAAAGAAGTAGTATGAAAAAAGTCCATACGATAATCCCAGCAGTGAAAACAATATCGTCCTTTTTAATCTAATTATCATATTGATAGATTGTCTTTTTTAGTATAGCCCACATCGTTGGCAGTATGGCCAGTAAGGGATTGCGTGCGATTACTTATCAAGGTAAACGAAAATTTAAAGCGGGCCACGAACCTTTGCATACCATTGAAACCCTCGTATGTTTGTAAAGTTATTTAGTCAATTCAAATATAATCATAAGTGGTAAATTTGAACACATAACAGGAAAGGAAAGCGCGGGAATAGCATGAA
>JAJYAG010000076.1 GCA_021779665.1 Bacteroidota bacterium | reverse complement strand
CTTCTACAAAAGTGCAACTCCTACGGAGTTGAGGAGTCACTAAATTTAAGTGGACTATGTTATTAATTTTGACCCGCTTTAATTCCACTGTGTTTTGGAATTCGGATATGCGGCGATATTAACAGCATGCGCTTTCTGTGAGGTTGTGTCGCGCCGCAAATAAATACCTGGTATTATCATTTCTACAAATATGCAACTCCGTAGGAGTTGAGGAACTCTCGAAATTATGCAGTGTTCTCTGGTTGAAGTCTACAAATGCTTTTCCTTTGTGTACTTTGCGTCTTCTCTGCGACCTTTGCGTCCTTCAAAGTTCTTTTGTTAATCCTTTTCCTTTGATTAATCCCAACTTCCTGGCTCACTATATGAGCGGCTGCTGATTTTTAACTAATTTCGCACACAAAATTTTACAATTGGAAGGACTTTTCGATTACAGTCTGTGGGGATTATTTCTGGCCAGCTTTCTGGCTGCAACGGTGGTGCCTTTCAGTTCCGAGGCGTTGCTTGCTTTTCTTATTGCAAACGGCACCGATGCCTACACGGCAGTGCTGGTAGCTACTGCAGGAAACTGGCTTGGAGGAATGAGCAGTTATGGTATTGGTTACCTGGGACGATGGGAATGGATTGAGAAATACCTACGGGTTAAAAAGGAAACGATTGAAAAATGGCACAAACGACTTTATAAGAGAGGTGCCATCTTTGCCTTTCTGAGCTGGCTGCCGGGGGTGGGCGATATTTTTGCTGTTGGTCTTGGCCTTATCCGGGCTAATGTATTTATCACAGCCATAGCCATGCTGGCCGGGAAATTTCTGCGTTACATTTTTTGGGGCTGGATTACAGGCCTGGTTTTTTAGTTTACACTTCCACGGGCCGGAGTATATTTTCCCGTATATATTCCGACGGGGTCATACCGTTCTTCTTCTTAAAAACCGCATTGAACGTAGCTTTTGAGTTAAATCCTGCTTCAAATGCTATTCCCAGGATATTCATCCGGTCCGATCCAGGTTGTGCAGCAAGTCTCTTGAATTCTTCCAGCCGGTAATCGTTTACAAAATCGTAAAAGTTTTTCCGAAAACTTTTGTTGATGACTTCGGAGATGTATTGTTTATTGGTTTTAAGTTTCTCGGCCACCTCCTGAATGGTTAATTCGCTGTTCAGGTACAATTTCTCATTTTCCATGAGGTTTAGGAGGCTTTTTTCAAGTTCCTGTACCAACTGAGGATTTATTTTTATCTGTCGCGTTTCGGGTTGCATCAATGTGTCCGACTGATTCTCAGAAACGGCCTCACTTTTAAATGGTTGTATAAAGCTTTCAGGAATTTCGCCTCCGAAAAGCAACGGTTGGTGGAGTACCTTATAACCGGTCCAGTAAATGGCAATAACAATTCCAAGAAAGTGATAAGGGTAAATATGTTTCAGGTATGGTAAATCCCACTTTTTGCCATAAAATGTAACGATTGAAAACAGCACCAGAACAAATATTATCAGAAGGAAATTGTAATACCAGCGCATCTGGGCTTTGCTGATATCTGAATAATACTGGACTATATGCTTTTTATGCTTTTGAAATTCGATGATGGCATGCGTGAAAAAAAACAGGTGAAAGAAGTTTGTAAACTGGTTCATAAAACCAAAATCGTCGGCTACCGACCGGCTAAAATCGTTGATGTAGGCTATTTTTTCCTGTGCCGACTGCAAAAAGAACGGAAGTTGTAATGTGAGCGATATCAGGAAAGGAAGGAAAAACAGCAGTTCGGCAGGTTTAAACCTTGGGCTGATAAGGCTGATGCGCCTGAAAAAGATAATCACCAGCGGACCGTAAAGCAGCGGCATTACCCAGGTTATATGCAATAGATGAGGAAAGCGGGTAAAGAAACTTTGTTCGTCGAAGGCTGCAAGTATCAGGTGAAAGGAGATGAGACACAGGAAAAAAGCAAAAATGTAGTTTGCCTGCCGGTGATTTTGGCGGAAAAACAGCACTACAGCCAGGATAAATCCCTGAAACGATCCGGCTAACAATATAAGTTTTAAAAGTTGCATCAATCGATGTTTCTGAAATCAAATATTGGGAAAATCTGAGATAAAACAAAGCCCCGGATAGTTAAACAACCGGGGCTAAATACAGTTCAGCTTCAAGGTGAACCTTATTTTATTAATCCCAATCCTTCCAGGTCTGATTTATTGTCGGGTTGACTCAACAGCGCTTTCTGGAATAATATTTTGGCTTCGCTTGTTTTTTTCAGTTTGAGCTTGGTCCAGGCCAGCATGTGCAGTCCGTCGTAATCGAAAGGGTAGAGGTTGACAACCTTTTCGAAACACTTCTCAGCATCCTGAAATTCGCCGCGGTTGTAATGGAACAAGCCTTTGCGGTAATTGATGAGCGTATTGTTGGGGTCAATGGTGAGCGCTTTGTCGTACATTTCCTCAATTTCTTTCCATTTCCCCAGTACCGATGCAGGGTAGGCATATCCTAACCTTGGTTCTATGGCATAAGGTTTCAGGTCGATTGCCTTTTTATAATAATTTACTGATTCATTATGTGATCCGGCCATATACAGCAGCCAGCCCATGCGCAGGTTGATTTCGTACGATTTTTCATCATAAACGGCTTTCAGCGACTCGGCTGCTTTTGCATATTCCTTTTTAGCCTCAAGAGCGTAGCTGGCTTTAAATGCTTTTAAAGCTGCATCGGCGTTTTGTGCATGAATAATGGTTCCCTGAAGAAGAAACAAACTTATAATTACAAAGTGTCTGGCGATTTTTAAAGATTCCATGATATACCTCCGGTAATTGAAACTGATGAATATTTAATTGTATTATTGATGGTTGCATCGGAGAAATTGCTTTCCGAACCGGCATAACTGCCCCTGATGCTGATGAGTTTCCCTGATTTTAAAGGAAACAGCAGGCTGATTCCGCTTTTAAATTTTAATGCGTTTACATCGTTGTAGATGATGTAGCTTCCGTAGTCGCTCATATTCAGGATATTTCCTGCCATCAGGTTAGCCTCGGCCCAAAAGTGCCTGTTAACTTTAAATCCCAGCGTTTCGCCAACAACAACTGACTGGGTATCAGGGAATGTTTTATCGTTTTGAACAATAAGCCGGCTCAGCAGGTACAGGTTGAGGTTGCCCAGCGGGTTGATTCCCAGATTGAAAGCATGCTGCTGCTGTTGGTAATAGTTAAGCTCCGATCCGCTGTAGGTGTATCCCAGGCTGAAATATCCGAACGATTTAGAAATGGATCCCGAAAAAGAATAATTTGAAAGATTGTTGTAGGAGGTAAAGCTTTTTTTACCCTGGCCGTTTCCTGTGGTAGTGGTTACCGGGATGGAAACCCATAGCGGATGATAGGCAGCAGCAACCTGCCAGCCTTTGCCGATATAGTAAACTGCCGATGCGTATATCTGATTCTGAAAGATGTAGCTGGAATAGAAGTCGTCGGCCGAAGTTGTCTTGTTGTAGTAATCTGAGTTTTTATAAAGAAATGTGTATCCTTCCACCAGTTTGAGTCTTGTGCCAGGCATTTGCTTCAGCGTAATATTGGCGTTTTTAAAGTTTCTGGGTATCTGCTGTATCCCGGTTGTGGTACCTGCTTTTGCCGGTATTTTCTTTTCAGGAGAGAAACTGTAAGTAACATCGGCCGAGTATCCTTCAATAAAGCTCTTTTTGATTCCTAATTCCTTTGCTCTTTCAGGGTTGAGTTTTCCGGCAAAGATTTTTGTTTCAAAGTCGTCGCCATAATACAGGTGTGCAAAATACAGGTATTCAATTGCAAACTGGTCGCCCGGATTAAATTCCAGAGCCTTGCTGAGGTGCCTGATTGCTTTTACATAGTTTTGTTTCATGTAACAGGCAACTCCCAGTCTGACACGCAGGTAATAGTAATCGATTCCTTTACTGATGTATTGATCTCCTTCATCAATCAGCGAATCCCACTGCATATTCAGGTACTGCCGGTAGGTGCTGATGTCCGACTTAATCCAGTCGTTGTTTTCCTGAGCCTTTAAATGTATCGTGAAAACAAGAAGAAAAGTCAGAATGCTATATTTACGTGCAAATATTTTCATTTATAGGTTGTTGTAATTTTGAGTTTTTACTTTGATGTTTTCCACTCCTTTTCGCGAAATTACTACTTCAAAACTGTGTTTGGTTCTTTCGTTACGAACTATTCTGGTTTTAACTTCCGGTTGTAACACAATTTCACTTGGTGCCAGCGCGGTTTCTTCCATTTTGTACTCCAATAAATATTCTGAATTAACAAGATTTTTAAATGGTGCTATAAAATCGTGCGGGAAGAGTGAAAAGTTGTTGAAAATCTGATTATTTGGGAAGTTCGATGTTATTTTAATTTGTTTGTAGCTTGCGAGCATAACTTCATAGAGTGCCAGATATCCTATGTACAGCAGCGAATTGCGGCTTCCTTCGAAATGTGTAAACCGGAAAAGAGTGCCATCGTTCATGTAGTAGGCGGCCGACCGGGTTTCTTTATCCCACAGATAACTCTGATTGTAAATGGTAGTCATTACTTCCCACTTTGCTTTACAGGTGGTGCCGTCGATTAAAATGTCAGTTTCGATCAGCTGTCCTGCTTTAAATTCGAAGGCATTCTGGAGCAGGGCATTAATCTGCACATTGCTTACTGTTTCATTTTGCTGTGGTTGTTCAAAGCTCTTCAACACCAAAGAACCATTCTGGTTGCTGATGAAGTGGCTTACCGGATAATCGATGGTTTTTGAACCGATGTAAGGTGTGGCCTGCAGTTGGAAGTGCAGATGCGGATAAGGTGAACGTCCCGAGTTTCCGCATGCTGCAATAATGTCGCCGGCTTTTACATGATCGCCTTTCTTAACTTTGATGCTTTGCTCTTTCAGATGGCTCAGCTTGCTGTAGAAACCCTCTGCATGCTTAATTACAATGGTATTTCCCCAGTTATTGATCAGGTTTTCCTTCCCAACAGCATTGTCGGCTATTCCATCCTGAATGTCCGATACCACACCGTCGGCCGGAGCCAGAACGGCTTTTTCGAAGCAGTAATAGTCGCCTACGGTGTTTCCTTCATTTTTATATTGTTTCCCGCTTTTGTCGTTAATAATAAAATCCCATGCATGCCGGTACTCATCCTTGTGGGTGTATTCGCCGTTATGTCCTTGCGAAACGGTCCATTCTCCCCAGAAAGGCAATTTAACCGGGAGATGGTAAATGTACCGGAACCTGTTCTTCGAAATCAGGTGCGTGTAAAGGTTTTCCTCGGGCGAATGGCGCTGAATGTAGACTTCCGACAGCGAACCTGAGGGATAAATACGCATTTTGATCGCATAAATAAACATCAGCACCACTATGTTGAAAGGAATGGAATAGACCGGAAGCTGAAAAACCGAAAAAAGATTGTATAAACTCACGTTTATAAGGGCTACCAGCGGTGTCAGAACGATGGTCCAGACATATGATGAAATCGAAGGTACAAAGAAATAGCCACCAATGGCAATTGCCGTGAGAATGTAGTTAAAACCTGCGTAGTTATAGATAAAAATAGACATATCTATTCCCAGCAGCTGATAAAATAACCATGCCGAATAAAATCCCAGAAGCGACAATGTAAATGCAATGCGCGAAAAGAAGAATAGTCCCGCAGCAATTAAAATACCTGCAATCAGATTAAACTGAAAGAATATGGCTCCAAGCGATGCAAAATAGGCCTTGAGTGATACGGGCAGGGGAATGGACTGGCTCGCTTCGTAAAGTTTAACAAGTGCGTCGCCGCCTGTTTTATACAACTCGTTGAGAGCAAAAATACCTTTTTCATTTAATGTTAGGGCGTCGAAGCTGCGGGTTGCAAGAATTACGATCCATAAGGTTATAAGGAACGGTAAACTTAAAAACGGAAGATAATACTTGCTCAGGATTCCCTGCAGCGATAAACTGATAAGTAAATTGAGAAAGGTGGCCAGCATCACGATTATAAAAAGCTGCCACGATTGTTCAAAAGTAACGCCCAGACCTAAAGCTGTAAGCAGGCTGTTGAATCCATAAACACCTTTTGCTGTCAGCGTCCGGTCGTACCCGAGCCAAAGAGCAAGTGAGTTCGACAGCAAAACGGCAAATAATCCGGCTATTCCGGCATAGGGGTTCAGAAATGTAACCGCTAGTAATAGCCAGCCAAACCAGATATTATCTGAAAAAAAGATCTGTGAATAGCTGCCTGAAACTCCTTTCGTGAAGCTTTTTATATGATCATTCATTAAGAACTTCATTATTCCAGATGTTTTGGAAGCTGCTCCTGTTGTTTAATGGTTTCGACGGTTTCGCCCTTTCTTATCAGGTGTGTTTTGCCATGTGTATCGATAAGCACAATGTTAGGCCGCATGGTGATGAACTGCAGCCACTGTGTCATATTGTAAGCGCCCACTCTCTGAACCACGAGCCGGTCTCCTTTTTTAAGGAGCGGAAGCACGATGGCCGGACGGATACAATCGATGTTCATGCACAGAGGACCGTATATGGTCGTTTCTTCGGTATGGTCATTGTCGAAGCGGGTGGGCGAAATGGTGTGATCGTACCAGAACGATGTGAAAAGGATGTTGACACCTGCATCGATGATGGTGGCGCGTCGTCCGTCGGCAAGCCGTTTATTGGCAAGAACTGAAGTGAGCAGATATCCTGCATTGTCAACCAGGGCTCTTCCTGTTTCCAGGATAAGAAGAGGCAACGAATCGGGCCTTATCGCCGAATTGATAAGAGCCGAGCTGATAGCATCCGCATACTCGTCGAACGAAGGTGCTGCATCGTAGCCTTGCAGATAAGATCCACGCAGCGTATTTTGCGAGGCAAATCCTCCTCCCATGTCGATATACTGGATGGCATGGTTGTATTTATTCCTGATTTCGACAACAAGGTTGGCCAGTTTGGATGCTGCTGTCCGGTATGCCGAAGGACTGGTGATGTATGTCCCGATGTGGGTGTGCAAACCTACCAGGTCCAAATGCTGGTTGAGGAGAATACGGTTCAGGGCTTCCCAGGCCTCGCCGTTTTCGTAGTTAAATCCAAAACGGTCCCATTGCGGATAAATGCCAGTGTCCATGTTTACCCTGATGGCTACTTTGGACTTCTTTTGTGTTTTTTTCGAAAGCTCAGCCAACATGTATAACTCATCGAAATGGTCGATGTGGATCAGCGAATTGTTGTTAATAGCCAGTTCGAGGTCTTCGGCGCTTTTATCGGGGCCGTTGAATATAATCTGAGCACCGGGAACTCCGTTCTGAAGTGCTTTTTTATATTCAAATATTGAAACTACTTCGGCCCACGAGCCTTCCTGGTGAAACACCCTGCAAACGGCATCCAGGTAATTGGTTTTGTACGACCAGGCAAACTGCACCAAAGGGTAGCGGGTCGAGAAAGCCAGTCTGGCTTCGCTGATGGTTTGTCTCAGGGTTCTCTCTGATATCACAAACACAGGCGATCCGTAATCATTCATCAACTCTTCAACAGGTAAACCGTCAATATTATTCACAACTTCAATGCGGTTCTTCATTCCAAATTTGGCAGGTAATCCGGTTGTTATTTTTTTTATAAACGGACGTTCGAATTTCAGTTTTTCCATATTCTTTATAATTCTCCGTTAATGGTAAGTTTTTCCAGTTCTTTAATACTCACAATCATATCGTACGAGTAGCGGACAAACATTTTTCCCACTTCGTAACTTTCAAAAGGTTCCACCTTCATTCCGAGAGCCAGTTTGGCAAGGGCTTCCGGATGGTTTTGTCCGGCTCCCACAGCCAGGTAAACCCATGCGGGGATCCGGGGGTTGATTTCGATGATATAAATTTTGTCGTTGCTTTTAATCATTTCAATTTCCATTCCGCCACGCCATTTGGTTTGCTGCATCACTTTATTTGTTATGTCGAGCAGTCGTGGTTCGTCAATGGTAATTCCTCCCCAGGCTTTTCCCTTATCGGTAATGTAGGTTTTACGCATGGCAACGGCTCCTGTGGTATTGCCTTCACCATCGCCCAAAGCGGTTACGTTGAGCTCGGTTCCGATAATGTATTCCTGCACTATTACAGGAGTGCCCCACTTGGCACTGATTTTAAAAAAGTAATTCTGCGCCTGCTGCAAATTCTGGACGATGTAGGCGTCGTAATACTTCCCTTTGATCATCACCGGAAAATCGTATTCTTTAACCGCTTTTTCGAGCTCTTCGAGCGTTCCTACGGCCTGACTTTTCGGGATGTCTAATCCATACCTTTCGCCATATTCAGGCAGATTCGATTTATGCCGTTCCTCAAATTGTGCGATGGTAGGCAGAAAGGTAGCGATGCCTGCTTTTCGGAGTACTTCGGCCGATTTCATAAAGGCATACAGCTCCGCATCGAAATTCGGAATAAGCACGTCGATCTTTTCCTGACGGTGAATTTCGAGCACCCGTTCAATGAGTGCGTTCGAACCTTCGGAAGGGTAGGGAACCATATAGGTTTTGTCGACAAGGTCGTGCATAAATATTCCCGGTTCCAGCTTTTCGTAAGCCAAACCGACAATGCGGGGTTCAAAAAAAGCCGATTCGCGCAAACCTCTGATTACCGGAATTCCGGGGCCCGGACTGTCAATGTTGTTTAGCCCGGTTACTGCAATGGTTACAGGTTTTCTACTCATCTTTGGCCAGTTGATAGTTTTTCAGCATCCCGGTAAAATCGATGTAGTATCTCTCAAAAGTGGCATCGTCAACATCGTAACGTTCCAGAATGATGCTTTTAATTTCGTTGTCCGTTTTATTGGCTTTGAGCAGTTCCACAATTTCGAGTCCAATCGGATTCAGCGTGTACGATTCGCCTATGGATGGATCAAACACATAGCCTGTGTCGCTTATGGCGATATTTTTATTTAATTTGAGCATGGTTGTTGTGTTTTTTATTTAAAGTTAGATTAAAAAATACAAGAAGGGTTTAATGCCATTTAGTTTTTTATTCTGTTTCATCAAAAACCGGGTGTTATTTACAGCTTCCCGGATTCACTGAATTACGGTGCTGTTCTGTTTTGATTTTGCAGGTATATTCAGTTTCTATTAACGGCAGTTCCGGTTTTTAATTTTTCTTTACTCATGAGAATTAGGGAATAAAGCCGGCTTTTATTTCATTTTCATGAAGGTCGGAATAGAAGAAAATATTGTGGATTATAAAGAACGGTTTTGCTTTCATGAACTGTAAAATTTAAAATGTTTGTTTTATATAGAACCAACGGTTCTGATTTTCCTGCAGATTAAACGAAATATTATTTAGAATCTTAGTCAATAAAAAAATTGATCTATTTCATCCGCTTTATTGATAACGCCTCCCGGCAGACATAAAGAATGCGTTGTAGTAACCAGTATCTTTGTTCAAGTTTAATTTGATCATTAATCAGTAACAAATCTTATGGAAGCAACAAAAGAATATCAGAGCGGAGTCCAGACAGGATGCTGCATGCCTTCAGCTGAGTCGATGAAGTATGTTCAAACTGAATCCGATCAGGTTTTTGTGAGTATGGGGAACCTTAATGATGATATTTTTGATATAGCGCGGGAGGTCGGCAGCAATGGATTTGTTTATGGCATTAATCCTGCCGAAGCCTCAATCAAAGCAGCTTTTGATAATGCTGAAAAACTTGGTATTACCAATGTTGATTTTATAAAGTCGGGTTATGAGAAAATTAAACTGAACGATGGAATCGCCCACCGGGTTACAGCCGATTGCTCGGTAAGCAATGTTGAAAAAAAGCATGATTTGTGGAGCGAAATTTACCGTATTCTTAAAAAAGGAGGACACTTTGTGGTTCGCGATATCTACAAGCCCAACGGAACGCCTTCCAAATTTGCGGGTGACCCGGGCTGCAGTGCAACTGTTCTTTCAAGGGCCGAATATCTTGAGCTGCTCTATAATATGGGATTTTCGATGATCAGGATTGTGGACGAGCATAAAAGAGTAAAGAACGGCACCGAATTAATAAGTTTTACCGTGGTGGGTGAGAAACCCGGCGAGAAGTTTGTGAGTGCCTGCAGAATATAGTTTAGAACAGCTTAAAAAGAATATATTTTATTGATTTATTGTAAATAAACAGATTTGATTTTGTAAAACAGGTCAGGTCCATTGAATCTGGCCGTGTAATATAGTAACTTATGCGAATAAAAAAATACCGCCATGAAAGAAATAAATAGCAATGAATTTGAACAGGAAGTTTTAAGCGGAGGAAAGGTTGTACTTGATTTTTATTCAACCGAATGTCCTCCGTGTGAAGCCTTAGCGCCAAAATTTGAAGGGCTGGCAAAGCTCTATGGAAACGATATTAAGTTTATTAAGATTTTCCGCCAGCAAAACAGAGAGTTAGCCGATAAGCTTGGAGTAAAATCGTCGCCCACCCTGGTGTTCTACGATAATGGGAAAGAAGTAGGTACCCGTTACAGCGGTGGCGTGAAACGCAGCGACATTATTCATACCCTCGACAGCATGTTGCCTGATAACAGGGTAAAGGAAATCAAAACGCAAATCAAGCCGAGTATTTCAGAATACGACGTAATCATTCTGGGAGCTGGCCCGGGTGGGCTTACTGCCGGTTTATATCTTTGCCAGGCTAAAATAAATACGGTGCTTGTGGATATTGCACTGCCCGGCGGACAAGTAGCTACCACCCACGAGGTGTCCAACTATCCAGGTTTTGTTGAGCCACAGGCAGGTTACATGCTTTCGCACAATATGAGCGAACAAACCAAAATGTGCGGAACGGTTTATAAAGTAGCTGTAGATATTACCAAAGTCGATCTCGAAAAGAAAGAGATTGTAATCGACGAATACGAAACCATCAGGGCAAAAAGAATTATAATAGCAACCGGAAGTTCGCCCAACTCCACAGGAGCCGCCGGGGAACGTGAGCTGAAAGGGAAAGGCATTTCGTATTGTGCCACCTGCGATGCCAAATATTTTGTGGATAAGGAAGTGGTGGTTATTGGCGGCGGTAATTCTGCCGTTGAAGAAGCTGAATTCATTACCCGTTTTGCAAGCAAAGTAACCATTGTGCACCAGTTCGAGAAGTTAACTGCAAATAAAAAAGCCCAGGAAAAGATTTTCGCCAATCCGAAGGTTTCCTTCCTCTTCCAGCACGAGCCACGCTCATTCAAACGCGATGGCGACAAGATGGTTACCGAGCTTGAGGACCTGAATACCAAAGAGCGGAAAACGATGGTAAGCGATGGCGTATTTATCTTCATTGGCATGAAACCCAATATCGAGCTCTTTAAGGACAAGCTTCAGCTCGACAACTGGGGGTACATCAAGGCAAATGAGGATATGCAGACCAGTGTTCCCGGAGTTTATGCCGTTGGCGATGTGATCAGCAAAAAATACCGCCAGATAACAACCGCCGTTGCCGATGGAACCATTGCTGCCATTGCCATTGCAAAGGAATTGGATTGAGATATTTGATGGTCATTCATAGTCGGATAGAATAAAAATTTTACTGGTTTTTAAAACTGAAGGCCCTGTCTGAATTCGGACGGGCTTTCTTTTTTCAGTCGAGAGTAACGGATCCCTCTAAGACTGAAAAAATAAAACTATAGACAACCAACTAAAAGCTTTTTCCTAAACCCTATTCCATTACCACCTGCATTGTAAACCCGTTATTAGCGCCAATTTTCACCGGATACTCCGTTTTGCTGTTTACCTTTATTTCGTCTATCCTTACATGGGTTCGGGTGTTTACAAGCGGGTCGTCCGAATAAATTTTAGCCTTATAATTTTTGCCGGGTTGAAGAAAATCGAACTTCACAACGGTTTCTACCGGTTTATCTCCATTGATGCCTCCAACAAACCATTGGTTTCCGCTGCGGCGTGCAATTACGCCCAGTTCTCCTACTTTTGCCGTTAAAACTTTGGTTTCGTCCCAAACAGTGGGAATGTTATTGAAGAATTCCAGTTCGGGCTCGTTGCCAATGGTTTTAGTATCTCCCCACAGGCCATCATCTTTGATGGGTGCCTGCGGTGGAATGTCGTACCAGTAAAGGAATTGCAACGGACTGAATAAACAAACCGACTTGGCAAGTTGCGAGGCGTGTGAGCCCATTTTGGTGGTAACCCGCTCGGCATAATAGCAAACGGTATTGTCGCCGGCTCCTGCCAGCATACGGGTAAACATGGTAATGAGGGTGTGTGAGTTGGGAATGCTCTCCTCGTCGCCACGGATGCCTTCCTGTGTCAATAAATTGGGGTAAGTTCTTGAGAATCCTGTGGGTCGGTATTCGTCGTGAATATCCACGATCATCTTGTGTTCGGCAGTTTTTATCACGGCTTCATGCAGCCATTTGGTGTACTGCTGGTCGCCCACCTGTACAAACCCATATTTAATACCGGCAACGCCCCACTTCTGATACAAAGGTAAAAGTGTATCCAGCTGCTGTTCCAAAGCCCGCCGGTTGACATACAAAATAACTTTGATGTTCTTCTCTTTTGCATACCTTATAATTTCTTCCAGGTCAAAAGGCCCTTTGGAGCGTTTCGGATCCAGGGCAACCCTGCTGGCATCCGATGACATCTCGTTTTCAGGGCCATACCATCCGGCATCAAACTCTACATACTGCATGTTGTGCGAAGCAACAAAATCCACACAGGCTTTGGCGCCTTTGGTGGTGAGGGTACCATCGCGGATAACTTTGCCGGGTGTAATCCACGACCGGTCTGAAATTGCAGCAGGCGCATTCAGGTTTTGAATGAGGTAATTCTGCTCCAGCAATTTACCCGGATTTTCAGCAATCATCATCACGCGCCAGGGCGACTGAAACGGTAGTTTTTTTACTGCTTTACTGTGTAATACTGTTTTTACCGAGTATGGCGCTGACGAGTCAGGACCAAATTTCATCCTGGAATAATCTACGAGGGCAGCCTCGGCCAGCGCAACAGTTAGCTTGCTGTTACATTCCACCACCAGCGGACGTTCGCACCCGTTTTTTATCTTACTCAGCGGAACTTGATTATAAACGCCTTGTGCGGTATACGTGGCCCAGCATGGATAATCTTCCCTGAAGCTGAAAGAAAGATCTTCGCTTAGAATGGTTATTGAGTCTCTCTTTCCCTGTTGAGGTATTTCGTAGGCAAAAGCAACGCCTTCATTATAAACACGGCATATAAAATTAAGGGTATTCCCTTTGCTTCTTAAATGTAACTTAAGCTGATTGTAATTGTCGGGAATCTGCTTCAATTCACCAAGTTTGTTTTCCCAGGTCGCTCTATACTCCACTACTTTATCGGTTTTTACAACTGTAAAATCTTTTCCCAAGGTACCAAAGCTGGTGTTTATAGCAAACGACGACGGCAGAAGTACAGGCTTGCTGTCGTAATTCACGGCATATTGCAAGTTTCCGGTGGCTTTGTTGATTTCTATTTTGCAAGTTATTCTTCCATTGGGAGATGATATGGTTTGTGAGTTTAAATTCACCATCAAAAACAATAATGCAGCTGCAAGGAAGCAGGATTTAACCCAGTGATTTTTCATAGATAGTTAAGTTGTGAAAAATTTTAGGAAATATAAGATTTTTAGTTGTAACACGCGGCCAAACTTTTTAAGGGTTTACAGGTTTACTAAACGTATAACAATGAACTTTCACAATATTAACCACTTGAATTTAGATATATGAATGTCAAAAAGATTTTTCGTCCATTTACATATATCCCGAAAGCTTTTTCGAGGTTTTTAGACGACAGGGGACTCAAGCTGAGCGCTTCGCTGGCATATTATACAGTATTTTCGCTGCCTTCGCTGTTGTTTATGCTCATTGGCCTCGGCGGGCTTATTTTTGGGAAAGATGCTATTCAGGGCGAAATATTCGGACAGATATCGAGCTTTGTAGGACCGTCGGCCGCCAAAGATATTCAGGATATGCTTAAAAATACTTCGCTCGACAGAACTAATATTTGGGCAACCATTATCGGAGGAGCGTTACTGTGGTTCACTGCTACAGGTGTTTTTGCCGAAATTCAGGATTCCATCAATTTTGTTTGGGGACTCAGGGCAAAACCCAAGAAAGGCCTGATGTCGTTGATAATTCATCGGTTGCTTTCGTTTTCGATGATTCTTGTGCTTGGTTTTATTCTGCTGGTATCACTGGTTCTCACATCATTGCTGGCCGCTTTTATCGGAAAGTTGAAAACACTTTTCCCCGAAGACATTGTGAACCTGTTTTTTGTATTGAATTATGTAATCACTTTTGCTGTAATTCTAACATTGTTTGCTTTACTTTTCAAGCTATTGCCCGATGCCCGGTTAAAAATACGCGATGTTCTGCACGGAGCCGTTTTTACTTCCATCCTTTTTATTATCGGCAAATTCGCTATATCATACTATCTTACAAACTTTGGAAATATTAAGGTTTACGGACCTGCCGGTTCTGTTATTCTTATTATTTTATGGGTATACTACAGTGCCATCATTCTCTATCTAGGAGCAGAATACACCCAGGTTTATCTCATTCAGACCGGTAAAAAAATCACCCCTATGGAATTTGCCGAAATTGTTGATGACAAAATGAACAAGAAGGTGGAAGAGAATAAACCCAAGGAGAAGGCGGTTGAATAGTCGATAGTCGATAGTGGCTATGTTGCACAAAAATGTATTTTGGATTTTATTAAGTCTGAAAGCCTTTGATAATTCAGCCCAGGACAAAGTGAAGCGGCGCCCTGTGTTCAAATAAGCAGAATTTATTTTGGCGGCGCGATAATACCCAAAAAAGGGCATTAATTCTAATATCGCCGCCATTGTGGTTTTATTTAGTACAAACAATAATCTACACCAGAGCCTCTATAGTTGATAGTGGCTATGTTGCGCAAAAATGTATTTTTGGATTTTATTAAGGCTGAAAGCCTTTGATAATTCAGCCCAGGGCAAAGTGAAGCGTCGCCCTGGGTTCAAATAAGCAGAATTCATTTTGGCGGCGCGATAATACCCAAAAAAAGGCATTAATTCTAACATCGCCGCCATTGGGGCCCTTTTTAGTATTAACAATAGTCGAAAGTCCACAGCAAACAGCCAAATATATTGGCTATCGACCATGGACCATCGACTTGAATTAACTATTTCTTAATACTCCATCCTGTTTTCAATCCGAAAACAAACCAGGCCAGTGTAACTGTTCCCAGGGCGAAAATTGTATCGCCTATAACTCTTAGCCATTTAAAGGTGACAATATGGGATTGTTGCATAAACTCTGCAGAACGTGCATACCAAAGTCCTTCCTGTACACTGGCAACGGTTTGAGCGAAACCAACAGGCAAAACACTTATCAGCACCATAGCAGCTAAGCCGATGTTAATACTCCAGAACGAAAATTTTATCCACTTATCATCCCAGCGTATCTCTCTGTTCATATCCCGGAGAACAAACAGTAACAATCCTATTCCAAGCATGCCGTAAACGCCGAACAAAGCAGTGTGTCCGTGAACCGGTGTGGTGTTGAGACCCTGCATATAGTAAAGGGCAATCGGAGGGTTGATTAAAAATCCGAAAATACCTGCACCTACGAGATTCCAGAATGCTACGGAGATAAAGAAATAGATGGGCCATTTGTAGGCTTTAATCCAGTCGTTGCTGCGACTCAGTTTCAGGTTGTCGTAAGCTTCAAATCCCAGTAATACCAACGGAACTACTTCCAAAGCGCTGAATGTTGCTCCCAGAGCTAAAATTGCTGTTGGCGTACCGGTGAAATACAAGTGATGGAAAGTTCCTATAATACCACCTGATAAAAATATTACTGTGGAAAGCAGTACAGTAGAAGTTGCTATGTTTGCTTTAACAATTTTCATCCTCACAAACAGGAAGCCTATCACTACCGTTGCAAATACCTCGAAAAATCCTTCCACCCAAAGGTGAACCACCCACCAGCGCCAGTATTCGGCCATTGCCAGGTTTGTCTGACGGCCCCACATAAGGCCTGCACCATAAAAAGCAGCAATTGCAATTGATGAAATAAGGAAGAGTATGAGAAGGTTGCGGCTTTCGCTCTTCTGAACAAGTGCAGGCCAGATTGCCCTTCCCATCAGGAAAAGCCATATGAATAACCCTGCAAAAAGGAAGATCTGCCAGAAACGGCCCAAATCCACATATTCATAGCCTTGGTGACCAAACCAGAAGTTATGCACCAATCCTAATTTCTGCATCACGCCCAACCATTGTCCCAGCAGTGAGCCAACAACAATTACAAGCAGCGCCCCGAAAAGAACATTAACACCAAGCTTCTGATATTTGGGTTCGTATCCTGAGATGGCGGGTGCATAATACAATCCCGTAGCTAACCACGAAGTTGCAATCCAGAAAATGGCAATTTGTATGTGCCATGTACGGGAAATAGAGTAAGGGAGCCAATCGGCAAGCGGAATTCCGTAAAAAGCCTGACCTTCCACGGTATAGTGAGCTGTAATTACTCCCATAATTACCTGAACCAGAATTAAAGCGGTCACTATCCAGAAGTATTTCAGTGTTGCTTTTTGAGAAGGTGTCTGTGTTTCAGTTTGTAAGTTAACAACATCGGGGAGTGAATGATGGGGTTCCTGATCCCTTATTTTAGCATTCAGCCAAACCATAAATCCTATACCGGCTAAAAGCAGAATCACGCTGAATCCTGTCCACAGCAAAAGAGATCCGGTAGGGCGATTGCCAACCAGTTCCTCGGCTGGCCAGTTATTAGTATAGGTAATCGATTGGTTTGGCCTCTCGGTGACGCAAGCCCACGAGGTCCAAAAGAAAAATGCATTCATCACCCGTACCCTTTCAGGGTCTTTGAGCGAATTTTCGGGTATGCTGTATGCATCGCGCAGTTTTGCCATTTCAGGATCATTTGTGAAAAGACCTGCATAAAACTTGCTGTTCGATGCAATTGCTGCTGCCCTGTTTTCCGAAACGGTTAGGGTTTTTGCTTCGCGGTCGTACGTGTTTTTTCGCAGATCTTTTTGCAGGGTAATCTTTAAAGCTGCTTTTCTTTCATCACTCAAATCGTCAAAAGGCTTACCGTCAATTTTAAGTGCCAATTGGTTCAAAATAAAAACGGCTTCCTTGTGAAGCCAGTCGGCACTCCAGTCGGGAGCCTGGTAAGCTCCATGCCCCCATACTGTCCCCAGTTCTTGGCCACCAATGGATTGCCATACATTCTGGCCATCCTTAATATCCTGACCGGTAAACAGTACCTGACCTCCGGTGGTAACTACCTTGTCGGGAACAGGAGGTGCCTGCCTGTAAATTTCTATTCCGTAATAGCCAAGAACGCCAAACGAAATAACCATAACACCAATAAACCATAACCAAAGTTTGCGGGTTGTTCTCATAATTGCTTTTTTTAAATTAGTCTATACAGTAGCCGGATGATTATATAACACATTGAGTTTGTTTATAGCAGTGAGATATTGTAAAATATTTGATCCGTATTCCTCACTCTGCTCAATCTTTTCAAATTCTTTTAAAAGCTGTTGCTGCTCACCAATGGAAAAAGCATTATCGGCCATCCGGAAAAGAATATTGTTTTCTTTGGCAATATGGTTTTGCAACAACTGGCCATATTTCAGCATGTTATCGTAAATTAAATCCAGAGCCTTTTCAGATCCGTTCCGGTACTGAAGCAAACCTTCATTCATTCCTTGTACAAACTTTCTGCCCAGGTCATGGTCATGCAGCATTCCTGCCACAGGGCCCTGTTCAAGTGAGAAACCTTTCTCTACCATTGCAGGAAAAAGTAGGTTTTCTTCTTTTGCGTGATGAAATCCGTCGGCATAATTCCTGATGATATTGATAACAGTCTCAATATCATCAGCACTTCCGGACTTTACTTTAGCCATGTTGCTCATGACTTCAATGAGCTGAAGAATGTTTTCGTGGTCATTCTCCAGATTTTGTGTTGCTGTTTTCATGGTTTTTTTATTCTTCTTGTTTTGGTTATGAAGTAACTGATGTGTTTTCATACTTCTCCCGATAGCTATCGGGAGAAGTATTTCACTTGTTAAAGTTTCAAAGCTTTTGGGAAAAGTATATTGTTTTCCAGGTGCACATGCACATGCAGATCGTCCTCAAATTGGTGTAGTAATTGGAATGCTACCCGGTAAGTATTGCAGGCATCGGCGGGTAATTTGTAACCCGAGGTAATAACATTTATATCATCCATTGCTCCGCCTGCAAAGTCGTGTTCACCCGACATCCGCATAATTTCCGATTGAATTATGTTTCTTTTATCAGAGTTTTTCTCGCGCACCATTTCTCTTATGGCAGGGAAAAGCACCTTTTCTTCGTTGTCCAGATGCTGGATCAGCTCATCGTTAATTCGGCCAAATAAGTAAGCTACCTCAATTAACTCGGGGTGGTTTGCACCATGCACCTGTGCAATTTTTTCAGTATAAAGCACTATTTGAGGAAGGTTACGGCTAACAAACTTATGATGTGTGTTTACAATGTAATCGCATAAAAAATCGAGATTCCAATCGTTGAAATTGAGCGCCTCTGGTTTTAAGCTATCAAGTTTTGAAAGCTGCGAGAGCAGGAGGGAAGGATCGAGTTCCTTTTCACGGCAGGCTTGTTCGAGGCTTTTTTTACCACCACAGCAAAAGTCAATACCGGCGGTTTTAAAAACTTCAGCAGCTCTGAAATCGGCTGTTACAATTTCGCCTACTGACATTGTGTTAAGAGATGTTTGAAGTTGCATACTGATCTATTTTAATATTTACAGATGCAAATGTATGAAATTATTTTATTAAAAGACAAAAAGGTCTTTTAGTATTTTCTGAAATAATTTTTATATTTGCATTAAATATTTGATGCGATGTTTAATAAGGAAACAGAATATGCTTTGCGCGGATTGGTTTATATCCAGATAAAAAATCATGAAGGTCACCGGCCGGGAATTGCTGAGATTGCCAAGGAAATTGAAGCGCCGGCATTTTATACAGCCAAAATATTGCAACGTTTGGTTCGGCATGGGTTTGTGGCCTCTTTAAAAGGTAAAGGAGGAGGTTTCTATTTCGACGGCAGCAAGCCCGATTTACCTTTAAAGGAATTGATTTCTACTACCGAGGGTAATAAAACCTTTGATGGCTGTGGCTTTGGCCTAAAACATTGCGATGGGGAAAATCCTTGTCCCTTGCACGACCAGTATGCTCCAATCCGTCAGGCAATCAATACTCTGGTTTCAACGGAAACCATCCAGTCGTTGGCTAAAAAGTATTCAAAAACCAAACTTTTATTCCTGAAATCAAATTAACATGAAGCTTTCCGCAATTAGTTCGGGCAAACTCAGGTTACCCGTTGCCGTTTTTCTTTTTGTTTTTTTTCTTTTGGCAATGGTGCAGGTTAAGGTGACTAAAAATCCATTGTTGCTTCTCGAAAGGTTTTTTGATGGCTGGGGATGGCTCGAGTTAGTGGCTGTTTCGCTATACGGATCATTTGTGGCTTATAAAATGCAGGACCCTGTTAACGTACCCAAATGGAGAAAACTCACATGGACCATCTTTTCAGTGGTTTTCTTTTCGCAACTTATAATTGGTTTGCTGGGGGCCAGTAAATTTCTTATGACAGGTAAACTACACCTGCCAATACCCATGATGATACTGGCCGGACCTCTTTACCGCGAACAGATTTCGGTAATGACCATCCTGTTTCTAAGTACTATTTTTCTGACCGGACCGGCCTGGTGCAGTCAGTTCTGTTATTTCGGGGCGTTCGACAATCTTGCCGCATCAGGAAAAACAAAGCGTAAACCTCTCAAATTTAAGGCTGCTATAAAGTCGACAATTCTATTATTAATAATAGGAGCCGTAATTTTACTCAGGTTATTCAATGTTCCTATTTTTACTGCCACTCTTCTAGCTGCATCATTTGGTATTATAGGTATTTTGATTATGATTCTGATTTCGAGGCGCAGCAAAAAGATGATTCACTGTGCCTTGTACTGTCCCATCGGAACCATGGTAAATGTGATGAAGCCGGTAAATCCCTTCCGGCTTTATATCGACGATAACTGCAATCTTTGCATGAAATGCACAAGTTTTTGCAAGTACGATGCATTAAATATTACGGACGTCAAAAACAAAAAGCCTAATTACAGCTGCACCCTTTGTGGCGATTGTCTTTCCGCTTGTCGCGATAATTCAATTAAATACCGCTTTCTCAGGTTAAAACCTCAGCACGCCCGGTTTTTATATTTGTTTCTTACCATTTCCATACACGCTGTTTTTTTAGCGCTGGCCCGAATTTGATTTTTTGGATAGTATTAACTAAGGTTTATTTGTTATTAATGTTAGGTTCAGGTTTGAAAGGGCTGACTTTTCATCTTGATACTTTTTTGTGACAGTTTAGAAAAACTAATCTTTTTAAATATGAGTGAGCTTATCAATAATTCGCAAAGGAGAAAGGAATTGCTCAAGCACATGATTTTGCAGTTGCATCAGGGCGAGGCTCCTGAGATGGTGAAGAAACGGCTTGTGGAGCTTTTGCAGAATATTCCTTACGACGAAGTGGTTGAAGTGGAGCAGGAACTGATTATGGAAGGGCTGCCCGAAGAGGAGGTGCTGCAGTTTTGCGATATCCATACCATGGTGCTGGAAGGTCATATCGATCAGACGGGTGCAAGGCCAATTCCGCTGGGTCATCCTGTCGATACTTTCACAAAGGAAAATCGTGAGTTGGAGCGGGTAATTGCTGCCATTGAACAGTTGATTAATCAACTCAGGACGGCTCAGGATGCGCAGGTGAAGGAAATTTTTCTTAAGCTTCATGCCCGTTTCAATGAGTTAATGGATGTGGATAAGCATTACAGGCGAAAGGAATATCTGCTGTTCCCGTTTCTGGAAAAATATGAGATCACAGGTCCTCCGAAAGTGATGTGGGGCAAACACGACGAAATTAGAGCAAAGTTGAAGGCAGCACTGGAGGTAGTCTCTGCTCCCGGAGCAATAACTGCGGAAGAAGCTGTAACTGCTGCCGATATGGTTTTATATCCGGCAATCAATGGCGTTGCGGATATGATTATGAAAGAAGAAGAAATTCTACTTCCCATGAGTATGGATAAACTCACTGAGGGCGACTGGCATGCTATTTATCAGCAAACCATGGAGTTTGGTTATTGTTTGTACGATCCCGAAGTGGAATGGAAACCCGAAGGTGTGGCTATTACTGAAGTTACATACAGCAATAAGGAATTTATGCAGCTTTCAACCGGTAACTTCAGGATTGAAGAGCTGGAAGCTTTATTTAAAGTTTTGCCTGTTGATCTTACTTTTGTGGATAAGGACGATAAAGTTCGGTTTTTCAGTCTGGGGCCCGACCGAATTTTTGCCCGTAATCGCGCCATTCTGGGTCGCGATGTGCGTATGTGTCACCCACCATCGAGCGTGCATGTGGTGGATCAGATTCTGGATGATTTCAGAAGTGGTAAAGAGAATTCTGCGGCTTTCTGGATCAACATGCAGGGGAAGTTTATCTATATAGAATACTTTGCCATGCGCGGTAAGGAAGGTGAATACCTTGGAACGTTGGAATACACGCAGGATCTGACACATTTGCGAAAGCTTGAAGGAGAGCAGCGGTTGTTGTCGTACACCAAAAGCTCCAAACCATGAATACTGAAAAACTTATAATAACTCCCAAAACAAAGGTAGGAGAGGTGCTCGATGCTTATCCGCAACTCGAATCGGTTTTGCTTGAGTTGTCACCTTCGTTTGCCAAGCTCAAAAACCCAATTTTACGCAAAACAGTGGCCAAAGTGGCCTCACTTCAGCAAGCTGCCGTGGTAGGAGGGCTAAAAGTAGATGAACTTGTGAATCGCTTACGGAAAGAAGTGGGGCAAGGTACGTTGAATGAAACTGCCGGTGAAGGATCGTACATTTCCCAAACCCGACCTGAATGGTTTAGCGAAGCCAAAATTAAACAGCGATTCGATGCCACACCTGTTATCAATTCAGGCGGCAGTCCCATGTCTGAGATTCTTAAGATAGCGCAGAATCTTAATCCCGGCGAAATTCTCGAATTGAAAACACCCTTTGTTCCGGCACCTATTATCGATTTGCTTATCGGAAAAGGATTTAAAACTTTTTCGTTGGAAACGGGAGGCATAGTGCTAACTTATGTGGGGAGGCTGTAGGTATTAGACGTATAGACTTTAGATTGTTAGGAGGTAGAATATACAACTTAGCTAAAAAAATGTAAGTGTGAGACCCCTCTCCATCTGGAGAGGGGCAGGGGTGAGGCTTTTCTTTTTTCAATCTATGCGTAAAAATAACGCATAGATTTTTTGTTATTTCAAATTACATCTCTATCTTTGTGTCGTAATAACGCAAAGATATGGAAAGCCAAAAAACATATTGTTACGAATACCCCCGGCCTGCGGTAACAACCGATTGTGTAATCTTCGGTTTCGATAACGGAGAATTGAAAGTGCTGCTGATAGAACGAGGCATTGATCCTTTCAAAGGTCGGTGGGCATTACCAGGTGGCTTTCTGCAAATGGACGAAAATACAGATCAATGCGCCCGCCGTGAGTTATTCGAGGAAACAGGTATCGAAAATCTCTTTATAGAACAGCTCTACACTTTTAGTGATGTAGATCGCGATCCCCGGGGCAGGGTGGTAACTGTATCGTATTACGCTCTTGTAAAGCTGTCGGATTATAAACTGCAGGCCGGCGACGATGCTAAAAATGCCCAATGGTTTCCTATTTCCAAAGTTCCAGCCCTGGCATTCGATCACGACCGCATACTTCGCATCGCTCTGAATCGTCTGCGTGGGAAAATCCGTTATCAACCCATAGGCTTCGAATTGTTGCCCGAACGCTTTACCCTGCCTGAGCTTCAGAACTTATACGAAGCAGTGCTTGAGATGCAGCTCGACAGGCGCAATTTCCGCCGAAAAATTCTTGATACAGAACTGCTTATCGACCACAACGAATCGGTAAAAGGGCTTCCTCACAAAGGCGCCAAGTATTTCAGTTTCAACAAAAACAAATATCAGGAGTTATCTGAAAAGGGTTTCAATTTTGAGATTTGAGCGGGTTTCGAGTTACGGGATTCGGGTTATCGGTTACGGGTTATACCCCCAACCCCCTGAGAGGGGGCTATAACAGCCGGTTGGGTGTTTTTAGCGAGATCCGCCAACTGTTTTCCAGTATTGGCCATAGACCTCCCAATAGCTATCGGGAGACTAAAGATTACCGACTTGTATGTATTCTCTGTATTGACTATGGACCATCGACTATGGACTATCGACCTTCTTTAAACTTATATCTTACGACTTAATACTAAACATATGATCATCCGCAATTTTACAGACAACGATCTTTACAAGTTCACAACCATGAACGCCATTCAGAAGGAATTTCCGAAGGCAGAGGTGGAGTATAGTTTCATAAATCGGGGTAATACTGAGTTCCCGTCAGGCTTTGCCGAGGCGCTCCGCAAAGAGGTCGATGCGATGGAGGATCTCAGCCTTTCAAAAGAAGAGGAAAATTTTGTACGTCGTAAATGCTATTATTTCGATCCGGTGTTTATCGACCTTGTCAAAGGTTACCGGTATAACCCCGACGAGGTTTCCATTCGGCAATCGGGAGGCGCTTTGGAAGTGACAATAAAGGGCTTATGGTACCGCACGGTATTATGGGAAGTTCCGCTGATGGCGCTTATTTCGGAGCTTTATTTTCAAATGACAAATCAAAAGTCCGGCGACTATGAACCCCATGCCAAAGCTAAAGCCATTGAATTTGCTAATATCGGAGCAGAATTGTCGGAATTTGGCACCCGTCGTCGTTTTTCGTTCGATGTGCAGGACCGCGTTGTGGCAATTCTGAAGGACCATGCCTGTGGAGTACTTAATGGAACCAGCAATGTTTATCTGGCTATGAAGTACAATCTCACTCCTATCGGAACTCACCCCCATGAATGGTTTATGTATCATGGTGCGCATTTTGGATACCGCATGGCTAATGCCATAGCTCTCGAAAACTGGGTTGATGTTTATCATGGAAGTCTGGGTATTGCCCTCACAGACACCTACACCACCGATAATTTCTTCCACAGTTTCAACTCTAAGTTTACCAAACTTTTCGATGGAGTACGCTGGGACAGCGGCGATGCACTTGTTTTTACCGATAAAGTGCTGAAGCATTATGCTGATCACCGTATCGATCCTAAAACCAAAACTGTGGTTTACAGCGATGCGCTAGACCTTGAAAAGGTAAAGGAAATAAAAAGGTATGTGAATGGCCGGCTGCATGATGTTTACGGGATTGGCACTTACCTGTCGAACGATGTAGGAGTTAAACCGCTGAATATGGTTATCAAGCTGATTTCGGTAAAGCCTGAGGGTTACAGGAATTATATACCGGCAATAAAGTTATCGGATGTAGACGGGAAACATACAGGAGATCCTTTTGAAGTTCAGTTGTGCGAAAGAGTTATTAATCATTTCTAAATTCCAGATTATGAATAACGAAAATGCAATACTAATCATCGATCCGCAGTACGATTTCTGCAATCCTGCGGGGGCATTGTATGTTGAAGGAGCTAATGCTGACATGAAAAGGTTGGCTGACTGGATCAAGAGCAATAAATCTGAAATAGATCACATAGTAGTTACAGCCGACAGTCACCCGGTGAACGATATTTCCCATCCATCTTTCTGGAAGGATAAAAGCGGAAAATTTCCCGATCCATTTACGCCAATTACAGCCCATGAAATCAGGGAAGGGAAATGGACGCCACGATTCTTTGCCAACGAAGCAGCAGCTTATGTTGAAACACTTGAGAAACAGGGCGAGTTCGGACACTTCATCTGGCCATACCATTGTTTAACGGGCTCAAGAGGTGCCGCCATCGACGATAACCTGATGGAAGCGCTTGTGGAATGGGCTATGAACGGCAATTATTACCAGGTGATCACAAAAGGAACTTACCCGGTTTCGGAACATTTTGGCATATTCAGGGCGAATGTCCCGGTTGCGGGTCATCCCGAAACGCAGTTGAATGTTGCTTTGATTGAAATGCTATCGAAATTCGATCGTGTTTTTCTTGCCGGAGAAGCCAGGTCGCATTGCGTGGCCAATAGTCTGAAACAAGCTATGAACGAAGCGCCGGAGCTCGCCAGGAAATTTGTAATACTCGAAGATTGTATGTCGGATGTCACTGGTTTGGGGCATCTGGCCGATCACATTTATGCACGGGCAAAAAGCATGGGAATTCAGTTTGCAAAATCGGCCGATGTAATTCTTTAGCGCTCTGTTCTGTTCAAAACAATAAGAAATATTTAGCCTGAATGATTCATGAATTTTTTAGACCTCACCCCCGGCCCCTCTCCAGATGGAGAGGGGAGAAAGAACGCACAACTCTTGATTCGTTGCTCTTCAAAGGAGGTTGTGTGAAAAGGTCGGGAAGACTTCGATTACGCTCAGTCTGACGTTTGATTATCAGTCGTTTGTCATATTGAGCGGAGTCGAAATATGGCATATAATTGGCTTTTTACACAGCCTCTTAAGGGTGAGGTGTTTTAAATTTGTGATTTAAATATTTAGCTTTGTCAGTGTTTAATTTTATTTGAAATTTCTAATGTCATCCTCTCTTCCCATAAAAATAGCTGTAGCCCAGTTGGATATTAAGCCGGGACATCCCAATTTCAACGTTAAAAAGATTTTGACCGAAATCGAAAAGTCGAGGCGTGCAGGCGACGATATCATTGTTTTTCCTGAAATGGCCGTGCCCGGTTATTTATTGGGCGATGAATGGGAAAATTCGGCTTTCGTGAAAGATTGCTTTGCTTATAATGAAGAGATCAGGAACGCAACACAGAACATTATTTCTGTCTGGGGAAATATCGATCTCGAAATATCGCTCAGGAGCGAGGATGGACGCATCCGTAAGTATAATTCAGCCTTTATTGCTCAGAATGGTGAGTATGTTGGCGAAGGGAAATTTCACAAGGTACTGATGCCCAAATACCGGGAGTTCGACGACGAGCGCCACTTTTATTCTGGCCGCAAAATAGCGCAGGATTTAAATGAACCGGTGCAGGATGTTATTTCTCCGTTCGAGGTAAATATCAACGGAAATATTCGGAAACTCGGTCTGATTCTCTGTGAGGATATGTGGAGCGACGATTACACCATCAATCCCATCGATATCCTTTTGCAGAAAGGTGCTGAGGCAATAATCAACATATCCTGTTCTCCGTGGACGTGGCGCAAAAACAACAAGCGCCATTCGGTGGTGCGCGACAGGATCAAAGCCAAACCGGTGTATTTTATTTATGCCAATAACATTGGAATTCAGAACAACGGCAAAAACATTTTTCTTTTCGACGGCAACTCCACCATTTATAATCCCGATGGCTCCCTGCACAAAGTTGCCAAAGATTATACCGAGGAAACCATCAAAGCGACCCTTTTTGGAGAGTCAAACGGAAGCATTGTCAATCCCCAATTAAGTGTGCAGCGCGACCGTGAAGAACTTTATGCGGGTTTGATTTTTGGTATCCGTAAGTTTTTCGAAAGTTTTCCAAATAAAAAAGTTGTGATTGGCTTAAGTGGCGGTATTGACTCCGCCCTGAGTGCAACCCTTTTGGCTAAAGCACTTGGGCCTGAAAATGTGTATGCCATCAACATGCCTTCGCAGTTTAACTCCGAAACTACCAAAGGAGCGGCACGAACACTGGCGCAGAACCTGGGAATTCATTATACATCTATTCCAATCCAGCATTCTTACGAAAATACAATCAGGGAAATAGAGTCGGCTGTGTTTACCCGGCTCGATGGCTCGAATAGCACAACACCTTTGCTGTTGTCGGGATTAAATAAAGAAAATATTCAGGCACGCGACCGTGGTTCGCGTGTCCTGGCCGGAGTAGCATCCTGTCTGGGAGCAGTATTTGTGAATAATGGTAACAAAACAGAAACAGCCTTTGGCTACGCAACCCTTTACGGAGATGTAAACGGCGCTTTGGCTCCTATTGCCGATCTTTACAAAATGGAAGTATACGATCTGGCAAGGTTTATCAACGAAGAAAAGGAAGTTGTTCCGGTAACCATTTTCAACATTCCGGCATCGGCCGAATTGAGCCCCGACCAGAATGTGGATGAAGGCAAAGGTGACCCCATATTTTATCCCTACCATGATAAACTGGTAAAAGCCTTTACAGAATTCCGCCTCGATCCTGAGGAAATACTTCAATATTATATCAACGGTACACTTGGGCAAACCATCAAATGCGACCAGCAACTCATTGATGGATATTTTAAAGATGCAGCATCCTTTATTGCCGACCTGGAGCACAAGTGGCGATTGTTTAAAATCAGCTACTTCAAACGCATACAGGCACCGCCAATTATAACTGTCACAAAGCGTGCATTTGGCTTCGACTTGAGAGAGTCGCAGAATGGATTTTATTTTACAAGAGAGTATCTAAGGCTAAAGGAGAGAATTCTGAAAAAGTAAATTCAGGTTTGCTACACGCTAGCTTTTGGTCGAACTCAGTTAATTTACGATGTCAAATTAGCAAACTGAACCAGCCAGAATCCCTGCAATGCTCCTTACTTCAAATTTTGGGGAGTTGATGGATTGAGACCGAGAGTGTGAATTGGTGACATAAATTTTCGAAATAGCCGAATAATGCATTTTCTTTTCGGCATCTACGGTATCGGTTTTAGGGAGAACGGCATGAGAAGCAATCATCCGCACTTCTTTTGCACCAGCTTCCATAATAAGTTCTGCAGCTTTAATGGCAGTATTGCCCGAGCGAATCATATCGTCGAATATAACTACAACTTTATCCTTCACTTTTGCCGAGGCAGCTTCCAGTTTAACTTTATCGATATCATACCTGTCCTTACTCATAATATCATGCGGAAGCTCCGTTTTATCGGCCAGTGATTTTACCCATTTGCCCCTGCCGGCGTCGGGAGATATCAGAATGAGGTCGTGATTCTCCTGTTTCATTTCGTTGATAATCTCCACTACAAGTGATTCGGAATACAGATGCTCTGCAATGCCGTTACGACCTCCCACATTCATAATGCCATCGGCATGAAGGTCGAAAAATGTCACTTTTCGGGGCAGTGCATCAAAAAGGCTTTGAACCCTGTAAATTCCCCTGGGGCATATTCCGGTATTGGGCTTTGAACGTTCGGCAGTGGAATAACCGATGTATGGAACAATTATATCGACAACTGATGCCCTGTACTGTTGTTTGAAAGTACTTACAAGGTCGGCAAGATCAGCATAATAACGCAGGTTTTCGGCCGAGCCAACAATAATCACATGCTTGTTCAGCGGCGCTAACCGGTCGCATACCTGAATTTCAAATTCTTCATCTTCAAACTGCACCCAATCTATTTTCCCGAAAGGAATATTAAGAATTTGTGCAATTTCGCCAGCCAGATATTCTGAGTTTTGGGTGGAATAGATTATTTTATCGCTCATTTCAGATGAAATATAGATTATGTAAATATATATGAAATATTGTTGCGTAAAAAAGGCGGTTCTATTGAGTGAACCGTCTTTTTACAATTCAAAAAGTTTGAATATCTTGGACGCACTTTGTTAAATCTAACACCCAAACCCCAATGAGCATTTCTACGGTTGAAGATCTCCTGAAAGTTTTTAAGGCTGGAGAAAGAATTAAATACTTGTTTTTCTGGGGACATACTCCTGGCAAAAACCAAACAGTCGGACCATTTTGCTTTAGTCAGTGGTTCGCCTCACCTTTTACCGTGGATAATATTACCTATTCCACCGCCGAACACTGGATGATGGCTGAAAAAGCCCGTCTTTTTGGTGATAATGAAATTGCAGAAAGGATCCTTTCAGCGACTCATCCTGGTGAAGTTAAAAGCCTTGGGCGTGAGATTAAAGGATTTGATGAAGAAACCTGGGTTAAGAAGCGGTTCGAAATTGTGGTGGAGGGTAACTATCATAAGTTTACCCAAAATGCCGATTTGAAGGATTATCTTCTTGAAACGGGTGATCGCGTTCTTGTGGAAGCCAGTCCGGTTGATTTTATATGGGGAATTGGTTTGGCAAAGGACAGCAAAGTAGTTGAAGACCCAACCCAATGGCGGGGTCTTAACCTGCTGGGGTTTGCTCTGATGGAAGTTAGAAGAATGTTGCAGCTTGAAAAATATTGTCAATTCAATCAAGAAAAGAACTCTGCTATTTTATATCGTCCAGTTGGCCCCAAGGAGCTTTCATTGATTAACGAGTCGGGCTGGAAAGCTTTTCCTCCTCGATTGCCCCAGCAACCAATTTTTTATCCTGTGTTAAACCAGGAATATGCTGAACAAATTGCCCGGGACTGGAATGTAAAAGCAAGCGGATCAGGATACGTAACCCGATTTGAAATACCAAAAAATTATTTGATGCAGTTTAAAGTTCAGAATGTGGGAGGTGAGATCCATAATGAACTTTGGATTCCAGCCGAAAATCTTGAAGAATTTAACCGGCAAATTGTTGGAAAAATAGAAGTTATATCAGAGTTCCATGCAAAATAATACCTATCAATCCCAGGACAGGGGTTCACAGACCGATTACACAAAATACCTGACAGCAATGGATGCTGTCTCAGTCGAAAAGGTTGCCTCGGCGAGTGTATTTTTCGATCCCAATCCCGGAAATACAATTGTGGATGTAGGGATGGCATCGGGTACCAGTTCCAGCATTCTCGCTCACTTGTTTCCAAAGCTTCAGGTAATTGGAGTGGATATCAATCCCAAGATGGTCGATATCGCATCCCAAACATACTCCCTGCCTAACCTCACTTTTCGGGCTGATGACGGTGAAAAACTTACCTCTTTCGAAAAAGGCAGTGTGCATGGATTTTTCAATTGCTCGTCCATTCATCATATTACTTCTTTCAATGGTTACGATCCTTACAGGGCATATAGCACGCTGAAGCGGCAAACTGAATTGCTTGCTCCGGTTGGTATTATTGTTGTCCGCGATTTTGTTAAACCTCCCGAGATGGAGGTAATGCTGC
>JAJYAG010000075.1 GCA_021779665.1 Bacteroidota bacterium | reverse complement strand
GTGAGCTCCGCTTTTAATCCATTTCGCTCATCGGCCATAGGCGAAAAATAATCCAGATAGATCAGGTTGTTTTTGGCAGCATATTCTTTGATCCATTTATTCAGGTCCACAACTTTTTGCGCTGGCTCCAATCCTTTTCTCCATGGGAAATCGTAAGCAGGAATTACTGATGCCAGGATTACACAGATATTGTTTGCTCTGGCGATTTCGCACATGGAAGATAAGTTATCCTGAATCATCTCAAGTGTCGACAAACCTGTATTCCCGGCAATGTCGTTAATTCCTGCGTTTATGATAACAATTTTTGGTTGAAGTCGCACAACATCCTGCTTGAAACGAATAAGCATCTGCGGAGTTGTCTGGCCGCTGATCCCACGGTCGATGTAAGGCTTCCCCTTGAAAAAATCGGGATCTGTTCTTAACCAACCTTCGGTGATTGAATTCCCCATAAACACTACACGATTCTCGCCAGGAGCAGGTAATCCAACTTTCGCATTCTCGTCCTGGTACTTTTTTAAATTGGGCCAATCCATTTTATTCCGCATCTCATCAGCTTTTTGTTGTTCGGTTAACGGTTTGTTTTCCTGCGAAAAAACCTGAAGGCTTGTTGCAAGAAAGAGAGTGGCTAAATAATACTTTATGTTTCTGTTCATTTTAGATAGTTTAAAAAAATCAAATTTAGAGTATTCTAAAAAATGAACAGTAAAGATGATACAATGGTTATCAACAATCCGGGAACATTTTATACATTTGCACCGGATGAAAACAAATTTCAATACATATCATTTCTCATTTGCCGGAATAATTGTGGCATAGGGCAGAAACATTCTGTGCCCGCATACTTGCTTGATTTATAAAATTATTCAGGTTGTTCAGCTATGCTTTAGTCTGAACTTAATTAATATTTAAAGAAATGAATTTGTTATCAGAATTTGGTTGGAACACCAACTTACAGAATTATTCAGATACTTTCCCCGATCAAACCTCCGTTGCCGGACGGGTTATATCCATCCAGGGGTTCAAATACCATTTGATTACAGAAAAAGGTGAAGTTGAGGCTGAACTCTCAGGCAAGATGCTTTATGCTTCTGAGCCGGAAGACTTGCCTAAAATTGGCGATTGGGTGTTTTGCATTGCCTACGACAGCATGGGATACATTATTGATATTTTTCCCCGGTTTAACGAGGTTTACAGAAAAGTCGCCGGCAAGAGAAACGACCGGCAGATTCTCGCAGCCAATGTTGATTATGCCTTGATTGTGCAGGGGCTCGATCAGGATTTTAATATCATGCGGTTGGATCGGTACCTGGTTCAATTGATCAATTGTAAGGTTGAGCCCATCGTTATTCTTAATAAAGCCGATCTGATTACCGATATGGATTTTTATCTCAATCAGATTCAGAAACTTGGCCGGAATTGTTCCGTTTATTTTTGCAGTACCTACACCGGTTTGGGAATGGATGCTTTAGGCAGTGAAGTCTTTAGGAAAGGGAAGACCTATATTATGATTGGTTCGTCAGGTGTTGGTAAGAGCTCTATTTTGAAATGGCTTAAGCCGGATTTGCAGCGCGAAACCAAAGAAATAAGCACTTCTACCGGAAAGGGTGTTCATACAACCACCACACGCGATTTATATAAGTTGCCAAATGGCAGTTTGCTGATCGACACTCCGGGAATGCGCGAGTTTGGCATTGCCATTGATGCTGAACAGACCAGTTCTAGCCTCTTTCCAGTTATAGACGACTATGCTGTTGAATGCCGGTTCTCCGATTGCAAACACCTTAACGAGGAAGGTTGCGGTGTGCTAAAAGCTCTCGAGGAAGGTAAACTGAGTCCTGAGGCTTATGAAAGTTATCTGAAACTAATAAAGGAGCAGCGACGCTTTGAACTGAAAGCCGGAGATCAAAAGCGCTTAGGCAAGCAGTTTGGTAAAATGACCCGCGAAGCGAAGGATTTCAGGAAAAAGTATAAGTATTAATTTTGATAGTCCACAGACCTCGGTCGTCGGTCCACGGCAAATACAGAGAAAGTCTGAATTGTTTTAAGCTGCCGTCCGACGTCTGTGGACTGTCGACTTGTGTATTTGTATTGGCTATGGACCATCGACCATCGTCTATCGACTTGCATTCTTCATTCTCGCTGTGGTCTGACGTCTGTGGACTGTCGACTTGTATTTTGTATTGGCTATGGACCATCGACCTTCGTCTATCGACTTACATTCTGCATTCTTGCTGTCGTCTGACGTCTGTGGACCGTCGACTTGTATTGTATTGTCTATGGACTATCGACCATCGTCTATCGACTTGTATTTTTGACTTCTGTGGACTGTCGACTATTTTAACTTCTTTCTCTTGCTCTTCTTTCCATAGGTAACAAACAGTGATAAACAAAGGAGTTTACCGGTGTCGGAACACCCAGTTTTTCACCCAGCATGGCTACCGATCCGCTCTGGTATTCTATTTCCGACGGTTTCTCTGCCCATATATCGCGGGCCAGGGAAGTGTTGGCATCATAAGGATATGAATCAATATAATTCATTATTTTTTCGACGGTGTCATCCTCAAGTTTTGCACCCGATTTTTGCCCGACCATGTATATTTCGGTCAGTAAATTTTGCAGAAGTACCCGTGTTTCTTTGTTCTCGCGGACACTGCCATAGGGTGAGCGGGTAAGTGCCAGCAAAGCGCCGGAGCCTATCAAAACGAGCTTTCGCCATAATTCGGTTTGAATACTCTCAGGAATGGTTCCCTTAAATCCCGATTTGGTAAAGATTTGCTGGATCTCCAGGACCCGTGCTGTTTTTTCATTATTCAGCTCTCCAAATACAATTTGCGGATCCACCCCGTAATGATTAATAACCCCGGGAGCTTCTATTTTGCTAAAGATTCGACAAAGTCCGCCAATGACATGCTTTTCGCCAAGAATTTCCGTTAGCTCTCCTGGAGCCATTACGCCATTTTGCAATGGCAGAACTATTGTGTTTTCACCAATTATGCTTTTTAGCTGGTGCGCCATTTCTTTTACCTGCCATGCTTTGATGCCAAGAATAACCAGATCCGGCCCTTTCAGTTCAGATGCGCTGCCTACAACTGTAGCCGGATTTACCACAAAATCGCCATTGATACTTTTAACAATAAGGCTGTTTTTCCGAATGGCTTCGGCGTGTTCTCCACGGGCAACAAATGTTACATCATTTCCGGCGAAAGCCAGTCGTCCGCCAAAATAGCCGCCCACACCGCCGGTTCCGATTATCGCAATTTTCATTTTTCGTATCTTAAAATGTTGGAAGATTTGTAAAAGTAGCTTATTTCGAAATTATCTGCAATTCGTGATATTGCGATTTAGACCATCAAACTTTGTGCGGCTGACAGGTGATTTCTGAAAAAATGAATTAAACTCCTCTTCAGTAAGTTCTTCCCAGTCCTTATTTTCATAATTCACCAAATTCAAATCGGGGTGGAAACGTTTTTCATGGGTAGGCTTGTTTTTCCTGTTCCAGGGGCAAACATCCTGGCAGATATCGCAGCCAAAGATCCAGTTCTCGGTTTTACCTCTGAATGTTTCAGGTATTTCTTCTTTGTTTTCTATCGTAAGGTACGAAATGCATTTGTTGCTGTCAATTACTTTGGGCGCAACAATTGCTCCGGTTGGGCACTGGTTGATGCAGATGTTACACGATCCGCAGTAATTGTGGAGATTGGGTGCATCATATTCCAGTTCCAGGTCGAGGATAAGTTCGGCAATAAAAACAAAAGAACCGAAATTGCGGGTAAGCAGGTTGCCGTTTTTGCCAATCCAGCCGAGTCCGGCTTTTACTGCCCACGATCGTTCCTGTACAGGCGCCGAATCGGTAAAGCAACGCCCTTTTGCGGGAGAAATTTCTTTGTTGATATAATTGAAAAGTGAGAAAAGTTTTTCTTTAAGAACAATATGATAGTCCTCGCCATAAGCGTATTTGGCGATTTTGTAATCGCTTTTGAATTCGTATTTCTCAGGGAAATAATTCTGAAGAAGAACAATAACTGATCTGGCATCGTCTACCAGCAACCGTGGATCGGAGCGTTTGTCAATGTTGCGCTCCATATATTTCATGTCGGCCTGGTAGCCCGAATTTAGCCAAGAGAGGAGCCGGGGTTTGTCTTCCGTAAGTTCCTCCGCCCTGGCAATACCACAAGCATCAAAACCCAACCTCATAGCTTCGGTTTTGATAAGTGCGCTTCTTGTTCGAATGTCCATGTGGTATCCTTTTGTATTGGCCGTGGACTGAGGTCTGTCGACCGGGGTCTCTTCCTTACAACAATCCCAACTCCAGCAAAGCCGCTTCGCTCATCATACTCTTATCCCACGGAGGATCGAAAGTGAGGTTAATTGCTGCGCCTTTTACTCCGGGGATAGCTTCTACCTTTTCTTTGATCTCAATTAAAAGATCATCGGCAACAGGGCAGTTGGGAGCCGTTAAGGTCATGGTGACTTCTACCTGGTTGTTGTCGTCAACATCAATTTTATATATAAGGCCCAGATCGTAAACATTCACAGGTATTTCAGGATCGTAAGTGTCCTTTAATACGTTTACTACTGCGGTTTCGAGTTCTAACATAATATTAAGTTTTTTAGTGTTTAGGTGTTTAGGCTTTAGGCAAAACAGCCATTCAAACACCTTACTTTTTTATTTCTACAGCCTAAATAGCTACAGCCTAAATTCCTAATTTAGTATTATAAGCCAAGGCGTAATATTTCATCTGTTTTACCATAGCCAGCAAACCATTGCTCCGGGTAGGAGACAGGTTCTGGCGAAGCCCTATGGCATCAATAAAATACAGGTCGGCATTCATCACCTCAGCCGGTTTACGGTTCGACATCACCCGTATTAACAACGCAATAATACCTTTTGTTATAATCGCATCGCTGTCGGCACGAAAAACAATATTGTCGCCTTCCATTTCGGCATTCAGCCATACTTTCGACTGACAGCCGGTAATGACATATTCGTTTGTCTTATATTTTGGGTCGATCACCGGGAGATCTTTGCTGAGCTCAATCAGATAATTGTACTTATCCATCCAGTCGGTAAACATCTCGAATTCCCCGATTATCTCATCCTGAATTTCGTTTAAAGAAGCCATATTCAAAATTTTGGGCAAAATTAACAAATCCCTTAAGATTAATTTGTTTTGCACGACACAATTAATTCCAAATTACATGTAGGAGAATTATTAAAAGTGTAGTGTTAACTTTGTATTTTTGAGTTTATTTAGAAATCGATGATATTAAACAAGCGTAAAATTGTAAACGATCCGGTTTACGGATTTATCAATATACCATTCCCAATTCTTTTTGATTTGATAGAGCATCCGTATTTCCAGCGGTTACGGCGTATTCAGCAGCTTGGGCTTACCAATATGGTTTATCCCGGCGGAAATCATACCCGTTTTCAACATGCCTTGGGGGCGCTTCATTTGATGGAGCAGGCCATAGCGGTGTTGCGGTCCAAAGGTCATGAAATTACAGAAGCTGAAGCCGAAGCGGTGATGATCGCCATCTTACTGCACGACATCGGTCACGGTCCTTTCTCCCATGCATTGGAATCGACAATTGTAGACAACTGTTCCCACGAAGTTCTGTCGCTTCTTTTTATGCAGGAGCTGAACGATATTTTTGGAGGAAGGCTTCAGCTCGCTATTGAAATATTTCAGGACAAATATCCCAAGCACTTTCTTTATCAGCTTGTTTCGAGCCAATTGGATATGGATCGTCTTGATTACCTTCGCCGCGACAGCTTTTTTACTGGTGTAATTGAGGGGATGATTGGCTCGGACCGCATCATAAAAATGCTCGACGTAGCCAATGACGAGCTTGTGGTGGAAGAGAAGGGAATTTATTCTATCGAAAAGTTTTTGATAGCACGGCGGGTAATGTACTGGCAGGTTTATTTTCATAAAACTGTCATATCTGCCGAGAATTTGCTTGTGAATATTTTGAAACGGGTAAAATACCTGGCCCGCAATGGTGAACCAATATTTGCCACTCCTTGCTTCGAGTTTTTTATTGCCAACCCTTTTCCGGGAATTGATCCCAATACCGTAACACCGGAATCGCGAAAAATTGTGCTCGATAATTATTCCAAACTGGAGGATAATGATATTTTCTCTTCTGCCAAAGTCTGGGCCGATAGCAAAGATCCGGTACTTTCGTTGTTAAGTTCTAACCTGATGGGGCGTAAGCTCTATAGAATAGAGATGCAGTATCAGCCTTTTGAACAGGCTTATACTGATAAAATTGGAAAGGAAATTGCTAAGGCGAAAGGAATAACTCAGGAGGAGATGGATTATTTTGCTTTTACAGGGACCATCAGCAACCTTGCTTATAGTCTGAACGACGATAAGATTAAAATTCTGAAAAAGAATAAGGAAACCATTGATATTGCCGAGGCATCGGATATGCTTAACCTTACAGTGTTGTCGAAACAGGTGGTAAAGCATTATTTCTGTTATCTGAAAATGTAAAATATTTTTATTGTAGAGGCGCCATGCATGGCGCCCCCTACAATAAAAATATTATTAGGCATTGTTTTTCTTATCAATCACATGATGGATAACCAGCGCTAAACCGCCGAATAGAAATACCATGGAAAAATAAGCAACTTCGTGTTCAAGGGCAGTGGTTACTGCTAAAATATTGCCAATCAATACACCTACACCAATTCCTATAAAGAAAAGACCGAATTTAAAACTTGAAAAGAAAGGGATTTCTGATTTAATTTCAGGAGGATTTGTGCCCTTCTCAATTAGCATGAGTCGTTCTTTTCTTTTTACAAATAACTGGATGATCCCATATATCCCGGCAAATACTACAGCCGTTGTGAAGATTGTTTCTAATGCGTTCATGTTTTAATGTTTTATAATTAATGAATAAATTTGCTTTCATAATCTTTGACGCCACCACTTTTAAATCGGTTACAAAAATTTTTAATGTTTTTTTTGTAACCGAATGTCATCTGTCGACGTCTTTTTAAGTGTATGCAATTTCACGACGACATATATTATATTGAAAAGGTAATTGGCGGTGATATCAGCGCTTTTTCGTACCTGGTTGAAAAACACAAGCGTACGAGCTATACCTTTGCGTTAAAATTGCTTAAGATTCCTGAAGACGCCGAAGAAGTGGCTCACGATGGTTTTGTCAAAGCTTATCAGTCGTTGAAGGATTTCAGGCATGAAAGTAAATTTACAACATGGCTTTTTAAAATTATTTTTAACCTTGCGGTGTCGAGGTTAAGAAAAAAGAAGCTGGAGATTACTTCGATTGACGATGATAAGTTTAACTCGTACAATATTGCCGAATCGGAAAACTTATTCAATTCGCTTACAAGCAAGGAACAGAATTTGATGGTGCGTGAAGCGGTGGATAGATTACCCGATGACGAAAGAGCTGTTATTACTCTTTTTTACCTGAACGAATGTGCTGTAAAGGAAATTACTGATATTACTGGGTTTTCGGAAGCAAATGTGAAGGTGAAACTTTTCAGGGCAAGAAAGAGATTATGGGAAATGTTGAAGTATATGCAACAGGATCAAAAAATTAAGGAATATGATGGATGAGGATAAAAATATAGATCGTGCCACTTCCGAATGGTTAAAGAAAATGACTCTGGATGATCCTTCGGAAAATTTTTCGAAGAACGTGATGAATTCTATTTATGCTCTCGAAGTCAAAACGTCCGAAGATAATTTTAATTACTGGTGGCTTTTGCTTTTAATTCCTGTTTTTGGAGCCGGTGGATGGTATTTGTCTACACTGCCTGAGTTTATGGCTAAGCTGACCATGTTTTGGGCTTCAACAGTTGAATATTACAACTCTCTCAATTCGGGTTTCGGGGAAATGTTCGGCCGACTAAAAGGCATTTCGATATCTCCTGTTGTGATCCTTATTTTTCTGGCGGTACTGTCATTGCTTATCATCGAGGATATCTTCAGCAAAAGCAGGCATAATGTAAAAGCCGACGCTTAAAAGTAACCCGTAACCCGAAACTCACATTCCAACCGGATTCGGTACAATTGGTTTCTCTTCCGATAAATTCTTCGGAGATCCTTCCACTTCCATTTCCTCAATTAAAATACCATTGGGAGAAATAAACGATGCAGGTAACCCCGAAATGTCAGGAGTGTAAGCTCCAAGGTTGGCATTGTCAGGTCCTACATTTACAAGCATATTATAAGCTGTGGTTTGGTTTGAAATACCGATACATTTGCGCAATGTAGCCAATGAAACATTGTTAATACTGGCTGAACGAACCAGTGTCTCTTTGCCATCGGTTACCGAAACTTTGTAGATCTCAACCGGGTAATTGATTGCCCTTGGAATCACTTTTTTTATCACAATTGCATAGTCAAGACCTTCTTCTTTTGCTTTTTCTATAAGTTTTGTCTTCAAATCATCGGGAGAACTTTGCTTTTTACCCGAAAGCTCAATTATGCCAGGCCCGGTAATATAACTAATTCCATTATTGAAGAAAGCAAACCGCCTATGTCCGTTCGATTGCGAAATAGTGCGTGTTGGAGTTCTGTCGCATAAAAGCGTCCTTAAAAGACCATTCTCAATTAGTGTAAGTTCTTTTTGGGGAACAATACCATCAGCATCAATTTCGAAATGCCCGATTAAAGGAGTATTGTTATAGCTTTTTAAAGCAGGCTGGGCTTTAACAGTTAAATCGGTGGCAATTACTTTTTTGTTTTGCTTGTTTTCTAGGGAATTCGGATTGTTGCCATAAAATATCTTCATATTGCGGTCGGCATACAGTGGCTCTCTGATAGCAATCAGAGGATCTTCATTCGAGAATAGACTGGCTGATGTCAGTTCCGATGCCGCCTGATCAAGAAAAAGAACAGGTCCGTTATAATTTTTATCGAACACTTCAGCAGTTTTGAGTTTTTTGAGTCTGTTGGCCATAGCCTCAATTTCCTTCATAAACCATTCGTTTGCCGGAAATTCTGCCGGAGTTGGTGCCAAAACGTCAAATCTGTCCATTTGTCTGGAACCATCCGAAGAAGTCACCGAGGCCGAAATAGTAATTACAGCCAGATCAACCGGAGTTTTAACTTCCGAACCTTCGCTGTTAACCATGTAGGTATTGGCCTTGGCAAACCGGAAAGAAACACCGGAATCGTCAATATCGCCATATTTTAAAAAGTAACCCGATATTTCCCTGATGCGCTTTTCCCATTCGGTTTTGTTGTATTTAAAATCGCGTCCGTTAATCTTTACTTTTGAAACGGGAGCCTTTGAAAAATCCGGAACCAGAGAATCTACGGCGATGTTGTTCCTTTTCAATATGTAAAGCTTGTTTTTGTAGGTTTCTCCAGCTGCCTTATATACTTTATCGGTTTGGATCCACAGGGTTCGCCTTATTCCGTAATAATCAGCGTCGAGCGGAAGTGGAATGTTGCCTCCGTTGAAACGTACATTGTCATTTTCGTTCTGGAAGTTTTCGTCGCAAACCTGGTAGTTCCCCACCATTACCCGCACCGTTTCATTATTCAGCTTGTTTTCGGTTGAAAGGATGATTGCCCCGAGTGATGCGAGAATTACTCCGTTTTCGTTGCTTCCGATTGTGTAATTAATGAAAAATGGTTTTTGATAATCGAGATAGGAAAGATTTTTCATATTTCGCGAAAGTTCATCGTTCAATGCTTTCCAGATGGGTTCCTCGTTTACCTGCGCTTTAACTGAAGTAAATGATAAAATCAGTACGAACGAAAAAAGTATGCTTTTGGTAATATCTTTCATTTGGAGAATCTTAATTTAATTTTTCTGAATCGGGACGTGGCAGCACCGGAATTGTTTCGTTTGCATTGGGTTTGCGCTGCGTCTCTATTTTCTTTACAAAAAGTGCCGGAGCAATGGCTGTTACAGGTACGTTTCCTGATTCGGCGCCACAAATGCCGCTAAAAACTTCAGGCTTGTTGCCTGTGGCTTCAATTTCCGAGAACATCGCGAGCGGTGTTCCTATCAGATTTACGCCTCGAACCAGTTCGTCAGGTCGGCCATCCACATAAATCCTGTACACTTCAGTGGGGAAAATATTAAAAACATTGGGAGTATAAACCTGTGTAAGCGTAAAACCTCCAACTACGTCCTGAAAAAGATAGCCGTAAGCTTTACCTTGTTTTTTACATTCGCTGATGAGTTTTTTTCTTAATTCTTCAGGCGAATTGGGAGAGGTGGTTTCAATAATCAGATTCGACTGCCTAGAAGTGGGCTGCAAACCTGTATTTGCCCTGCCATGACCATTGGACGTTTCAAAGCCTTCGAGCGGAGATCTCGACATTAGAAAGTTTCTCAGAATTCCTTTTTCAACAACAGCTACGCGTTGCGATTTTACTCCCTGATCGTCGTACTGGTAAGAACCTATCAGCTTCACGCCATTGTAATTATCGATTGTGGGATCGGAATAAACATTAATAAATTTTGGTAAAACCGAACTTCCAACCTTTGATTTGAAAGTCTGGGAGTCGTTATTGCTGCGTAAACGCTGACCTTCAATGCGGTGGCCAAAGATTTCGTGAAAGAATACCGACGAAGCGGCCGGGGAAAGTATTGCAGGGCCCGAGTATGGCTCGGCCAAAGGTGCATCTTTCAGCTTTTTTAAACCTTCAATAATTGCCTTCACATCGGCCATGATAGACTGGTGGGAAGGTAATCCGTTCAAGTCCTTGGCAGTATAAGTTCTGAAGAGCGGAAGTACGTCGCCGTCTGGCGTTTTAACACTCCCGGTTATCTGAAGACGGCAGTATGAAAAATTCTGCGCAATTTCACTGCCCTCGTTGGATACAAAGTATTTGCGGTCGTTCACTATACCCAATTCTGCTTCTGCAGAAAAAATGTTAGCTTCACCAACAAAGGGCCTGGTGTACTCCCGTACTTTTTCTTCCCATGCTTTTTTATCAATGTTAATGGGTGTTGTGCGAGGTTCCACATAATTAAAAGGTTTCTCCTTCGAAAAGTCGGCAAGTTTGCTTTCCTGACCTTTTGTATTATTTTTTTTCGAAAGATAAATACCCACTGCTCCCCTGTAAGCAGCATCAGTCGATTTCCAGACCGCCTGCTTTATCGCAAGTTCCTGGTCTTCAAAAGCGATGGGAAGACTGTTGCCCAGAGCATCTCCAAGAGAATTGTTTTCGCCAGTAAAGGTGTGGGTGTTGTCGAAAGAGTAATCGCCAATACGTATAGTGGTTGATAGAAACCGATATCGGTTGGAGTCGGAATTGATTAAACTTCCAAACGATGATGAAATGGTAGTGTATTGGGTGTCGTAAACCTGATAACTTAAAAAATATGGAGCATTTGGTTCTTTCTGTAAATAATCCATTTCCCGCTTTAATTCACTTTTCAGAATGGAAAGGAGAGGATCCTGACCAAAAATTGTAAAATTTAAACCGAAGAGCCATGCCACCACTATTATAAATGGCTTGTACGAAATTCTCATGTTGTAAAAAAATTATTCAGTCAAAAATAACTTAAAGCAGTTAATTATAACAATAAATATGCCTCCATAAATATCTCTGATTGACAGAATATTATTTTTTAAGATTATTTTAATGATTTAAGGCAATGTTATTTGTATTAATAATCAGTTATTTTGAAAAGCAAAAACTGTAATTCTTTTTGGATGAAATTCTAATTTAGAAACAACTGTTATTTTTGTGCCTTCTTTTCAGGAAGGATTTAATCTAATTTATTGTGAGCGCAAGTAAGAAAAATCAGGGGATTAACCAGCTTACACTAGCCGGTTTGATAATTACACTTGGAATAGTTTATGGCGATATTGGTACATCCCCTCTCTATGTTGTTAAAGCCATTTTTAAAGGATTTGCCGATTTCAGGGAAGAATTTGTTTTAGGCGCTATTTCGTGCATCTTCTGGACATTGACAATTCAAACCACACTAAAGTATGTAATTATTACTCTCCAGGCTGATAACAATGGGGAAGGAGGGATTTTTGCTCTTTTTGCCTTAATCAGAAAAAAAACAAGCTGGGCTTTTCTATTCGCTATAATTGGGGGTAGTACTTTACTCGCCGATGGGATAATTACTCCGGCCATTACAATAACCTCGGCGGTTGAAGGGATGCAACTAATTAACAATAATATTCTTGTAGTTCCCATTGTAATTGTAATTCTGAGTCTGCTGTTTTTATTTCAGCAGTTCGGTACCCGCTTTATTGGTCGCTCTTTTGGTCCTATTATGTTCTTTTGGTTTTTAATGATTGGAGTACTTGGCTCTCTCCAGATTTTTCAATACCCTTCCATTCTCAAAGCTATCAACCCGGAATATGCAGTAATACTTCTTTCGAACTACCCACAAGGTTTTTTGTTGCTCGGGGCCGTTTTTCTTGCAACAACTGGTGCCGAAGCTTTGTATTCCGATTTAGGGCATGTGGGAACCAAGAATATCCGCGTTACCTGGGTCTTTGTCAAGGTTATGCTTTTGATGAGTTATATGGGTCAGGGCGTTTGGGTTCTTAAGCATCCGCAGGAAGCTTTCGCTGGGACTAACCCGTTTTTTGCCATTATGCCATCGTGGTTTATGGTTACGGGAATTATAATTGCTATTGCTGCAGCAGTTGTAGCTAGTCAGGCTTTAATAAGCGGATCGTTTACCTTAATCAGCGAAGCTATCTCACTGAATTTCTGGCCTAAATTTAAATTGAGGTACCCGTCGTTAGTTAAAGGGCAGATATTTATACCCAGGGTTAATGCTTTTTTATGGATTGCTTGCAGCTTTGTGGTCCTTTTCTTTCAGGAATCGGGTAAAATGCAGGCAGCTTATGGTTTGTCCATAACCATTACCATGATTATGACAACCATTTTAATGAGCCTTTATATTTACAATAACAGGGTTCCTGTCCCTTTTCTTATCTGGTTTCTGATCATCTTTTTAACTATTGAAGGAGCATTTTTATACTCAAATCTTCATAAGTTCCGCGATGGTGGCTGGTTTACAATTGTTGTGGCAAGTGTGCTGGTTATGATTATGTATATATGGTATAACGGACGGAAAATCAAAAATAAATTTCTTGCTTTTGTGGAGATTGAAAAGTACGTGCCCATCATTCGTAAAATCAGTAAAGATGTTACAATTCCGAAATATGCAACCAACCTTGTATATATTACCAAGGCGAACAGTTTTTTCGAAATTGAAACAAAAATTATATACTCAATTGTAAACAAGCAGCCCAAACGTGCCGACGTGTACTGGTTTCTGCATGTTGATATTACCGATGAACCCGACACCTTTGAATACCGTGTTGTCCATTACGACCCGGGAACTATTATTAAGGTTGATTTTAAGTTAGGGTTCAAAGTTGAACCCCAGATAAACCTTTATTTTAAGCAGGTGATCGAAGATATGGTTGCCTCTGGTGAAGTGGAAATGCTCTCCAGGTACGAATCGTTAAGGGAATTTAATATTTCGAGCGATTTTCAATATATTCTTATCGACAGGGTGGCTTCGGGCGATTTGGAATTTACACCACATCAGCAGGTAATACTTGACTTTTATGAACAGATCAGAAAGCTTGGTATTTCAGAAGCACGTTCTTTAGGTCTGGATACTAGTAATTGCATAGTAGAAAAAGTTCCTTTGCTGGTTGATCAGCAGTTAAAATCGAGGATTGTAAGGAAGAATGTTTAAAATGTTTTAAAACCTCTCAGGTTTTTAAAACCTGAAAGGTTCCGACCTTTAGAGGTCTTTTAAATCTGACGTACTTTTCCGGAACCGGTTACGCTGGCATCGATCTGTGCTTTGCCCTTGTAGTAAACACTTCCGCTACCTGTAATATGAACATCGAGCTTGTCGCTGGCATTCACTTTGCAATCGCCCGATCCTGTAATTCTTACATCAGCACTGTTGGCTGAAAAGTTTTCAGCATTGATATTTCCTGACCCAGTTACAACCATTTTCGAACTGTTGGCGTTACCATTTCCTGAAAATGAAATATTTCCCGAACCTGAAATTACAGATGAAACTTCACGTGCTGATAAATTTGGAAGATTAATGTTGCCACTGCCGCTGATAACCAGATCCAGATCATTGGCCTTGATATCGGTTTCGGCTTTAATATTTCCAGAGCCTGAAATGCTTAAGTTTTCAATTTCTGCCATGGTTAAATAAACTGTTATTCTGCCAATGTTCCAGCTACCCGGCCGTGTTTTAATCTTAAGAGTGGAGCCCGATACAACTGTTTCAATTTTTTCAAGATCGTTGGCATCGCCTTCCAGTTCCAGGGAAACTCCGGAGCCTTGTTTCAACAATACATTTGCCGAAATTGACAAATCGAGCGAGTTAAACGACGAAACATTGCGGGTTTCTTTTTTCTGACCTGCTGAACTTCTTTCTTTTTTATTGGTCTGAGCCTGGCAACCTGTTATGCTTACTGCCATTAAAAAAAGTACGATGTATACTAAATTTTTTGTTTGCATGATTGATGAATTTTAAGATTTACAATTTAGAGACGTGGTGTTTTATTTTTTGCTGCATGAGTTCCTGAGCTTTTATAATTAGGATTCAAATAATTATTAAAACATTGCCCGAGGAGGTATTCTTAAATAAGCTTAATACATTTTGCGATTCAACGAATTTGACCTACGTTTGCAAAAATTAACTTTTATGGAATTTTCAGTCCAAACCATTGCCGAATTTTTAAAGGGTGAAATAGAAGGGAATCCTGATGTTAAAGTCAGCGACGTTTCGAAGATAGAGGAAGGTAAGCCTGGTACGCTTTGCTTTTTAGCTAACCCGAAATACGAAAAATATCTATATACAACCCTGGCTTCGGTGGTAATTGTTAACAAGGATCTGGAACTTACTGATAAAGTGAATTGCACCCTCATCCGTGTAGCCGATGCTTACCAGTCGTTCGCCTCTTTGCTTGAGCTGTACGATTCTTTTAAACCTCAGAAAAAGGGAATAGAAGTTCCATCATTTGTTTCGCCTTCTGCAAGAATTGGCGACGACGTGTACGTTGGTGCTTTTGCTTACGTGTCGGACAACGTGAAGCTTGCCAATAATGTTAAAGTTTATCCGCAGGTTTATTTAGGCGAAAATGTAAAGATTGGTGAAAATACAATTGTTTTCCCCGGAGTGAAGATTTACCATAATTGTGTAATCGGAGCCAACTGTATCATTCATGCCGGTTCAGTAATCGGTGCCGATGGTTTTGGTTTTGCTCCAAGTCAGGAGTCGAACTACAAGAAAATTCCCCAGATCGGAAATGTTATCATTGAAGATTATGTTGAAATTGGCGCCAATGTTACCGTTGACCGCGCAACCATGGGCTCCACTATTCTTCGCAAGGGTGTAAAACTCGATAATATGGTTCACATTGCTCACAATGTTGAGGTGGGCGAAAATACTGTAATGGCAGCTCAAACCGGAATTGCAGGTTCAACCAAGGTTGGACGCGACTGTATGTTTGGAGGTCAGGTTGGTATTGCACCGCATGTTACCATTGCCAATGGCGTAAAACTCGGTGCTAAGTCGGGCGTAAACGGTTCTCTCAAAAAGGAAAACGAAATTCTTATTGGCGCTCCGGTACAGCCTTATTCCGAATTTATGAAATCCTATGTAATTTTCAGGCGGTTACCTGAATTAAAAGGCAAAATTGATAAAATAGAAAAGGATCTTTCGGGCAAGTAATTCTGCTTCTCTTTCCTAATAATTCATAATTCTGATAATCGGCCCACCGGTTATTTCAGTTATTTTTTTTATCTTGCGCCCGATTTTTAAATCATCAAACTGATTTTATGATTGTTAAGCAGTGCACTATAGGCAAGCCTGTTTCGGTAAAAGGAAAGGGATTGCACACCGGCCTGGAAACTGAGATAACATTTTGTCCGGCGCCCGAAAATTTTGGTTACAAATTTAAACGCATCGATCTTGAAGGACAACCTATAGTTTCGGCTATTGCAGAGAATGTTGTCGATACATCCCGTGGAACAACCATCGAAGAAAAAGGTGTTCGTATCAGTACCATAGAACATGCAATTGCAGCCCTTGTTGGTTGTGGTGTAGATAATGCAATTCTTGAGATTACAGGTCCCGAAACCCCAATCATGGATGGCAGCGCCAGAGCTTTTGTGGAAGCTATTCAGGAAGCCGGCGTTGTTGAACAGGAAGCCGAACGTAAATACTACGAAATAAAAGAAAAGATTCATTATTCCGATCCAGTTAAAGGTATTGAAATAACAATATATCCCGATGATCACCTGAGTTACCAGGTAATGGTCGATTATAATTCAAAAGTTCTGGCTAACCAGTTTGCGGTTCTAAACGATTTATCCACCTTCAACAAGGATATTTCGATGTGCCGTACTTTTGTGTTTTTACACGAACTCGAATTTCTTTTACAGCATAACCTTATCAAGGGTGGCGATTTAAACAATGCGCTTGTAATTGTGGATCGCCCTGTTACCCAGGAAGAACTTGACCGTCTGGCAGATTTGTTCCAGAAGCCCAAAGTACAGGTAAAGGCCGGCGGTGTTTTGAATAACCTGGAGCCTCATTTTACAAACGAACCTGCCCGTCACAAGCTGCTCGACCTGGTTGGCGACCTGGCGTTGATTGGAATGCCGATTAAAGGCCGGATTATTGCAACCCGTCCCGGTCATGCCGCCAACAACGAGATGGCCCGACTGGTACGTAAAAAAATGAAGAAGGATCTGGGCAAACCAACTCCTCCTGCTTACGACCCCAATTCTCAGCCATTATTTGATGTTATTGAAATTCAGAAGCGAATTCCACATAGATTCCCTTTCCTGTTAGTTGATAAAATCACCCATCTCGATGAGTGGGTAGTTTGCGGTGTAAAGAGCGTTTCGATGAATGAAGCATTTTTTGCCGGACATTTTCCCGATGAGCCTATTATGCCCGGAGTGCTTCAGATTGAAGCCATGGCACAGGTTGGCGCCATCCTGCTCTTATCAACTGTACCCGATCCTCATAATTATCTTGTATACTTTATGAAGATAGAAAGCGTTAAGTTTAAGCAGAAGGTTGTGCCAGGTGATGTTTTGAATGTACGAATGATTTTAACCGAGCCAATTAAACGTGGAATTGCCCTTTGTACAGGTCAGGGTTTTGTGGGCGATAAACTGGTGATCGAAGCAGAATTTATGGCTCAGTTGGCACGTAAACCAAACCTTTAATTTGAAAAATAACAATATTATTATATGAATCAACCACTTGCATCAATTCATCCGGATGCTAAAATCGGACAAAACGTAACTATTGGAGCATTTACGACAATATACGGTGACGTTGAAATAGGAGAGGGGACTTGGATTGCCAATAATGTTACCATTATGGATGGCGCCCGTATCGGTAAAAACTGCCGCATTTTTCCGGGAGCAGTAATTTCTGCAATTCCGCAGGATCTGAAGTTCCGGGGAGAGAAAACAACTGCTGAAGTTGGCGATAATACAACCGTTCGAGAATGTGCAACTATAAACCGAGGAACAGCTTCCAAAGGTAAAACTGTTGTTGGAAGTAATTGTCTTTTGATGGCTTACACCCACGTGGCTCACGACTGTGCGCTTAAGGATTTTATTATTTTAGGAAATGGCACACAGCTGGCCGGCGAAGTTGAAATTGACGACCATGCAATTTTAAGCGCCCACGTGCTTGTGCACCAATTTGTAAGAATTGGGCAGCATGTAATGATATCAGGAGGTTCTCACGTACTTAAAGATGTTCCATCGTTTGTGAAAGCTGCGCGGGAACCGTTATGCTATATGGGCTTGAATGTTGTTGGTTTGCGTCGCAGGGCTTTTTCACCTGAAAAAATCCAGGAAATACAAACCATTTACAGGCATATATATCAAAGCAGTATGAATAATCGTGAGGCTGTCAGCTATATTGAAGCAAACATGCCTTCGACTCCCGAAAGAGATATGATTGTTGATTTTGTTAAAACCTCAAAGCGGGGAATTATGCGCGGTCCAAATTCGACTGCAGAACCCGACGAAGAATAATAATATAGGAAACTAAAATAAAAAGCCCCGGTTTGTATTTGCCGGGGCTTTTTTATTATCTGCCAACTCCTTCCGTTTTACTATCACTTTCAACGTCTACTTTCCGGTTCAGCTTTTTAACGCTTTTCCCTTTGTTGAATTTGTACGAGTACATAAACTGAATAAAGTAGGATACGTCGAATCCTGAAGTAGACTTTGAATACAGGTAATCTGTTTCGGTAATGGTTTTGCTAAAGGTGATATCTTTTGAAAATGGCAACAGCCAGAAGAATCCGTATGAGTGGTTGCCTGCCTGGCGCTGCGCTCCAAAACCATAAAAGGGCATGGAGTACGATTTGCTTTGGGCATTCACTGTTACCCCGTTGTAGTTAACAAACAGAAATGTTGTGATTTTATTCTTAAACTGATAGAATGCATTTCCTGTAACGCTGTAGGAAGAGTACTTGCGTTCCGGGAGTTTAATTTCTCCGTTGTCAAATTTGTTGAACTGCCCTTCAAAATACCTGAAGTTTATATTAAAAAACCACAGCATTGCGTTAAATCCACCGCCTTTTTCCAAACCGGTAAGCAGGTTATATGGTTTTGTCTGCATCACTAAATTTCCTGTGGTTGGCGAAACAACCAGCTTGTTGCTCGTACTTATTTTATCCGACAAATATTCAACATAAACATTTGGGGAGAAGTAATTGCTTTTGCCAAAGTTCCAGGTATGTGTCAATTGAAGCCTGTCGCGGTACTCAGGTTTAAGATCGGGGTTACCTTCCGAAATCGAATAATTGTAACTTATCCGCTGGAATGGGTTCAGGTCGTAAATGCCCGGCCTGTTGATACGCCGGTTGTAAGTGAATTTAATGTTATGTTTGGATGATATTTTATACTGAAGGTTTGCTGATGGTAAAAAGCAGGAATAACCTTCCGATTTATTGTTAATGTCGTTCTCGCTGTCTTCAACTCTGAGGTTGGTCTGAAATCCCCATTTCTTTATGTTGAAACTGAGCCCTGCATAAGCTGCATTTCTGAATTCAGAATATTTGAAGTTGTTGCTCAGCGATACATCACTGCTAACAAAGTCATAATCTATCAGCTGATAGTAGATTTGGTAGCCAAATTCAAGTTTTGTGGCCATGCCAATCGGTTGCACATAATTCAGTTTAGTTGAGATGTAGGAACGCTTGTTGTTGTTGTTTTCATCTCTTGTGATGTTGCTGCCCGGGAAAGTTAACCCATTTGCCGAGTTCTTGAAGTTACTCTGCTCATCGGATTGAAAAGTGTAAAAGTTTGTTTCGGCGGTAAATTCCTGGATAGGCTTAGAGAAGCTTTTTTTATAATATATAGAGCCCGATTCTTCATTCGATCCCATATCTCTTGTGTTTTGGGAATTCATGGTTCCCCTGTCGGCTTCGCCTTTAAGGAGCCGGATGAGGCTTTGCTGATCCGAGGTCTGTGAAATGGGGCGGTAGGTTAAATTAACGCTTAAGTTGTTTTTGTCGTTGATATAATAATCGAAACCAGTATTTACCGAAGTGAAGGCGCTTTTGAATTTCCCTGCCCCATCACTAATGCTTGAGGAGTCGTTCATTAAATAGAGGTTGTTGTAACCTGAGTTCATTTTCAACGATTGGATATTTCCAAAGGCCGAAACGTAAAATGTAACTTTTCCTAAACCATAGTCGAGACTTCCGTTTGTAGCCATAGTGGGCTTCCCAAATGGTTTTGCATATAAGCCAAAGTTTCCGTTCATGCCTACTCGGGCCTCTTTTTTGAGAATTATGCTGATTACGCCATCGATATCCCCTTCATATTTACCGGAGGGATTGTTAATGATTTCAATGCTTTTGATATCAGTTGGTAATAAACGTGCAAGAAACTCCTTGTCGCGCTGTTTGCCGTCTACCTGGATGATGAAGTTTGCCTTTCCGTTCAACGTAATATTATTCTGAAAGTCAACCTGAATCTGAGGGATCTTCTTAAGTACATCGTAACCATTGATAGATGCTTTAGCTGCCGACTCGGGAATTGAATAAACTGTTCGGTCCACAAGCTCTGTTCCTTTAAGGCGTTCGTTCATTACTACAACTTCCGACAACTGTTTGGAGGCTTCAGCAAGATAAATGGTATCTGCAGTAACATCGTGGCCGTTATCGGATATGGTAATATCTTTCCCCGAAGTTGCGTATCCGATGAAACTTACCTTGATGTGGTATTTTCCGGGTTTAACCTTTTCGATGGTATACTGTCCGGTGGTGAGTGTGATGCTGCCTGTAACAAGTGTTGAGTCGGGCAGCTTGTGAAGCGCTACAGAGGCAAATTGAACGGGCGATTTGTCCGTTTGCGACAAAACATACCCTTTAATGTTTTGTGCCTTCGATAGAATAGGGCACAAAAGAAGAAAAAAGATGATAATTTTTCTCATTTGATGGTGGGTTAAATAAACTTAGAATTAAATATGGTTTGGTTGTTATGAATATATGAAGTATGACAGGTGTGACACAGGCCATACTTCATTTCTTAGGTACTTCTATAAAAAGCTTATTGTAGAGGTCTCTCCGTCAAATTTAACCGGAATGGACATGGAATTTCCCGGCATTTCTATTTTCATGGTTCCTTCCAAATGGCTTTTCTCCGAACTTTTATTAACGAGCCCCGACTTAATATTCAGGTCGATGTTCGATTTGCTTGTTCCCGACAGGTCGTAGAATATTTTCATGCCGTTAACTTCCATTGGCTCTGAACCTGCAGGGGAAATTTTTGATTCTCCGCTGATGATGGCATTGTCACCTTTGATATCGTTCAGTTGAAAATTGCTGGCTATTGCCAGAGACATGCCTCCACTGTTGACAATAACAGTGTTTTCCCATGAATTTCCCAGGTTGACATCCTTGCCTGGTAAATAGTTTGTAAACGATTCGATAGAGGTGGTTAATGTTTTAGCATCAGTAAGACCTTTGCTCTGGTTTTTTACCATCATGGCTGTTTGGCCCTTAATGGAATCTACGTCTTTCATTACATTTGTTGAAAAGAGCTTAAGATTGATGATTTCCAGAACCTTTCCCGAAGGAGTTATTTTAACAAAAAGCGGAGTCGAACAGTAACGGTTCATCAGACAGTCCATTACTTCATTAAATTTTTCCGATTTGATGTTGCCGGGATTGGTGGATGTAAAAGTATAGTTCTGACCCATAGCACTTGTTTTTGTGATGATGGTGTCGAAACGAACTTCGGTTACCAGAAAATCGGGTGTTTGTTCCATTAATTTAAAAGAAACGGCAGAAATGTTGTTGATCGAGGTAGTCTGTTCCATTCCGTTCATCGACTGAACTATGTTTTGTTGCGCAACTTTCTTTAAGTGATAAACCTTGCTCTTTTCCAGATTTAGTTTTAAAGAAGCAGTTTGTTGTGCATCAACAATATTGCAGCATAATATAGCTACTGCTAGAATTATTAAATTTTTCATTTTAGTGGTCGTTTTAAGGTTGTTGAATTTGTCGAAGCAAATGTATTTCAAAATTTGTATTCATTATCAAAATTTAGATTAATTATATCTTATAGGACATAAAGATTACATATTAAGGAATAAAAGTTAGAATTATATTTATGAACTTTTTTAGGCAGACGAACTCATTCCTTATTTAATAATGAAAAAACTCACTCTTTTTAACCTGTTTTGTGTATTACATATGCTATGTTATTCTCAGAATTTTACTTCGGAACTCATAAAAATTAAAGATAAAATTAACCTTGTAGGCATCTCGGTTTGCCTCGTCAAGGATGGTAAAGTTGTATATACTTATAATGATGGTCTGCGGGATGTGGATCGCAATCTTCCTGTTAACGAAAATACTGTTTTCAGGATTGCGTCGGTTTCCAAAATGTTCACTGTAACGGCCCTGATGCAGCTTTACGAAAAGGGAATGTTTAAACTTGACGACGACGTTTCGGAATACCTCGGGTTTAAACTACGAAACCCGAATTTCCCGGATAGGCCCATTACTTTCAAAATGCTTATGTCACATACTTCCAGCATTCGCGATGGTGCCGGCTATGATAACTTTCTGACGGCATCGTACAGCCAGAAGCCTTTTCCTTTGCTGAGTTCTGTGCTGGTTCCCGGTGGTGCGTTTTATACGGATGATATGTGGAGCAAAACCGATGCTCCCGGTAGCAACTACTTTTATTATGTCAATCTCAACTTTGGTATTTTGGGAACTTTGGTTGAACTTATTTCGGGAGAGAGGTTTGACAGGTATTGCACTAATCATATATTCAAACCTTTGGAAATGGAAGCCAGCTTTGATGTGAGAGATATTCCTGATATCAACAATATAGCAGTGTTGTATCGGAAGGAAAACGGAAAGTGGACGGCACAAAATGATAATTGGAAAGGTGTTCGTCCTCCCAACAGGGCACTTGAAGATTATAAGATTGGATCCAATGCTGTATTGTTTGCTCCTCAGGGCGGACTGCGAATTTCCGCTGCCGAACTTTCCAAATTTATGATTCTGCATATGAATAACGGAAAATATGGAAAGGTGAGGATAATAGCTGATTCAACCGCAAAGCATATGCATCAGGTTGTTTGGTCTTACAACGGTAATAATGGCTATTCGGAGAAGGATTTCTATACAAATTATGCACTGGCTTTTATGAAAACGGATAAAATTGTTCCTGGCGTTGACCTGATAGGCCATTCGGGCGATGCTTACGGACTTTTGAGCGGCTTATACTACTCTGAAAAAGAGAAGTCGGGTATAGTATTTATGACCAATGGCGGCGAATGGAAACCCGGAGCCTACAGTGGCTGGCAGACCATTGAAGAGGAAATTATTTCGGCTTGTTATAAATATTTGAAGTCTCTTTAACTTTCTACTTTCAATATTCAGGTATTCGCAACCAATTTCCGGTAACTGGCAGAACTTTATTTTTTTAAAAGGGCCTGATGATCAATTTTGAGCTGAAATTTTTAAAACCACTCAAAATGAAATCAACAGTTCTCTTTAAGATTGCAGGGGTGATGAATCTCCTTTTTCTATTGTTTCATCTTCCGTTTTACTGGATGTTCCGCTGGGAGCAGGCTCTCTCGACTTTAAGTCCCGATAACAGGTACATTATGCTTACCTTTAATATTATAGCAAATATTCTTTTGCTTTATTTTACTGTTGTTCTGTTGCGTTATTCAAGATTGTTGCTGCAAAATGCTGTGGGGAAATCGTTTCTGGTGCTTGTCTCAGCATTTTATGTGGCACGGATTTTCGCGGAATTTTATTTCTGGGGTTTTCGCGGGGTGCCGTCAACAGTTATCATTGTTCTTTGTGCTATTCCAGTCGTATGCTGCCTGGTTCCGTTGTTCAAATCTCCTGAAGTAAGCTATGCACGTTAAAAAGAATAAATGTATTCCAAAGGATTCAATCATTGGAAAATCCTTTGGAATACCTGATTATTATGATGCTTACAGCATTGACATCCACAGCAAAAGCTTGGGCACAGTGGACTATCTGTTTTCAAAGTTCAGCTCTGTTTCTCCGGCCTGGATGCAAGCACTCATGAAACTCAGAAATTTTCTGATGAGTTTTATAGGGTTGAAAACGGGTAAGTTGGATACAGTTTCGGAAAATGATCTGAAAGAAGGCTGCAGAATTGGATTCTTTATCATTACAGCACGGAATGAAAACGAAATTGTATTTGGTGAGGATGATAAACATCTGAATTTTGAATCGTCTCTGCTTCTGAGAAGGAACCACGAAAATGCAGAGCTATATTCAATAACTATTGTTAAATTCCATAATTTTACCGGACGAGCTTATTTCTTTTTTGTCAAGCCGTTTCATCAACTGATTATACTGGCGGTATTAAGGCGATTGGCTAATAGTGTTGATGAAAGTTGAGTTCTGATCTAAATCAATTCTGATGCATTGGATTTTACGGGTTATTCTTCATGTGTTTTTCTGGTGTACATACTGTTTGTTCGCCGGATTGATCAGTTTTAAACTCAACGAAGGGTTTGACTTTATTTTTAATCGTCTTCTTGTCTTCCTCCTGAATGGATTTTGGGCTGTAGTAATTTTTTATCTTCATTATCTGTGGATTTTCAGAATTGGCTCTCAGCGCAAATACCTTAAATATCTCGCCTTTTCTGTTGCTGCGACTTTTGTTGTTTCGGTCCTTTTCTTTGGTATTTTCTGGTTTTTTATACTTCCAGAGAATACTGTATTTCGTGGCATTATGTTTTTCCCTTCTGTTTTGGGATCTTTTATTATTGGTAACTGCGGAAGTTTGCTTAAAGGTTTTATTAGCTGGTTTTCCGAATCCGAGCGCAAAACCGAACTCGAAAAGCAGTCATTAAAAGTTGAACTCGAGATGCTCCGTTCGCAGTTGAATCATCATTTTTTGTTTAACACACTCAATAATATCGATACCCTTATTTTTAAAGATCCGCAAAAGGCTTCGGACGCGCTTATTTCTCTCTCTTCAATTCTTCGCTACATGCTTTATGATACCAACAACGAGAAGGTCCCCCTCGAAAACGAAATTGGCAATATTCATAACATCATTCAGTTGGAACAACTCCGGGTATCGACTCCCGGATATACTCAGATTAAAATTGATGGTTCTGCTTCTATGGCGCTGGTGCCTCCTTTATTGTTTGTTTCTTTTGTCGAAAATGCTTATAAACATTCCAAATTCATCGGACAGTTGCCTGTAATCGACATCCAGTTTACAGTTCATGAGAACAAACTTGTATTTATCTGCCAAAATACGAAGGATGCTCAGACAAGTGATTCACGAAAGCCCGGGAATCTTGGTTTACTGAATATAAGGCGCAGATTGGATTTGATCTATGGAGAAAAATGTAAACTTGATGTTCATTCCTCAGGTTCTGAGTTTAAAGTTTATCTTGAAATACCTTATTAAATGGAGATTACCAGATGTATAGCCATTGATGACGAGCCTTTGGCACTTGAAAAGATAACGGGCTTTATTAACCGGTTACCTCAATTGAAACTCGAGGCATCGTTTGGAAGTTGCACAACTGCAGCTCAGTTTATATTGGAACATCCGTCGTACCTGATTTTCCTCGATATCCAGATGAAAGATATGACCGGAATTCAGTTACTGGAATCGCTGCCGGTAAAACCACCGGTTATTCTTACAACAGCTCATAGCGAATTTGCGCTGAAGGGTTATGAGCTGAATGTGATCGATTATCTTTTAAAGCCATACTCTTTCGAGCGTTTTTCTCAGGCGGTGTTCAAAGCTACTGCCAGACCTAATGCTGCAATTAAGGAAGAAGATACCGCAGAATATATTTTCGTAAAAAGCGATTACAGAATTTTGAAAGTGTTAACCGACGATATTTTTTATATCGAAGGGATGCGCGATTTCTGGTGTCTGGTGACCCGTAAAGGTAAAATCCTTACTTCACTTACCTATTCTGAACTTGAAAAACTTCTCCCGGGAAATTTATTCGTAAGAACACACCGCTCTTTCATTGTCAATTTAAAGCACATCGAAAGCATTGAGCGGCACCGGATTAAAATTCAGGGAAACCTTATTCCCGTGAGCGATTCGTTTCGTGAAAGCTTTTACAATCAGCTTAAGCTTGGAAATAAAGTTTAACTGTTTTCCCCGCCATAAGCATTCCAGCCCTGGGCTCTCAGTTCAATAGCAGTGTCCGAGTCAGTTATCATGTACCGGCCTTCGCTTTTATCGGTAATATGTCCTATAATTGATATTTCTTTATTGGCGGCAATCTCTTTGTATGTTTCTAGAGGAACTGTAAACAGCAGTTCGTAATCTTCGCCGCCGTTTAAAGCACAAACCAATGGCTCAAGATTGATTTCGTTAGCAACAGCCTCGGCTCTTTCTTCAACTGGAACTTTGTTCTGGAAGATTTTGCAGCCCTTATCGCTTTGAGAGCAAATATGTAAAAGTTCCGAAGACAATCCGTCTGAAATATCAATCATCGAAGTTGGAACTATTTTCTGTTCTTCAAGGAAGTTTATAATGTCCTTTCTGGCTTCCGGCTTTAACTGACGCTTCAATACGTAATCATACCCATCCAGTTTAGGCTGGAAACCTTTATGCTGCTCAAAAAGTTTTTTCTCTCTTTCCAGAATCTGTAAGCCGAGGTAGGCGGCGCCCAAATCGCCGGTAACACAGATCAGATCGTTTACTTTTGCGCCGTTTCGGTAGGCTACTTTATCCTTCGCTGTTTCTCCAATTACTGTAATGCTAAGCGCCATTCCCGTAATGGAAGAGGTAGTATCGCCTCCCACCAGGTCAACTTCGTAGGTGTCGCACGCGAGTTTTATTCCTGCATATAATTCTTTCAGCGCTTCAAATGTAAATTTCCCCGAAACTGCCAGCGAAACCACCATCTGTTTAGGTTTTGCATTCATAGCGTATATATCTGAAAAATTTACAATAGCGGCTTTATAGCCTAAATGCTTCATCGGGGTGTATATCAGATTGAAGTGAATGCCTTCCATCAGCATATCTGTGGTCATTACCAAGGCTTTGTCGCCGGCATTTATAACAGCGGCATCGTCGCCAATTCCTTTTATAGTCGATTTATGGTAAAGCTGAACATCTTTTGTTAATGCTTCTATCAATTGAAATTCTCCGAGTTCTTTCAGTTCTGTAATCTTTTTATCCCGCTCTGCCATTAGTTTCTGTTTAATATTGAAAGGGCAAAATTAAGTCAATCGGTATGAATATTTGATTTTGTTTCGTATATTTGCGATTATTTAGAATTAATCTAAATAAATTTGAATTTATTATAAGTTTAGAAAAATGAGCGATTTGCAGGATGATATATTGAATGAGGTAACATCGCGTGAATACAAATATGGCTTTGTTAGTGATATCGATACCGAAACCATACCTAAAGGCTTAAATGAAGATGTAGTCCGGTTAATTTCCAAAAAGAAGAACGAACCGGAGTTTATGTTGGAATTTCGTTTAAAAGCTTTCAGGCATTGGCAAAATATGAAGGCCCCCAAGTGGGCACATTTACAAATTCCTGAGATTGATTATCAGGATATTATTTATTATGCGGCTCCTCGTCTGCAGGCTAAATATGCCAGTTTGGACGAGATAGACCCGGAGTTAAAAGCTACGTTCGACAAGCTGGGTATTCCGCTTGATGAACAGAAGCATCTCTCCGGAGTGGCTGTGGATGCTGTGATTGACAGTATCTCGGTGAAAACAACATTTAAGGAAACGCTCGCCGAACTTGGCATTATATTCTGTTCTATGAGTGAGGCGGTTCAGGAGTATCCCGATTTGGTAAAGAAATACCTCGGAACGGTTGTCCCTTACACCGATAACTATTTTGCGGCATTGAATTCAGCCGTTTTCAGCGATGGCTCTTTCTGCTACATTCCGAAAGGAGTGCGCTGCCCTATGGAACTTTCGACTTATTTCCGCATAAACGCAGCCAATTCCGGTCAGTTTGAACGGACGCTGCTTATTGCAGATGATGAAGCTTATGTTTCATACCTCGAAGGTTGTACGGCTCCCATGCGTGACGAAAATCAGCTTCACGCCGCTGTGGTGGAATTAATTGCGCTCGAACGTGCCGAAATAAAATATTCCACGGTTCAAAACTGGTATCCCGGCGACAAAAACGGAAAAGGTGGTATTTTCAACTTCGTGACCAAACGCGGAATTTGCAAGGGCAATTATTCCAAAATATCGTGGACCCAGGTGGAAACCGGCTCAGCAATAACCTGGAAATATCCAAGCTGTATTCTTCGCGGCGATAATTCTGTGGGCGAATTCTATTCAGTGGCTGTTACAAACAATCACCAACAAGCCGATACAGGAACCAAAATGACTCACATTGGCAAAAACAGCCGCAGCCGCATTGTTTCCAAGGGAATATCAGCCGGAAAAAGCAACAACAGCTATCGTGGTTTGGTGAAAGTGATGAAAAACGCGGAAAACTCCCGAAATTTCTCACAATGTGATTCCCTTTTGTTAGGCAGTAAGTGCGGTGCGCATACTTTCCCTTATATCGAAGTGGAAAACAAATCGTCGATGATTGAGCATGAGGCTACCACTTCCAAAATTGGCGAAGATCAGATATTTTACTGCAATCAGCGCGGCATCAGTACAGAAGATGCTGTTGGCCTGATTGTGAACGGTTATGTTCGGGAAGTTATCAATCAACTCCCCATGGAGTTTGCAGTAGAGGCTCAGAAGCTGCTTCAGATAAGTCTGGAAGGAAGCGTGGGTTGATAGAATTGCATAAAATAGTTTCAAAGATTTATATAGATACCGAAGTTGAAATATGATTCAAAGAGTGTTGAAAATGGTAAGGACTAAGTAGTTAATAGGTTCTTTTACCTTTCATATTTGGAGCTTCAAAATTTAAGTAAGATGTTAAAAATTAAAAATTTACGTACAGCAATAAACGGGAAGGAAATTCTTAAAGGAATTGATTTGGAGGTTAAACCTGGCGAAGTGCATGCGATTATGGGCCCCAACGGATCGGGCAAGAGTACACTTGCATCGGTACTTGCAGGTCGCGATATTTATGATATTCTGGAAGGTAAAGTTAGTTTTGAAGGTGATGATTTGCTTGAGCTTGCTCCCGAAGATCGCGCCCGCAAAGGGATTTTCCTTGGATTTCAGTATCCGATTGAAATCCCCGGCGTTAGTATGGCAAGCTTTTTAAAAACTGCCGTAAACGAACACCGCAAGTTTAAAGGTCTGGCGCCTTTATCTGCATCCGACTTTCTGAAGTTGATGCGCGAGAAAAAGGAGTTGGTTGAAATTGATTCCAACCTCACCAATCGCTCGGTGAACGAAGGCTTTTCCGGTGGCGAAAAGAAGAAAAACGAAATCTTCCAGATGGCATTGCTGGAACCCAGGCTTTCGATTCTCGATGAAACCGATTCTGGGCTCGATATTGATGCGCTCCGCATTGTTGCCAATGGCGTAAACAAACTTAAGAATAAGGATAATGCCACAATTTTAATTACGCACTATCAGCGTTTGCTCGATTATATTGTACCCGATTTTGTACATGTGCTTTATAATGGCCGTATTGTTAAAACCGGAACCAAAGAACTTGCGCTGGAACTTGAAGAAAAGGGCTACGACTGGATCAAAAAGGAAGCCGATATGAAACTCAATGGCGAAGAGGTAAAGATCTAAAGAAAAAGACATGGAAACATTGAGTACACAAAGTTATGCTGATCTGTTTCTGCAGCATAAGGATATATTTCTTGAAAATGTTCCTGGTTTTATCCGGAATTTAAGGGAGCAGTCAGCCGAAAAGCTGAATCAGGCCGGATTTCCAGCAAAGAAGAATGAAATGTACAAGTATACATTTCTTGAACCTTATTTTAACAATGGTTACAAGAAACATATCATTCAAAAGCCTATCACTTTTAATATGAATGATATGTTCCGGTGCGACGTTCCTGCCCTGGATACGCACCTGGCAATTGTATTAAACGGATTTTATTATGATTCCCAAAAGCCGCTGGTAACTTTACCCGGAGGCATCATCATGGGAAGTCTTGCCGAAGCAGTAAAGCAATATCCCGATCTGGTAGAGGCGCATCTTTCAAAATATATCACCAGCGACGACAGCTATGTTGCTTTAAACACAGCCATGGCACGCGATGGCGTTTTTCTTTATGTTCCTGAAGGTAAAACTTTAGATAAGCCCATTCAGATCATCAATATTTTATTGGCCGATGAAGAGCTGATGGTTCAGCATCGTAACCTTTTTATTCTGGAGCCAAACAGCTCTGCAAAGCTTGTGATCTGCGATCATACACTCAATTCAAATAAGTATCTAACAAATAGTGTAAGCGAAGCTGTTGTGGCCCGCGATGCTCATTTTGAGTGTTTCCGGATGCAAAACGAGCATAACGAATCTGCCCATGTTTCGCATGTGTTTATCCGGCAGGAAGAAAACAGCAATGCTTTGTACAATAATATAAGTCTGCATGGCGGTCTGCTGCGTAATAATCTCTATGTTACCCTGGCAGGCGAGCATTGCGAAAATTCTTCTTTA
>JAJYAG010000074.1 GCA_021779665.1 Bacteroidota bacterium | reverse complement strand
AGCGGTAATCCCAGTTGCGGGTCTCGTTAATGGTTTCGGGTAGTGAGGTTGTAATAGCTGCGAGAATTGCGCCTGTACGCTGATACGACATCAGTTTCAACACCAGCAGGCTACGTGTAATCTGGTCGTTGTAAACTATATATTGTTTCGAGCGGTTAACCCAGTTAAGCCAGTAAACCTTTGTACGCTGATACTCCATATAAACCCGCTGGAGATCAATATCAATAATTTTCTGATTATAGGAGATAAGGATGAAATTTTCGCCTTCCAATGCAATGGGCTGGCCATAAATTATGCTGCTAAAAGGCAGAGAAGAGTACAGAAATAACGACTCGTAAGAGGGATCCTCAGCGTATGTTTTAATATAAGTTTCGCTTATTTTATGAAAAGTATCGCTCATAGCATAATTTATATGAGGCTCGTACCGGATCACAATTTGAGGTTGTCCCTGAAGAACACGTATATATCGGTATATTTCGGGGGGGGTAAAATAGTTATTGTCTTCAGTTTTATACCTGGGCATGAAATCGAGAACTTCAAAAGCATCATCTCCGTTTCGGAAGGTTGTGCATAAAATATTAGTGCGCTTTAAATAGCGCTGACTTATCCTGTACGAATCGTCAACCTCAAAGGAGCAATAACCACCAATGCGGTCATCAAGAATCCTTGCAAAAACAGAAGGAGAATCAAAATCGGGGAGGCAACACCAATCGATAGAACCTTTTTCGGAAATTAATGCAGCACTGCGCCCATTACCAATCACACCATAGTTTAAATTATCCATAAAGTATACTAAATTTTAGGCAAACAGGATGATTTCGGCGTATGAGGAACTCCAACACATAATCGATAACACCCAGATTATACAACAAAAAACTTTAAATTTTGCACTTTCGTTTCAGGTATAAAATAAGTTCACTCTGGAAACAATCTAAATTTAAGACCTCCCCGGCAAATAATCAAACTTATATATGGAATAATTTGGAATGTAAAAATTAGGCGATTTCTATTTTTACCCGTGAAAAACCATATTTTTGCAAAAAATTTTTAATTATGCTGGAAATATCAGGAAAGCTCATTCAAATTCTTCCACTACAGAGTGGTAACGGTAAAAACGGCACCTGGCAGAAACAGGATTTTGTGATCGAAACAAGCGAGCAATATCCCAAAAAAGTATGCTTTAGTGCGTGGGCCGATAAAGCCGATTTGGTAAAAGCACTTACCCCGGGAACAAATGTTAAGGTTGCATTTAATGCCGAATCGCGCGAGTTTAACGGGAAGTGGTACACCGATCTTCGTATCTGGAAACTCGAAGCCGAAGGTGGCAAAAACAGCGGGAGTCCCGATGATGAATATTATAAAAACATGGTACCTCCTGCCGAAACCAATGCAGAGCCTGCTCCCGACGATTTACCATTCTAAACTTAACTTACCACTATTTATATGTTTGAAAAATTCTTCAATTTAACTGCCAATAAAACTAACGTCAGAACGGAGATCCTGGCAGGTATTACCACTTTTGTGGCTGCGATGTACATTATTGTTGTAAACCCGGCAATTTTAAGTCAGACGGGGTTGCCCTTCAACGCTGTATTAACAGCTACAGTAATTTTAAGTGCATTCTGTACAATCATGATGGGACTTTATGCAAATAACCCGATTTTGGTTGCACCTGGTATGGGTTTAAATGCATTCTTCACCTTTGCGGTTGTAAAAGGCATGAACGTGCCGGTTGAAACAGCTCTTGGCGCAGTGTTCTGGGCAGGGGTTTTATTCTTTATCCTATCGGTTTTTAATGTGCGTACCCTTATTGTAAAAGCCATTCCCAAACAGATTCGTTATGCTGTATCGGCAGGTATTGGTCTGTTTATCACTCTTATTGGTTTTGCCAATGCTGGCTTTATTACTCAAAAATCGCCGTTGATCGGTCTTGGAGTTTTAAATCCAATTACCGTTACCTTTATCATTGGTGTTTTCATCACAGCTGTTTTGGTTGTAAAAAATGTAAAAGGCTCCCTGATCATCGGTATTATCATTACCACCCTGCTTTGCCTTCCTATTGGCAGATTATACGGCGATGCATCGGCCGTTAACTTTGGGACTCCGCAACTCGTTGCCTGGAAAGGATTATTCTCGGCTCCCGATTTCAGCCTTTTATTCAAGCTCGATTTGGTAAACTCGCTGAAGCTTGCTATTTGGCCTGTTACTTTTGCAATTCTTTTCACCGACCTGTTTGACAGTCTCAGCACCTTTGTTGGTGTTTCGGAAGCTGCCAACCTTGTTGACGAAAAAGGTGAACCACGCAATATCAAACAGGCTCTTATTGTTGATGCTGTTGCAACCGGTTTTGCTGGTGTTTTGGGAACATCTTCAGGAACAGCTTATATCGAATCTGCTTCGGGCGTTCAGCAAGGAGGCCGTACAGGGTTAACCGCAGCTGTTGCTGGTTTACTGTTTATTCCTTTTATGTTCTTCTCTCCTATCCTTTCCATGGTTCCCAGTGTAGCAACAGCTCCTGCTCTTGTTATGGTGGGCGTGTTTATGCTTAAACCCATTCTGAAAATAAACTGGGAAAAGTTCGACGATGCTATTCCGGCATTTTTAAGCCTGGTGCTTATTCCATTTACCTACTCCATTACACAAGGTATTATCTGGGGTTTCCTGGGGTGGACTTTCATTAAATTAGTGACAGGAAAATATAAAGAGATATCAGTTACATTAATAATAATCGACTTACTGGCAATAACGATGCTTTGGTTCGAATAACCGGATTGTGCATTACTATTGAAAGTTTTCGTAGGATACAAAAGGTCGTGGCGTTGGTCACGGCCTTTTTTCATTTATTAAGGTGATGTTTCGACAGGGATAACGACCTGTTATTACGAATGAATGTGGCATGTCTCGCACCTTCCGAACCAGCGGTACCGGTTACGCGAAACAAAATTATAAACCCAATCTCTTAGAGGCCTTGGAACAATAATGAGAACATAAAGCCAGGAATAAGGCCATTTTAGTTGTCGGGCAATTTTAAAAACAGCATCCGACCGGCGAAAATATTTTCCCTTTTCCAGATAAATTAAACTTCCCGATTCTTCATCCCTGAATTCGGAAACATGCAAAGGCACAAAACCGAAACTGACCCGCTGATGTCTTCGGATAAAATCCACAGCACCCGAACACAGCTTGCAGGTAGCATCGAAATATACGGTTCTTTCGGGCAGCTCCTTCCCGAAAGCAACCGAATCAAATGTGAATCTCATCTATTTTGGCCGCCAAAATGAAATCATTTTCAGATAAACCATCAATAGCATGGGTCCAAAGTTCAATTGTAACTTTGGCAAAAAACACATGCATCACCGGATGGTGACCCTCATCTTCGGCCAGATAGGCTACCTTGTTAACAAATTCAATGGTTTTCGCATAGCTGTCAAAATGAAAATCCTTTACAATCTTTTTTTCATCTGCAATTTCCCAGCTAAAACCAACATCGTCCTTATATTTTTGCAATTGTTCCGAATTAAGGGGAGGAACACCCGCTTCACAGGGTTTACATTTCGACTGCGTTAACTCTGCGAACTTTAATTCTTTTAATTCAATTACCATAGTTCAGAATTTAAAGTTTAAAACTTCAATAAAAACAACACTCCCCATGAGTTTGTTAATATAACGGAGACTTTATTGTTGAATTAAAATAACCCTGTTATGGCAAAAAGAATTGAAATTCTCCCTGCAACAAACTCTCATGTTTTAAAAAGCCAGCTGGAAGAAATGGTAAACAGCGGTTGGGAAATTAAAGGAGTTATAGGTTATAATCCACACAATGCATACACCGAACCCTTTATAATTCTGGAAGGCGAATTCGATGACGATTATGCCCGTTACCAGAGTAAATACGACGAAGATCCGGTTGCGGATCATTTTGTACCAAAACCGGAACCTCCCAAAAAAGAAATATCAATCAGTGTAGGAGGTTGAGACCCAAGCCGGGAAACTGGTCGGCAGTTATTATTTGAAAAACTGCCGACCATTAACTTTAACTCTTTTCGTAAGCGATTACCTGAGTTGGACAACTATCGGCCGCTTCAATGATTTCCGATTCGTAAGCATTGAAATCTACACCATCTTTTACAACCATTTTATCAGGAACTTCAAACACTGCTGGGCATACTGATTCGCATGCTCCGCAAGAAATACATTCATTGTCTCTTTCGTCGAGCCACACTTTTTGAATTGCCATAACGTAAATTTTTAATCAACAAACCTGGTAAGTCTCAGTACTGTGAAGTAAAAACAATATATACAGTAAATTGTTGAAATTAACAAAACCTCATTCTAAAACCACCGGAAAATAGAATGGTAATTGATTATTCAAACTGAATTAAAACCAATATTTATGAAAGCAGTATGGAATGGAAAAACAATTGCGGAAAGCAACGATATAGTGACAGTAGAGAATAATTGCTATTTCCCCTTAGAATCAGTAAACAGCGAATATCTCGAAAAAAGCAACACCCATACAACCTGTCCGTGGAAAGGTGTAGCATCCTATTATTCGCTAGTTGTTGACGGAGAAGAAAATCACGACGCAGCTTGGTGCTATCCCGATCCCAGTAAACAGGCGGAAATAATTAAAGGCAGAATCGCTTTCTGGAAAGGTGTTCAGATTTTCGATTAATCAAATGGTATTCAAAGATGAATTCAAATATCCACAACCGCTTCAACTCTGTACGTAACCTTACCTCTTCCCTGGCGGAAAAAATGCAACCTGAAGATAGTGTTGTTCAAACCGATATGGATGTGAGTCCTCCAAAATGGCACCTGGCCCACACAACCTGGTTCTTCGAAAATTTCATTCTAAAAAAATATGTCAGGAATTATAAACCTTATCACGCTTCGTTCGATTATCTTTTCAACAGTTATTACCAGAGTCAGGGTACCCGCGAACAGCGAAACAGAAGAGGCTATCACCCTCGTCCCCTGTTGCATGAAGTGATGGAGTACCGCTTAGCCATAGAAAAGGAAATGAACGACCTTTTAACTGCCAATAATCCGGATGAACAATTTATTACCCTTACAGAACTTGGAATCCAGCACGAACAGCAACATCAGGAATTACTTATAACCGATTTGAAAAATATATGGAGCCGGAGTCCACTATTTCCGTCATTCAATATCACTTACGAAACTTTGAATAAGGCAACTGAAGCAAGATGGCTACCGGTTGATGAGGGTTTATTCGAAACAGGTTATAGCGGCAACGCCTTTCACTACGACAACGAAGCTCTCAGGCATAAGATTTTTCTTGATGGTTTTGAGATCAGCTCGCAACCCGTTACTACAGGCGAATACCTGGAATTTATAAAAGACGGCGGTTATCAGCAATGGAAATACTGGCTGCATGAAGGCTGGGACTGGGTAGTTACAAACAACATAAAAGCACCTTTATATTGGGACAAAATTGACGACAGCTGGTACATTTATACTTTATCGGGGTTCAGAAAAATTGATGAAAATGAAATCTTAACCCATATTTCCTTTTACGAAGCAGAAGCATTTGCCCGTTGGCGGGGCTTTAGGCTGCCTACTGAGCACGAATGGGAAGTAGCAGCAACCCTCTACGGTAAAAACGATACTTCCTTCAACTTCCTCGATCAGGGAAAGTTCCATCCTACAGGTGTTGATGTCGGGAATACTGCCTTTCTGGGGCAGGTTTGGGAATGGACAAACAGCAGCTATCTGCCATATCCCGGTTTCAAACCATGGGGAGGTGATGTGGGAGAATATAACGGTAAATTTATGGTTAACCAGATGGTTCTCCGCGGAGGATCGTGCGCCACCCCTCAGGATCACATCCGTGTAAGTTACCGCAATTTTTTTCATCCTCACCTGAGGTGGCAGTTTACAGGAGTCCGATTAGCTAAAAATCTTGATGAATGAATGTTAAAGAATCTTTCTTAAAAGATGTTCTGGAAGGATTATCTTCAGAGCCCAAAAAATTATCATCCAAATATTTTTATGATGAAAATGGTGATAAACTTTTTCATTATATCATGGCCCAGCCTGAATATTACCTGACGTGTGCCGAATACGAAATTCTGCAAACACATAGTCTTGATATTCTTAAACGATTGCATATTGATAACGGGCTGCGGATTATTGAGCCCGGGGCCGGCGATGGTTTCAAAACTAAAATTCTGCTGGAGTCGGCCATGAAAAATAAATACGATGTAGTTTACAATCCCATTGATATCTCGCCCAATGTGATGAATATCTTATGCAACTCTTTGGTAAAATCGTATCCTCACCTGAAATGCGAGCCTATAATAGCCGATTATTTTAATCTAGACGGAAAATTCCCTGATGACCAGAACAAAAAATTAATGTTGTTCCTGGGTTCCAATCTGGGTAATTTCAACAATACTGAAACTTCGGCGATTATGGACAGATTTTCCTCTGAGTTAAAACAAGGTGACTACTTTCTGCTGGGTGTCGATCTGGTGAAAGATCCTCACCGGATTCTGGCAGCTTACAACGATGCGCGGGGAGTAACATCGGAGTTTAACTTTAACCTTTTGCTGCGGATAAATATGGAGTTGCAGGCAAATTTCAATCTGGATAATTTTATTCATTTTCCTCTGTATAATCCCGTTTTCCAGCAAGCGGAAAGCTATCTGGTAAGCAAAGTGGCCCATAAAGTGGTTATTTCAGGAACTACTATTCACTTTGAGGCCTGGGAAGCCTTACTTACCGAAATATCACGAAAATTCACACCGGGAAAAATCGAACGGCTGGCTTGTCAATCGGGATTTACAGTTTTGGAGAATTTTTATGATATAAACAGAGATTTTTGTTGCAGTCTTTGGGAAAAACTCTGAATTTTAACTATTAATTCTGCGCATATGGAATACCGCTTTGAACACGACTCGCTTGGTGATGTAAAAGTGCCAGCCGAAAAATACTGGGGAGCACAGACCGAACGCTCCAGAAGCAACTTCAAAATTGGTCCTGAAGCAAGTATGCCCGTTGAAATAATTAAAGCTTTTGCTATTGTTAAAAAAGCGGCGGCACTTGCTAATTACGACCTCGGGATCCTGAGCAACGAGAAAAAAATACTTATTGCCTCGGTTTGCGAAGAAATTCTGAATGATAAGTTAACGGATCATTTTCCGCTTGTAATATGGCAAACAGGCTCGGGAACACAAACAAACATGAACGTGAACGAAGTTATCGCCAACCGTGCGCATGTTTTAGCCGGAGGCAGCCTGGGTGATTCTAAAAAGATACTGCACCCCAACGACGATGTGAATAAATCGCAATCGTCAAACGATACTTTTCCAACAGCAATGCATATTGCAGCTTACAAACTTGTTACGGAGTTAACTATTCCGGGAATTCAGAACCTGCGGAACACGCTCGATAAAAAATCGAAAGACTACATGAATGTTGTTAAAATAGGAAGAACACATTTTATGGATGCCGTTCCCTTGACCCTGGGACAAGAACTATCGGGCTATGTGAAACAACTGGATAATGCTGTCCGGGCTATCCAAAGCTCCCTGATTATGGTAAGAGAACTTGCTTTGGGAGGGTCTGCCGTAGGAACCGGCCTAAATACCCCACAGGGATATCCAGAGCTGGTAGCAGCTAAAATTGCTGAAATTACCAATCTGCCCTTTACAAGCGCCCCAAACAAATTTGAGCCTTTAGCTTCACACGATGCTATGGTTGAATTAAGCGGAGCTTTAAAAAGAGCAGCTGTGTCGCTCATGAAAATTGGCAACGATATACGGATGTTAAGTTCGGGCCCACGCTGCGGCATAGGCGAAATACTAATTCCTGAAAATGAACCCGGCTCCTCCATAATGCCCGGCAAGGTTAATCCCACCCAACCCGAGGCCCTGACAATGGTTTGCGCCCAGGTAATGGGCAACGATGTAGCAGTTACAGTTGGCGGCGCTAACGGTCATTTCGAACTGAACGTGTTTTCGCCGCTTATTGCTGCCAATGTTCTCCAGAGTGCTCAACTGCTTGGCGATGCCTGTAACTCATTCAATTTGAACTGTGCAACGGGCATTGAACCAAATTACAAAGAGATAAAAAAGCACCTGGATAACTCGTTGATGCTGGTTACTGCTTTAAATACCCGTATAGGTTACGAAAATGCCAGTAAAATTGCACGTAAAGCTCATCTCGAGAACAAAACCTTACGCGAAGCAGCTGTTGAGCTTAAACTAGTTTCGCCCGAAGATTTTGATGCCTGGGTTAATCCTTTAGATATGGTAAATATCAGGTGAATTGCTTTTTTTTAAAGGGTTAAATAACATCTTATTTGATAGTTATAATACCTTACAATATTATTATTCAGGTTAATTATACATGTTTATCGTTTTAACTCTTTAAAATAACATACCTTTGCATTCAAAATCTACCCTTTGCGAAACGCTTTAGCTTCGGCTAAAATTAACGGAACCGGTTGATTTAAGTAATAATCATTAAAAAAACACTATGGGTAGATCAAGAGAAACAATGGGTAAAAGAGAAATTCAGTTAAAAAAAGAAAAGAAAAGACAAGAAAAAGAAAAGAGAAAGCTTGACAGAAAAGAAAGCAGAGACGGCAACAACCTGGATGAAATGATTGCCTACGTAGATGAATACGGTAATATAACATCCACTCCGCCAGATCCAACCTTGCGGAAAAAAATCAATGCCGAGGATATTGCAATTAGTGTTCCTAAATATGTTGAAACAGAACCTGAATCACCTATTCGCGAAGGTATCGTGACCTTCTTCAATAATTCAAAAGGATTTGGCTTTATAAAAGACAGCAAAACAAAAGAAGATGTATTTGTCCATGTTAACGGACTTACTGAGCCAATTCAGGAAAATAACAAAGTGTCTTTTGAAATAACAAAAACACACAAAGGATCGAATGCCGTCAATGTTAAAATTGTCCGGGAATAATAATTGAAATATTCCGGATCCTATCGGTCAAAAGTGAGAGCTTAAAAACCGGGCAGAAGATTCAAATTATTTTTGTATTAGTTTTGTAATCGGGTTGAGAATGGAAGTGCTGTGGGTCGCCGATTTTCACTCTATCAATTATAATTGTAAACAAACTGGTTAAGAGCAAAATAAAAACATGTCGAATATATTTGATAGGCCGTATCCCTTTAATGACGATTTAAAATACAATACGCAAATAAGTTTTTTTATAAGTGTTGGCGTTTTTGCATTTCTATTCCTTTTCCAGCCTTATGGTATTAATTCGTTGCCGCTTAAAGAAAGATACTATCTTATTACCGGATTCACTGTTGTCACCTTTCTTGCATTAAGTCTCAACTTACTGATAATTCCAAGTTTATTCCCAAAGATCTTCACTTCAGGCGAGTGGAATATTAAAAAAGAAATCCTGTGGTATACCTGGATTCTTTTTACAATGCTTACGGGTTTGTTTTTGCTTAACAATACTATGGGTGTTATGAAGATCAGCTTTCAGGTTGTGGTAATGCTGATTCTGGTTGCAGTAATTCCCATAACCTCCCTGATTATTATTAACCACAACCGAATTCTTCGCATTCACCTTAAAATGGCTGATGAGTTAAACAAAAAACTCAAGGAACATAAATCCATTGAGGAAAAGATGCTGTACTTTAATTCCACTTATCAAAAAGACAGTCTGGCAATTAAGGTAAATTCTTTGCTTTTTATACGTTCGGCTAATAATTACATTGAGGTTCTCTGGAAAGAAGGAAACGATATTAAGAATCAGATGGTGCGCTGCAGTATGGCAAATTCAGAAGAGATAACCGCCGAATACAAGTTTATTCTCAAATGCCACCGGTCGTATATTGTGAACATAAATTTTATAGATAAAATTGAAGGTAATTCACAGGGTTACAAATTATTTTTTGAAAATAACAGTTACACCATTCCTGTATCCCGCAATTTCGTTGGGAAGCTGAAGGAAATGATCTGATATTCCATTCGCAACTTTAAGCCTGAAATAATTCCGTTTTAACCTGGCATTTCACCCCTAAATCATAGAATTTCGCCCCTAAACCAACAAATAATCCCTTATTCCGCCACTTTAGAACCTAAAATTTTAAAACGCCTTTCAATGGCTTAGCTTTGTATTATAATTTAATAAACAATGTTCAATGGAAGGTTTTAGAATAGGCGATTTACAGGTAAGATTACCTATAGTTCAGGGTGGAATGGGTGTTGGAATTTCGTTAGCCGGTTTAGCCTCGGCAGTTGCCAACAGCGGTGGTATTGGAGTAATTTCAGCTGCGGCCATCGGAATGAAAGAGCAGGAACTTGGAACTGAAAGAAACTCGCGTAAAGCGAACAAAATAGCCTTGCAAAAAGAAATAAGAAAAGCAAAGAGCCTCACAAATGGTGTTTTGGGTGTCAATATTATGATGGCCCTTACCGATCATGAAGATCTGATCAAAGTAGCCATTGAAGAGGACATAGATCTGATAATCATGGGTGCGGGTTTACCTATCCGTATTCCGGGCATGCTTGCCGAAGCAGGAATCACAAACTTCAGGACCAAACTTGCCATTAAAGTATCATCGGCAAAGGCAGCACGATTAATATTTCAGTCGTGGTCGAAAAAGTACAATCGTATCCCCGATGCTGTCGTTGTGGAAGGTCCTCTTGCAGGTGGACACCTCGGTTTTAAAAGAGAAGAAGTAACAGGCGAAGTTGTTCCCCTTAAAAAACTAATTGAAGAAACTGTACGCGAAGTTGCCGTTTTTGATTCTGAAATACCTGTTATTGCTGCCGGAGGAATTTACACTGGAAAAGATATGTTTGAGATAATGCAGGCCGGAGCTAAAGCTGTTAAGCTGGGAACCAGGTTTGTAACCACGCATGAGTGTGATGCTGATATTGCCTTTAAAAATAGCTATCTCTCATGCAAAACTGAAGAAGATATTGTTATTATCAACAGCCCTGTAGGCTTGCCCGGAAGAGTTGTAAGAAACGATTTTGTTGACCAGATATATGCAGGCAAAACCAAGCCGTTTAAATGCGGTTGGAATTGTTTAAGCTCCTGTAATTACAAGGAAGCGCCATATTGCATAGCTCAGGCATTGTACAGTGCTTCGAAAGGTATTATGAGCGAAGGTTTTGCTTTCTGCGGAAGCAATGCTTACCGTGCAACTAAAATTCAATCGGTGGCCGAAGTCGTAAATGAATTAATGGAGGGTTACAATGCCGAATTAATTCGTCATGCAGAATCAGAGATTCCTCATTTGGCTGTCGCTACTTCAATTGCATCTTAAGAAAAGTCGATTAATTTTTACTCAATAGACCATAAAAACAGGACGGCAGGATTCTTTATCTTGCCGTCCTGTTTTTTTATACTATCATCGTCCGCCCGAGGGAAGATTCTTCAACCAGTAATCGGCCATGCTTCTGTATAAATGTAAAGTGGTATTTTCTCTTTCGGAAATACCGTGCGAACGCATCGGATATGCCAGCATGCTGAACAGTTTATTCTGTTTAACCAGCTCATTTACCAATCGTTCACAGCTCTGGTAATGAACGTTGTCATCGCCGGTTCCGTGAATAAGCATCAAATTTCCTTTCAGGTTTCCGGCATAGGTAATGGCTGATCCTTTTTTGTAGCCTTCGGCATTGGAAGTTGGCAGCCCCATATAACGTTCCTGGTAAATATTGTCGTAAAGCCTGAAATCGGACACAAACGCTACCGCTATTCCTGTTTTATAAACTTCGGGGTAACGGAACATACAGCTAAGTGTTGTGGAACCTCCCCCACTCCATCCCCATATACCAACTCTGCCTGCATCAACAAAACTGAATTTCTTTTCAATGGCAACAGCAGCCGCAGACTGGTCCCTCGAAACAACGGTACCTATATCGCCATAAATGCTTTTCCGCCATTCACGGCCTCTGGGAACATTGGTCCCACGGTTGTCGACACTCATAATAATATATCCCTGCTGGGCAAGGTACTGATCCCACAGACCGCCTCTTGCCCATGAATCCCTAACTGTGGAATTAGCCGGTTCCCCATAAATATGAAAAATCACTGGGTACTTCTTTGTTGAATCGAAATCTGCCGGCTTTATCATCCAGGCATCGAGTACTATATCACCAATATCAACTCTGAAAAACTCTTTAGGCCGCAAACCCAGACCAGCATATTTTTCCTTTGCTGCCTGGTTGGTTTCAAATGTCCTGATAAGCTTGTGATCAGGCAAAGTAATCATTGAATACACAGGCGGAGTCAGATGGTTCTCGAATGTATGAATAGCAAACCTGGCATTGGGCGAAATGCTATAACTGTGAGTTCCTGACTGTAAATCAGGGCTCACCCTTTGAGCTTCACCTTTTCCGTCGAGCCGGCTTCTGAACAGATATCTTTGGGTAAAATTCACGGGAGTGGCGATGTAATATACATAACCACTTTTCTCATCAATACAGTTTACACTTACAACATCGAAATTTCCTTTGGTGATAAGCGAAACGTTTTTTCCGTCGCGCGAAACAGAATACAAATGCCGCCATCCATCGCGTTCACTCACCCAGGTAAAATTCCGGCTACTTTTAAGCCACTGTATATCATCCGAAATATCAACCCAGGCTTTGTCAGTTTCGGTCAGAATAGTCTTCAGTTCCATTGTTTTTGCATTTCCTATCCAAACCGTATTGGTATTCTGAAGACGATTGAGTTGCTGAATCATCACTTCGTCGGAATTAGGAATGAATTCCATACGGGGAAGATAGTTATTCCGCGGATCACCCGGAATATTAAACCATCGCGTTTCGCCGCCATTTACAGGTACAACGCCTACTTTTACCGCCGAATTGGGAGTACCGACTTTAGGATAGGGTATTTTTATAATTTCAGGATAAATAGAATCGAGATTATTGATAATTGAAAACATACCGGTTCCTTTTGTATCACTGTGCCAATAAGCAATAGACGTTCCATCCGGACTCCATCGGAAACCATCGCGGCAATCGAGTTCTTCCTCATAAACCCAGTCGAACGTTCCGTTGATGATGTTATCTCCGCCATCAAAAGTAAGCTGAGTTACTTTTGATGTGGCAATATCTTCCACATAAATATTGAGCTGAGAAACATAAGCAACCTTGCTGGCATCGGGCGAGAACTTGGCAAACATAAGGGTTGCCTCGGGTAGTGATTTTCCTATTTGCTGAAGTTTTTTAGTTTTCAGATCCAGAACCCAGTAATCGCCTTTGGTGTTATAACGCCAGACACGACGGGTGTTTGTAAAAATCAGCAGCTTCGATTCATCATTGCTCCAAATGTAATCGTAAACGGAAAGAGGTTTGTCTTTTCCTTCCGGAGTAAGTGATGAAGCATCAACAAGAGTCTTCTTCTCTCCGGTAAGAGCGTCAGTAAAAACAATGTCGCGGCCTTTCTTATCAGCACTTAACTCAAGCGTTGTATAACCCGAATTATCCTTCTGCCAGCGTACACCCTGCATGCCTTTGGTTCCCAGGAAATCGCCGGCAAATATTTTTTCAATGGTTAGTGTTTCTTTCTCCTGCGCGAAAATATCTGCTGAAAAAATAAACAGCAGGATAGCAATTAACAAGCGAGTTGGTTGCATCTGTAATGTATTAGGATTTATTTCGTTGAATCTTTTTTTGCTTCCCTTGCTTTTCTTTTGAAATAGCCTCTCAGAAAAGCGCTGTGCTGAACAGCTTCAAGATCTTCGTTGAGCTTTTCCGAACTTGCTTGCAGATTTTTTATGGTCTCTTTTAAATTATCACCCGATTCTTTATCCTTCAACAATATGCCTATTGGAGAATTGGGGTTTTCGCTATCTCTTTTTAAATTACTAACCAGTAGAGATGCAGAATCGGCCATATGCTGAATCCTTAAAACCGAATACTGTACAGAACTGAAAAGGGTTGTGTCATTCACAAGTTCGTTGGCAAGAGTTCCTTTTTTATTGAGTTTAACGCTAAAGTCGGATAATGTTTTAGTCATTGCCAAAGTATTTTCCAGTGTCTTGGCTAACGCTCCTGTTGCACTTTTAATGTTTGCATAAATATCTTCATCATTTAAAAGTTTGCCAACTGTTCCCTCACCCGAAATCATTTTATTTGTGATTAAGGTAAGATTTTGAGTTATAACCTGAAGATTTTTGTTACTTTCCTGAAGTGTATTGATTGCGTCCTCCGTGGAAAAAGTAGGTTCAACATGCAAAGTATCGCCGTTAACTACATTTATTTCGTCAATTGAACCGCCATATATCACCAGAATTTTATTTCCGATAAGGCCATCGCTGCTTATTTTAACTTTGGCATCCCTGGGTATATATTGCTTGGCCCGGTCCTCAATCATAATCCGTACTTTAACGTTGGAGTTTTTAGAGAAAGTAAGACCGCTCACCGTCCCTATTTTCACACCTGATAACCAAACATTATTTCCCACCTGAAGTCCGGAAACATCTTCGAAAACAGATACCAGCTCAATTCGCTTTTCGAATGTTTTACGAAGGTTACCAATGAGAAAAATACCGCCTGTTAAAAAAAGCAAGCCTATGAAAATAAATAACCCAACTATAATGATTCGTCTATTGGAAGATTCCATCTGAGATTACATAAAATTATAATTAAAAAACTCTTTTATCTGGTTGTCGTTTGTTTCAAAAACTTCGTCAAAGGTTCCCACCTTACTGAATTTACCGTCGAGTAACATGGCAATACGGTCGGAAGTACATTTGGCACACGTAAGATCGTGGGTAATAATTATGGAACTGGTATTAAACCGGTGTTGCACCTGATTTATAAGTTCAATAATTTCGGTACTTGTGATTGGATCCAAACCGGCCGTTGGCTCATCGTAAAGCATAATTTCCGGTTTAAGAATCAGTGTCCGGGCTATCCCTATCCTCTTTCTCTGACCTCCTGAGAGATCCGAAGGCATCTGGCTTAATTTATCCTTAAGACTAACTGCGTCTGCAACTCTTTCGACCGCCAAATTTATATCTTTTTTAGAAAGATTCTTCAGATTCATCCTCAATGGAAATGCAAGATTCTGGTAAACATTCATACCATCGTACAATGCACTGCTCTGAAAGGAGAAGCCTATCCTTAATCTTAAAGCATCAAGTTCCCTTTTACTGAGGGTGTTAACTTCTTTACCCAATACCTGTAAATGCCCTTTATCCGGTTTTAATAAACCTACAATTATTTTAATGAGGACAGATTTTCCGGTACCGGATTTACCCAAAATAGCTACGTTTTCACCTTTGTATAAGGAAAAGTTAATGCCCTTCAAAACATCCAAATTCTCGAACGACTTATAAAGATCTTTAATGGAAATAACTTCTTCCTCCCTGTTTATGAAATGTTGCTTAAGTTTGTCCATGGTTTAAAAAAATCTTATCCATCTAAAAATCTGAACAATAACTATCTCTTCAATAAAAATGAGGAACATAGCCGAAACAACCGCCTGGTTCGCTGCTTTTCCTACCCCGCGTGTACCCTGAGTCGCATTGTATCCTTTGAAGGACCCCACTATACCAATTGTAAATCCATAAACTATTGATTTCACTATGGATTCAATAAGATCCACAAAAGTAATAGTAGAAAATGCATTCTGATAGAATGTAAGGGTGCTGCTTGAATCTACTGCCCATACATTAAGCGACGAACCCAGGAGACCCACAAAACTGCAATAAAATACCAATACCGGAATTGTAAGTGTTGTGGCCCAAACACGGGTTATAACCAAAAATTTAAAAGGGTTTACAGCTGAAACTTCCATGGCCTCGATCTGCTCAGTTACTTTCATTGAGCCAAGTTCGGCCCCAATTCCTGAACCTACTTTTCCGGCGCAAATAAGTCCGGTTACCAATGGTCCCAGGGCTTTAATAATAGCAATTCCCATGAGGGATGGAAGCCAGGATTGAGCTCCAAAGTTTTCCAGCGACGGTCTCGATTGTTTGGTAAAAACAATACCAACAATAAACCCTGTTAAAGTAATTAGAGGTAAGGCCCTGACTCCTATTTCGAAACACTGATTTACCAGTTCCCTGATATGGAAAGGACGTCGGAACGATTCTTTCCAGAATTGGAGAACAAACTTGTAAGCTTCGTATACTGCCTGAAAATATGCGTCGATCCTTCTGGAAAAGATATATTTACGTGTCTTCAATTTAATATAACTTGATATAACATCACTCTGTCTTTATGAAACAAAGTCGGGAATGCTTTTCGGATAAAATCCTAAAAAAACATTCCTTAAACTTTAAAATATTGTTTAACAATACATTTGTTTTAGTCAATACGTTTCTGTTTAAAAAAAATAATCTTCATTCTGAAGAAATTTCAAAAGTATAATTTTTTATTTACTTTTTTAAAGAGTTTTTTGGGTGTGAATACAGTATCCAAAAGTAATAAAACGGAAAAAGCCAGGCCGAAAAAATCGACCTGGCCTTACCCCTAAAACTAAACCTTAAAACTAAAAATTCAAAATAAAGCTTATCATATAATTTCTCCCTGCCTGAGGAAAGAAACCATCCGATATTTTTAGTTCATTTCCTTCTATATACTGGTACAACCATGCATTAGTTTCATATTCCTCATTAAATATATTATTGACCGAAACAATGGTCTCTAACTTAAATAATTTACCAAGGTTAAGTGTAGAATTTATTCTTAAGTCGTTGATGAAATAGGCGTCCAGCACACGGTTATCGTTCGATGTGTTATCGATATACTGCTTTCCAACGTATTTGGAACTAAAGCTGAGAGCTATATGTTTCAAAGGTTTGTACTGAAACTGACTGGAAGCAACAACCGCCGGAGAAAAAGAAATATCGGTCCCACCAAGGTTTTTGGTAACCTGAATATAATCAGGATCGTCCCAGTTATCAATATGATCAGTGTAATGTTTTATTTTATTGCGACTTACGGTTAAATTTCCGTTCCATCCCAGTTTCGAAAATGGTTGATATGCCAAAGATAATTCAACTCCCTGGCGATAGCTGCGACCAACATTGGTCATTACCGGACCGCCCACCTCATTGATCTCACCGGTAAGCACAAGCTGATCAAAGTAATCCATGTAATAAAAGTTAATATTTGCTTTCAGATTATTGGAAGTAAGGTTATAACCAAGTTCATAATCGAGCAGCTTTTCGGCAACGGGTTCCTTTCCGGCATCGGCATCCACAAAGTTACTGCGGGTGGGTTCCCGGTGAGCCACGCCCCAGTATGCATAAACATTCTGGATGTCGCTCAGATTGTAAGTAAGCCCTAATTTTGGATTGGTAAAGTTAAAGGTATGCTCCTGGGTAATATCACGTTGTTCCTTATCAATACCTTTCAGGTCGTGGTTGATGTGACGGTATTGTAAATCGGCGAATATGTTAAGGGAAGTGCTTAACTGAAAGCCAACTTTTCCAAAAATATTGAAATCACTTTTGTTTCCATCCGAATAGTAATAGCGATGATTATATTCACCATTGCTGAAATACCTGGCCCATATTACATTTCCGTAATGCTCACCATAGTAATTATTCCAGCCGCCACCCAAATTGAAAGTTGTTTTTCCCTTCAGGTAATTTAATGAATAAGTAATACCGTAAAAGTCATTGTCGAGCCACTTGCGCCGGATAAGATCAGTTTTCTTAATAGTAGAATCCTTAATAATCACATTGGGAAGATTATATTTACTCAGTTTATCATTTTCCTTATATTCTTCGTAATAGCCTTTTCCTCTTGTGTAATGCACAGATGCCGTAAAATTCAGGTTTGAAGTTAACTCACGTGAATACTGTATTTGATAATGATCCTGCTGGTAATTGTCGGTTTGATTTTCATAATATTGAAGTTGACCATTCTCGTTGGTATAAGCGCCCAGTCCGTTATAGGAGCGATTAGTCTTCAGAATGCCGGAAGGGACTCCATCCCAGGCCTGATAGGTAACTTCGGTACCTGTCATGAGGTTGAATCGGAGAAGATTTTTATTGTCGCGATATGCCGCTGAAAGATGAAACGACTTCAGATCGCTGGAAGCCCTGTCAATAAAACCGTCAGAGGTAATTTTAGAAACCCGCGCGTCAAAAGTAAAGTGATCTTTAATAAGTCCTGAGCCCAAACTCACAGTATTCTTGAACGTGTTGAAAGAACCGTAGGAAGAATTAACCTCTGCATGAGCCTCTTTATTCAACGAAAAGGTCTGAAAATTGATGCTGGCTCCAAAGGCTCCTGCACCTACCGATGAAGTTCCTACACCTCTCTGAATCTGGATGTTTTCAACTGACGAGGTGAAGTCGGGCAGATCGACCCACCACACACCGTGAGATTCGGCATCATTAAGAGGTATCCCGTTCATGGTCACGTTTATACGGTTCAGATCCGTACCTCTTATACGAAAACTGGTGTATCCCACACCGCTGCCGGCATCACTCGAAGTAACCAATGAAGGAGTAAGGGCAAGCATATAAGGAACATCCTGCCCCTGGTTCTGTTGCCTTATGTCTTCCTTAGTAAGTGTGGCCTGGGCAACCGGGGTATTGCGATTTGCACGGGTGGCAACCACTACCACCTCATCAGCCATTATGGCACTTCTTTTCAGGTTAAAATTAACTGTCTGATCCGAATTAAGATCGAGATTTCGGGTTTCGGTTTCATAACCCAGATAAGAGACTTTGAGGGTTACAGCACCCTGTTTTAAACCTGAAATCCTGTAGTTTCCGTCCGGACCGGAAACGGTTCCGCGAAAGGAGTTCTCAACTGTAACATTAGCTCCGGGAAGAGCCAGATTGTTTTCATCTTTCACAGTGCCCATAACGGAATACTGCGAAAACATTGTCAATTGCCTGCATAACAATAAAGCAAGCAGAATGATACCTTTTCTCATAATGCTTTTAATTAAATGATTAAAATACCGGCAATGACTTTCATTGCCTAAATCCCTCCACCGGCATTACCCGGATCAGGTTCCAAGGGTATGATCTCAGCCCGAAATATTAAGGCACCCCCTTAGGATAATTTGATGCAAATATAAAACGACTCCCTTAAAAAACAATAGGCCTGATTGCTCAGACCTATTATTTTAAGATAAAAATATCTTATTTTCCAGATGTAATTACACGAGATAACTGCTATTCAACCTGTAAAACCTCTTTAATTGCTTTTCTGAAAGTTTCTTTAGGAAGGGCACCCATGGCCATTTGAGGTTGTCCGGATACAGGAACAAACAAAAGAGAAGGGATACTCTGGATTCCAAACATACCTGCAAGCTCTCTTTCCGACTCGGTATCAATTTTATAAATATTGAGTTTACCATCGTATTCATTAGCGAGTTCTTCCAAAACAGGAGCTACCATTTTGCAGGGTCCGCACCAGTCTGCATAAAAATCAATTAAACAAGGTTTATCACCTTCAAATTTCCACTCCCTGTTTGCTTCATAGTTAAAAACCTTGTTTTTAAAGGTTTCTTGTGTTAAATGTTCAACCATAATATATTTATTTATTTCGTATTTACGTATTCAGATATTTACATATATCAAAATTCGTGCCTGAAAAAAAATGCTTCTTTTTCAAATTGTTAAACAAGTAAAACATAGGTTTGTTATTACACTCGTTCAAAATCTGAGATTAAAAGCTAAATAATAGTATTTTTGTGCCTCGGGTAAAGCTTCAAAAAAGAATATGCAAAATTGTCTTCAACATCCTGTTTTTAAAATTATCTCCGAAATTGCAATCCACAAAAACCTCGAAGTATATGTAATTGGCGGTTTTGTTCGTGATGCCCTGCTTGAAAGACCTTCAAAAGACATCGATATTGTTGTTATTGGTAATGGCATCGATTTAGCAAAAACAGTAGCCGAAAAAATTGGAAACGATACACAGGTAACTGTTTTTAAGAACTTTGGCACGGCAATGCTAAAGCATCACGACTACGAGATTGAATTTGTGGGCGCAAGGAAAGAGTCGTACAGACGGGATTCGCGAAAACCGATTGTTGAAAACGGAACGCTGCAGGACGATCAGGAACGTCGCGATTTTACAATTAATGCACTGGCAATTGAACTTGGCCTGGAATATGGAAAGCTGCTGGATCCATTTGGCGGATTAAACGACCTGGAAGCCAAAATTATCCGCACGCCACTGGAACCTGACAAAACTTTCTCGGACGATCCTCTGCGCATGATGCGGGGTATAAGGTTTGCCTCTCAGCTTGGATTTAAAATTGAGGAGGAAACTTTTGAATCCATAAAAAGAAATAAGGACAGAATCTCAATAATTTCCAAAGAAAGAATTATTGATGAGATCAACAAAATTATGCTCTCTCCTGTTCCTTCGGCAGGATTTAAACTTTTGGATAAAAGCGGATTACTCGAAATTATTTTCCCGGAATTAACCAATCTGAAAGGCGTTGAAATTGTAAACCAAAAAGCGCACAAGGACAACTTTTTACATAGCCTGAAAGTTCTGGATAACATCTCAAAAAAAACAAATAATCTATGGCTGCGTTGGGCTGCATTGCTACACGACATTGCCAAGCCTCATACGAAAAAATTTATTCCCCAGCAGGGATGGACCTTTCATGGACATGAATTTTTAGGGTCGAAGATGATTCCTGACATTTTTCGTTCGCTTAAATTACCACTTAACGAAAAAATGAAATATGTACAAAAACTTGTGCTGTTGCATCTCAGGCCTATTGTGCTGTCGCAGGAAGAAGTTACCGATTCGGCTGTGCGCCGGTTGCTGTTCGATGCCGGCGACGACATTGACGATTTGATGATGTTGTGCGATGCTGACATAACATCAGGGAACTCCGAAAAAGTTAAACGGTATCTTCAGAACTTCGAACTGGTGCGACAGAAACTCAAAGAAATTGAAGAAAAAGACGCCATCCGAAATTTTCAGCCACCCATTTCGGGCGATGACATAATGACAATTTTTGGCCTGACTCCAGGCAGAGAAATCGGCATCTTAAAAAATACCCTGAAAGATGCAATTCTGGATGGAATCATTCCCAACGAATATCAGGCAGCATATGATCTGCTGATAGAAAAAGGAAAAGAACTGGGGTTAAAAGCAGTAAAATAAGGACTACTCAAACAAATCCATAATTTCTTCCCGCGAAATCTGCTGAAAAGGGTTATTGCTGTTGATAAACAGGTCGGCCAATTCCGATTTACGTTCCTGCAACCTTACAATTTTTTCTTCAACAGTTTCCACTGAAATATACCGGTAAACAAATACATTCTGTGTTTGACCAATACGATGCGAGCGACTTATAGCCTGCATCTCAGCAGCAGGATTCCACCAAGGGTCGAGAATAAAAACATAGTCGGCAGCAGTAAGATTGAGCCCGACACCACCTGCTTTGAGTGAAATGAGGAAGAAGCGATTCTCCGGGTCATCCTGAAACTGTTTGATAACCTCTTCCCTGTTTCGCGTTTCGCCAATCAGCATTGAGTATTTGCGCTGATTATTGTCGAAGTATTTTTTAAATAAATCAAGATGCTTTACAAACGATGAAAATATTAAGACCTTGTGATTTTCAGCAATCATGTTCTCAATATTGCTTATCACCTCTTCGAATTTGCCTGAATCGGAACAATAAGCCTGGTCTACCATAAAAGGATGATTTGCAATTTGCCGTAGTCTCGTCAAAGCCTGCAATACAACAAGCGCCGATTTCTCAACCCCCACATTCGAGATACTGTCAAGAATTTCGTTCCTGGCCTTTGATTTTTCCTGTTCGTAATAAGCCTTCTGACTTTCTGTCATATTGCAGTAACGAATCTGCTCGGTAAGGTCAGGCAAATCGGAAGCAACTTCACCTTTGGTCCTTCGAAGAATAAACGGACGGATAAGTTGCTGGAGGTGTTGCTGCCGATCAGTATTTGATTCCTTTTCGATTGGGGTAATAAAGTTTTGACGGAAAAATGACAATTCTCCCAATAGGCCAGGATTTACAAAATGCATTTGTGACCAAAGGTCGGATAGAGAGTTTTCGATAGGAGTACCTGTTAAAACCAGCCGATGCTGCGATTTTAAATCTGTCACCGCCTGAAAAATCTTCGATTCAGGATTTTTAATTATCTGACTCTCATCAAGCACAACATAAAAAAATTCATATTTTTTAAGCCAGTCGATTTCGTTGCGAACAACGCCGTAGGTGGTTAAAATAACATCGTATTTACCAAAGCCGGCAAAATCCGTCTCGCGGTTGCCTCCGATATGTTTCAGCAATTTAAGCCCGGGAGCAAATTTTACAATTTCGTTTGCCCAGTTATGAACTAACGACGATGGAAGCACTATGAGCGACGCAGGCAATGAGGTTTCAGAACTATCGAATAACGAAGGCTGAGCCGGTACCTGATTCCCGTCATTTTCCTGACTGATTGCATTCTTAGCTTCTTCTCGGGCTTTGGCAATTATTGTTAAAGTTTGAAGCGTTTTACCCAAACCCATATCGTCAGCCAAACAGCCTCCCAGATTTGTAAGAAAGAGAAGATACATCCAATAATAGCCTTCTTTCTGATAAGGTCGCAGTTCCGCTTTTATACCCGCCGGAATCTTTTCTGCTTTATACTTTTCTGAACGCATAAGTTCATAAAAAGCACCTGAAGTATCCTGAATTCCAGCCTCGGGCATGGTTCTTTCAAGCAGCTTGTAGTGTAATTTACTGATTGAAATTACTTCATCACCCTTTTTGGAAAAGAGCATGAGATCAGTATATTTTGAGAACCACTCTTTTGGAAGTATCATCACTTCACCATTTGGCAACTTATACTCCCGCTCATTATTTAAAATATGGTTTCGGAACTTTATAAACGGAATCTGGTAGCCGCCGAGAAGTACAACAGCCTGTATATCAAACCAGTCGCCCCGCACCTGAACTTTTGTTTCGATACTGATTGGATTGAGAAAATACTTCTTCTCAAAAAAATTCTGCTGAATCTGAATTTTCTTCTTTTCAAGTACAGGGGTGTGGAGATTCAGCCAGTTTATCAACTCCGACATCTCTTCATCCTTACTTAACTGCGCTTCAAATGGCAAACTATAAAAACCACCCTGGTAAACCTGAAGACCATTCGCGGTTAAAAATTCATTTATCTCTTTCTCCTTCTCAACTTTGCGGTGAATTTTAAATAATTGGTAAACATCATTTTGATTCTGAAGCACTACAAATATTTTTTCCTGTTCCTGCGGACTTAAAAATAAATTCCGGCCATAATCAAAACGCAGGGCGAGCACAGGATGATAAGCAAGATCGCCCTCAAGAGATAAAATGATAGCCGGTTCGGGAAACTCATCTACAATTTCGAAACCGGTGTTTTTTACTCTGAATTTTTTAATGGCGTTGATGATGAACTTCTCAAAATACTCCTTTTCCCGCTGCGGAGGAATATGTATGTACTCACTTTTAAAGAACGGGCTGAGCTTTTTACCATCAATATCATTAAATACCAGTAATTTATTTTTAATTACCAACCGGCAGGGATCGTTCGTTAGAACTATGGCCGATGTATTGGTAAGATTCATTTCCTGATTTTTATGGCTGACAGTCAGGAAGTATTTTATTCCATCGCTACTACGATTGAAATTGAAAACAGCCTCGGCCGACTGAGGTTCAATTTTTATCCTGTCGGTTATATAAATCTGTTTGGGTGAGTCTTTATAAAAAAGAGGAATATTGCCCTGGATGATGAGGTCGAGGCAACGTACTATCCGTTTTTCAATATAGGGACGTATTTGTTTCTGAAAAAGCTCATCGCTAATCCCGTTTAAAAAATCCTGAACGGTAATCCGCTTTTTGGAAAATACACGAACCAGTTCATTGTCATTATATTCATCGAGAGTTTTGACTATTTTTCGTTCAATATCAGAAAAACGGTCGGGTTGTAAACGAAGATCCGTTGTGGTAATTCTTTCGGTAATGGAATAGTATTCATCGGCCGGTTTTCCTTCAATAACATAAGGTACCAGTACAAATCCCAACACTCTGTGTTCGGCCAATGCGATTATAAAATTCTTTTCCACAAATAAAAATTGTAAAGTTAGGAAAAGAATTATGAGTTTTGGAAGCATTCACATCCATTTTTTTTCACAACCTGAATAAGCATAATACTTATAGAAGTGGAAGACTAAATTCTCTGTTTGATAGTAGTTTTTTTCAAATTGAGAAAAATCGTCGTGCGGCCAAAGAAATAAAATATTGAAAATCAATCATATAAAAATTACAAAAAACTTGGCACCACTATTGAAATATAGTATACCGTGTTAAACCTTAAACCAAATAGATTATGAAGAAAATTATTGTTATGGCAGCAGCGCTCTTTTCGTTAAGTTATATGGCTGTAGCCGAAGTTAGCAGAAATGAAAACAATAACTCAGGAATTGTCTCAGTTTATCAGTCGGATAAAGTAAAGATATCTGTTGAAGAACTTCCTCAAGCTGTTAAAGATACACTTGCTCTTAGTTATAAAGAATGGAAAGTTGGTGATGTTTACAAAGTTAGCGGAACCAATGAATATTACAGTATTGAGCTGAAGAAAGACAGCGAAACAAAGACTGTAAACCTGGACAAGGATGGCAAAGAAGCCAAAATTGAAGCCTAGAAACCCTAAACACCCAAATAACCCTAAACTGAGAACGCCGAATTTATTCGGCGTTTTTTATTGTATTTTAAAAGAATTGTTAACACTTTTGCAAAACTCTTGATTTCTAATTGCGTATTAAACAAACGCATGACACGATTTGTGAGGGTGATTTAATGCAGAAGAAAAACATTAAGCAAATATTATTCCTATCGTTTTTAATAGTATTATGCATACTATGCCTTATGCTTATTTTGGCATTGATTATGCGCAACAAACAAAGTGAGGTCCTAAAGGACATTAGCGAAAATCAGCTAAAAAGATCTGTCGGTTTATACATCCATTCAAAAGAGAATAACTTACGCAATACACTTAATGATTATACTTATTGGGATGAAACCGTGGACTTTGTAAAAACAAAAGATCCTGAATGGGCCGTTGCAAATCTTGAAGGTTCCCTCAACTCTTTTAAGTTTGACGCAATCTATGTTTTCAACACAAATTACCAGGAAGTTTACAACAAAACCAATGAGCAACATCCGCAGCTTGGCAAATTTCCTATAAAGAGTGATATCTTTAAAATTCTGTATAAAAACAGGTATGTCCACTCTTTTTATTATCACGATACCACATTAATTGAATTTCTGGGCAGTACAATACACCCCACAAACGATCCCGAAAAAGTTACAGATCCGGCAGGTTTTATGTTTTATGCAAGAGTTTGGGACAGAGAGCTTATTAATGAGTTCGCTGAAGTAACTTCCACCCAGGTGAAAATTATTAAAAACATTCCTGCTAAACAACCGAAAGAAAAAGTCAACGACTTAACAATTTACCATCCTTTAAACAATTACCTGGACGAACCTCAGGCTTATCTCGTTTTTTATAAAGCATTGGAAGGCTATGCTGTTTTCTCCAAATTTTCCCGATTTTTTATAATTGTCATGGTAATATTCTGTGTTTTAATAATAATTACCCTCTCGTATACGGCTAATAAATACATATACAAACCACTTGTAATTATAGGTGAATCCTTAAAAAGCAACAGTATTGCCAAAACCGAAGAACTGCAGCCTTACACACTTGAGTTTAGCGAAATAGGAAATCTTATTACCCAATTTCTGCAACAAAAGAAAGAACTCGAAGCGGCTAAGGAGAAAGCCGAAGAATCGGACAGACTTAAATCGGCTTTTTTGGCAAACATGTCGCACGAAATTCGTTCACCTCTAAACGGAATTATTGGCTTTAGTGAATTACTGAAAGAGCGTCAAAGTGATGAAAAAGTTCACAGGTATGCTTCTTATATCAGCGGACGTAGTCAGGATCTGCTCAGGATTATCAACGACATTCTTGATTTTTCCCGAATTGAGGCGCAACAAATGGAAATACAATATACTACCATTAAGATTTATCCATTTTTCAACGAACTGGAGGCTACCTATTCACTTAATAACGAAAATTCTGAAATCAAAACTAAGGTCATCTTCCGCCGGGGCGAAAATATTTCTGTAAATGTTGATGAATTCAGATTAAAACAGATTTTCATAAATCTGATTGATAACGCTTTAAAGTTTACCGAAAATGGCACTGTGGAAGTTGGCTACCAGGTAGCAGGCTCAAATATTGAATTCTATGTGAAAGATTCGGGAATTGGTATTCCTGAAGATAAACTCAAAATAATATTTGACCGTTTCCGGCAAATAAATATCTCGGCAAGCCGGCAGGGAGGAAACGGATTGGGCCTCGCTATTTGTAAAGGAATTATTGATCTGATGGACGGCAAAATCTGGGTAACCTCAAAAGAAAACCAAGGGTCAACTTTTTATTTCTCCATTCCAATTTAACACGCAACCTTAAACAAGTTCTGGCATCTATTAGGAAACTGAATTCAGTTTAAAATCAAACCACTAACTGAAACTTAATTCCGAAACGATGAAAAAATTTGCACTTTTCCTTTGTTGCGTAAGCTTTATTGCTTGTACAAAAGAGAACAGCGATAACGGATGCAACGACCCTTCGCTAATCCGTCAGATAAAGCTGAACAACTACGATATTCAGAAGATTACATACAACAAAGGCTGTCAGGTAACAGAGTCGGTTGAGCCACTTCGGTTTAACAACTACATTTATAATAACCTAAATCAATTAACAAAGATTGAGGAGAAAGTATCTTTCAGCAGTCTTTCATGTTATATGCCAACAGGTTTAAACGGAGAGACATTTACAGATCCACGGAAAGCAAAAGTTACCAGTTACATAAGTATAGAATACAATGCTGATGGGTCTATCAGTGAGAAAAGCCTGTACTACAATAACTCCGATACCTACAAGCAGATTTCGTACGAGCTTTATAAATATCTGAATTCCAAAGTTGTGAAAATTGAAAAATATGACAATAACAACAATCTTGTTGATTATAAAACATACGATTACGATGAGCAAGGTAACGTGCTTTCTGAAAACTATTATCTGCAAACCATTGATGGGGCAATTTTAAAAATGTCCTCTTCTTACCAGTACGATAACAAACTAAATCCTTTCAGAATATTTTCTTTCGACGGTACTCCGGGTTTGCATACCAATTTGAACAATATCGTATCAGAGAAAAGAATTACCTACAACAAAGAAAACAAGCTGGAGTATACAACTTCCTATACACTGGAATACAACGACCTTGGTTACCCGTCAAAAGTAAATGATAAGAATTACATTTATGGTAACTAGCAAATTCATCACCGGAATTTTCACGGTTATTTTTCTTACTACCCTCCTGGGATGCAAAAAGGACGAAACGGAAAGAATAGATAATACAGATTACGAAGGCTCTTATGTAAATTACTCCTTCTCTGAAAGTTTTGTAAAGGATTTCAAAACCGGAATTTACCATGAAAATGAGATTCCTGCGGACATACAGAACCTTCAGTTTGGACGTATCGAAGTAAGTTTCAGATATAACGGAGGCGGAGAAACATCGTTTATGCCTCTGTTTTATTATGGTTCAACTAACAAAAACCCCGACGACAATTACAAAGAGGCTCCAAACTACCATCTGGCAATTGAAATTGGTCATTACAAGGTAATCCCCTACCCTGTGGATCATTTCTTCTATACTTTGTGCACCCAGAATTTCCCCAGGTATTGCAGAGATTCTTTCTGCCCGGTGGAAACAGGCAAAAATTTCACCTTTATACTTGATAAACGTCCCAATGGAATTATTTTACAATTGAAACACGGCGATACCATTGTCAACTCCTTTCCACATGCTTATTTCCCCGATTCTGTTCAAATGTTCTTTAATGATATAACAGCATACACCGAAACTCAAAAAGGAGATTCGCTGCAAAAAATTATGATGGTGGGATATGGATTTACAGGAATAGAACAAGGTTTGCACGAGTTTAACGGCACAATTTCCCGGTTACGGATTTACAAATATTCTCCAACGCCAGTCAAATCAGGCTATGTTATTGATAAACTTCAAACCCAGCATTGCGAAAACGATATAATAAAATACACCGTTAAGGACTTAAGTTACGGAACTGACAAATTTATACAGGTAAACTACGATTTCTGGCCTTACAAATTTGTTGACGGGAACCTTATACCAACAGGTGAGAAAAAAATTGTAATCAAAGAAAAAACGGTAAATAACACCACTGGTATCTGGGAATTCCATAAGCAGGATATTGGATTTTACCGTATCTACGTTCAGACTTTTGATAAAACCGGCAAGGTAATTCACTTAACCGAAAAACCCTTTGATGTTTGGGTATATCCAAAAGATTGGAAATTTGATAATTACTAAGCACAAAAAAAGCGCTGCATCAGTAATTTGCAGCGCTTTTCAGATTTTTGTTTGTAACTATTTTACAAACGATGCCTTATTCAAATAATCGAAACATCCTTTTACTCCTTCGAACTGGGTCGAGCCCGATTTTACCTTCTCGATTTCAACAAAATAATCGCTTAAGCCATTGGCATAAGCTTTTTTGAAGATGTTTTCGAAGTTCATCATACCGGATTGGCCCAGCACTTCCCTGTCCTTAATGTGAAGGATCGGGAAACGGGTTGGGTATTTTTCAAAATATTCCAGCGGATCAGCTTGTCCCATTACTGTCCAGTAAACATCCATTTCGAAGAAAACAAGGTTAGGGTCGGTTCCCTGGATCATCAGATCGTAAACACAATCGCCTCTTTGACGGATATATTCACCGGTTTGGTTTGGATTTTCTTTCGAAAGTTTTTTAAACTCACCGCTGTGATTGTGATAACCCCATTTGATACCAGCACTTTTAGCTATTTCGCCAGCCTTGTTAAAAACTTCGCAAACGAGTTTTGCATCGTCGTGATTGTCGATTTGAGGCATACCAGGCTGAACCAAAGCTTTGGTTCCAAAGATAACATGATCTTCAACTGTTTGCTTCCAGAAATCATAAATCTGAGTCAGGTTGTCGGATGCATATTTTCTCACCGGCGGGTTCACGTGTGAACTGGTAATCTTCAATCCGTTATCTTCAACAATTTTACGGTAATCAGCGGGACTGTATTGTCCCATCTTTCTGTTACCATAACCGGCAAGTTCCAGGTTTTTGTATCCTATTTCGGCAATTTTTTTCATGCCGGCAGGAACATTTTCGGTTAATTCTCTACCTAAAGAGTAAATCTGAAGTCCGATAACTTTCTTTGGAGCAAAGAGTGATGAGCCGGATTTCTCAGAACCAAGCACAGGTGACATGCTTCCTCCAACTACTCCACCAACAGTAAGGAGAGAAAGTTTTTTTATAAAATCGCGTTTATTTCCCATGGTTTATGCGTTAAACAAGTTTGTAAGGATTTCTGTATTCGTAACAGTTTAAGCGATGATTAGCTGCTTCTTTATCATCACCAAAGCTTAATGTAGCAGGGTTCCATTTAACAGGACGGCCCAGTTCGGTGGCAATATTACCAAGGCAGCAAACTGTATTGGTACTGCAACCAACTTCAATTGGAGCAATAGGATCCATGCGGGAACGAACCGAATCCACAAAGTTCTGCATGTGAGGAGCACTGATTTCGAAGCTGCCTTTACCTTTGGCGGCACTCTTCTGCATTTCTTCGTACATTTTCTTTCTTTCCTCGTCGGTCATTTTCTTAGGACGGCGACCAGCAAGTTCAGCAGGAACAAGCGAAGGATCGGAAGCTCCGAGATATCCGCGGGCAACTTCAATCCAGCCTTTGGTTCCGATAAATTTGATACCCTGAGCACCTGGCATATCATCGAGATAAGGCTGCTCAGTCATTTCAATACCGTTGAGATATTTAAAAGTGAGATATTTTTGTCCGTTGTAACCTTTTGGAATTATCAAAGCAGGTCCTGAACCATCCATACCAATGGCAGCCTGTGAAATATCGAACATATGAGCACCCCAGTCGGCTGTAAAACCATTACCGGTTTCACGGTACCAACGCCAAGCTCCCCAGAGTTTTTCTCTTTCTTCAGGCTCGAGAGATATAGGAGGACAAAGATCGGGGTGATAGTGAATTTTTGAATCGTTTAGGGGGCCCATCCATAAGTTCCAGTTGAGATTACCTGGCACAGGCATTTCCGGTAAATCGAGAGGTTTTGGAGGATCACCAACTTTGGCATAAACTTTTTCGATATGACCTATTGCACCTTTCTGAACCAGTTCGATAGCTTTCTGAAATTCCTTGCTTGAACGCTGCTGGCTTCCAACCTGAACAACACGTTTATTACCACGTGCAACTTTCACCATTTGAAGTCCTTCCTGAATAGTGAATGCAAGAGGCTTCTGAACATACACATCCT
>JAJYAG010000256.1 GCA_021779665.1 Bacteroidota bacterium | reverse complement strand
ATATTACCTACAATATTGTAACTGCAGGTGCAACTTCGACCGATGGCAATTACAATGGCATTAATTCTTCGGATGTTGCAGTCGTAAATGATGATGACGATGCTGCCGGTTTCACACTCAGTAAGTCGGGTGGCTTAACTTCCGAGGCAGGAACAACGGATAACTTTACTGTTGTTTTGGATGCCCAGCCTGCCAGCGATGTTGTTATCAATGTAACTTCGGGCAATTTAACTGAAGGAACGGTTGGCCCTGCAACTCTTACATTCACACCGGCCAACTGGAATATACCGCAAACTGTAACTATTACAGGAGTTGATGATGCTCTTGCCGATGGTTCTGAAAATTATAATGTGATCTTGAGTATTGATGATGCCTCTTCGGATGATAATTTCGATGCATTGCCGGATCAGACGGTTACCATTACCAATGCTGATAATGATTCTCCAGGCATTACAGTTTCCGCAATCAGCGGTCATACTACGGAGGCAGGCAGTACAGCGACATTCACGATTGTTCTCAACACGCAACCGACTGCAGACGTAACCATTGGTTTATCGAGCAGCGATTTAACTGAAGGAACAGTTGCTCCGACCAGTGTAACCTTTACTTCTGCTAACTGGAGCACACCGCAGACTGTTACAGTGACTGGTGTTGACGATAACCTGATTGACGGTGATCTTACCTTCAATATTGTAACCGCAGGCGCAACTTCGACTGATAGCAATTACAATGGCATAAATCCTTCGGATGTAGCAGTTGTAAATGATGATGATGATACTGCTGGTTTCACACTCAGTAAATCGGGTGGCTTAACTTCCGAGGCAGGAACAACGGATAACTTTACAGTTGTTTTGGATGCCCAGCCTGCCAGCGATGTGGTTATCAATGTAACTTCGGGCAATTTAGCCGAAGGAACCGTTGGTCCTGCAACTATTACATTCACACCGGCCAACTGGAATACGCCGCAAACTGTAACTATTACAGGAGTTGATGATGCCCTTGCCGATGGTTCTGTAAATTACAACGTAACCTTGAGTATTGATGATGCCTCTTCGGATGATAATTTCGATGCAGTGCCGGATCAGACGGTTGCTATTACCAATGCTGACAATGATTCTCCGGGCATTACAGTTTCCGCAATCAGCGGTCATACTACGGAAGCAGGCGGTACAGCAACATTCACGATTGTTCTCAATACACAACCGACTGCAGACGTTACCATTGGTTTATCGAGCAGCGATTTAACTGAAGGAACCGTTGCTCCGGCCAGTGTAACCTTTACCTCTGCTAACTGGAGCACACCTCAGACTGTTACAGTGACCGGTGCGGCAGACGCATTGGTTGACGGTGACATAACTTACACCATTGTCACTGCTCCGGCTGTGTCGTCGGATGTGAACTACGGAGGTATCAACGCCAGCGATATTACCGTAATTAACGATGATGTTGTGACCACTTCCCCTGTTGCAGTACCTGATACTCCTGTGATAAATGAAGATGGCAGCATCGTTGTGGATGTGTTGGCCAACGATACCGGATTAGGAAACGGTGGCATCGTGGTGACTATATCCGTTGCTCCGTCTCATGGAACAGCACTTGTAAACGCAGATAATACCATTACGTATTCGCCTTCAGCCAACTACAATGGTACCGATGTAATTACCTACCAGGTATGTGATATAAATAACCTGTGTTCAACGGCTACAATTACCTTTACCATTGATCCGGTTAACGATCCTCCGGTTATCAATTCTTCAGAAGTCATTAAAACGATGAATGAGGATGGAGGTTCTTCAACATTCGATGTTCCGGCAAATATCACCAATAACGACGGAGATATTTTAACCACATCAGTTGTTAAGGATCCTGCTCATGGAACAGTAAGTGTCGACGGTACAGGCAAGTTGGTTTATACACCCAATGCTGACTTCAACGGGAAAGATACCATTACTTATCAGGTTTGTGACAATGGAACTCCGCCGCTTTGTGCAACAGGCATAGCGATCATCATAGTTAACCCTGTCAATGATGCTCCGGCTGTAAATTCACCGGTGCTGACCCAAACAATGGACGAGGACGGTGGCAGCGTGACCTTTGATATTCCTGCAAATACAGCGGATAACGATGGCGATGCGCTTACCACTTCTATTGTTACCAATCCGGCGCATGGCAATGTAACTATTGATGCAAACGGCCGTCTGGTTTATACGCCCAATGCCAACTTCAACGGAAAAGATACAATCCGGTACCAGGTTTGCGACAATGGAACACCTGCGTTGTGTACCACTGGAATTGTGGTAATTACTGTAAATCCTCAGAACGATGCTCCGGCGCTTGTTTCTTCAACCATTAATCAGGCGATGAATATTGCCGAGGGTTCTAAAACAGTGAACCTGCCTGCTAATATCACAAATGTGGATGGCGATGTGTTAACCACCACCGTTTCTATAGGTCCGAAACACGGAACGGCAGTGATCAACGGCTCGGGACAACTGGTTTATACGCCTGTGGCAGGTTTCTCAGGGAACGACACCATCACTTACCAGGTTTGCGATAATGGAAGTCCTGCTCTGTGTGTTACCGGCAAGGTGGTTATCACCGTTGCTCCGGCTCCTAACCATGCTCCGGTTGTTAGCGATGTGTCGAAGACTTCCGTTCAGGATCAGACACTCACCTTTGCAAAGAGCGATTTCACCTCTAAGTTTACCGACAGCGACAACGATACGCTTACTAAAGTGAAGTTTGTTTCGTTGCCTTCGCATGGAACACTTCAGCTAAACGGTGTTAATGTATCCGCAAATCAGGAAATATCCGTGGCCGATCTTGCCAGGCTTGTTTTTGTTCCTGAAAAGGGTTTCTACGGTGAGGTTTCTTTCGGCTGGACTGCTACCGATGGTAAAGAATACTCATCCACAACTGCATCCATCACGCTTGCGGTAACCGAATCGGATGTCTTTATCCCCGAAGGATTTTCACCGAATGGCGACGGTCAGAACGATTACTTCTACATAAAAGGCGCTGATAAATATATTGTTACGCTCCGGATTTATAACCGCTGGGGTAACCTGGTTTACGAAAGCAAGCATTACCAGAACGACTGGAACGGTGTTTCCAATACCGGCCTGCTGCTGAGTACCAAGCTTCCTGACGGAACATATTTCTACAGCATCAACTTTAATAACGGCGAAAAGGAAAAGATAGGCTATATCACAATTAACAGGTAAAAGAGCATGAAAAGAAAATTCTATATATTGTTGCTGTCACTGAGTGTTTCAATTTCAGCATTGGCGCAGCAGGATCCCATGTATTCCGAATATATGTTCAACGGGCTGATCCTCAATCCTGCCTACGCCGGTACCCGCGATGCCTTAAATGCAACGCTGCTTTACCGCAATCAGTGGGTGAGTCTGCCGGGAGCACCAAAAACAGGGTTGTTTTCGCTGGATGCTCCTGTGCGCAATCAAAAAGTGGGACTGGGTCTGAGTGTTGAATTCGATCGCATAGGTATTACCGACCATACCGGAGTATCGGGGGCGTATTCGTATAAGCTGAAATTCGATAAAGGAGCATTAACACTTGGCATTCAGGCCGGAGTAGGCTTTTCATCATCGAACTACACCAGGGTGAATTATACCGATGGAACCCGCAACGATGAAGCTTTTCAGCAGGATTTCCGCGAGGTGCTTCCCAACTTTGGTTTTGGTGCTTATTATTACACCGATAAATTTTATGCCGGTTTTTCTATTCCGCAGATTGCTGGGCAAACGCTGCAGAAAGCCATTTATGGAAATCAGGAAGGCGCTCATCTCGATTTGGCCAATCATTATTTTCTTACCTCCGGATATCTGGTGAACCTCACGCCCGATTTTAGGCTCAAACCATCGGTCTTGCTTAAGTATGTCGCCGGAGCTCCTGTTGAAATCGACGTGAACACAGTCGCTTATTTCTACGATATCCTTGGGTTGGGTGTTTCCTACCGAAGTCTGGCCAGCATTAACTTCCTTGGGCATCTGAAGGTTACCAACCAGATTTACATCGGATACGCCTATGAATATTCCACCGGCAAGCTTGGAAGCTTCAGCGGTGGCTCCCATGAAATTATGCTCCAGTATACCTTCGATTTTGCGCGTACTAAAATTGTAACACCCCGTTTCTTCTAATTCCATGGTCATGAAGCTGAAGTTTATTATTACCGGTTTGTTAATTTGTTCAGTTGTTTCGGCGCAGGACTTTATTATGAAGAAAACGCTGGCCGATCGTTATTACAGTCGTTTCGATTATTACAAAGCCATTCCCATGTACGAGCAGCTTATGAATGCTTATCCGCGGAATTTTTCCGTTTGCGAGAAGCTGGCCGACTCGTACCGCCGCATCAACGACAGTGAGAATGCGGAGAAATATTACGCCATCCTTATGGATAGTTCGTATGTGAACCCTGATTACAAACTATATTTTGCGCAGGCTTTGGCCCGGAATGGCAAATATGAGCAATCGGCCGACTGGTACCGGAAGTTTGCTGCTGATAAACCCGATGATACGCGTGGAAAGACCTTCGCCAATGCTTACGGCAATGTTAAGCAGTTTGATGGCGATGCATCTGAATATAGCATGCACAAAGCGGGTTTTAATTCAACCCGTTCCGACTTTAGTCCTGCCTGGTATGGCAAAGGGGTGGTTTTTTCAAGTTCCCGTAAGAACTTCAGCATTGTTAAGTTTTGGTATAACTGGACAGTTTCGTCGTACCTGGACGACCCCCTATTTCGTAAATACTTATGTTTTCTGATGTTTGCAAAACCGAAATTTATTTAGGTAACCGAATAGGTCATTTTTTGATAGCGCTATTCAATAATCAGTCAAATTTCAGTATAAAAAGAACGATTTCGGGACAAATATAAGCAATAATTCGCAAATTATATTCTGGTGGTTTCGGGTAAGCCTGGATTAATAAGATTTGTTATCAATCGGTAAGATGTTGCTTAATTAGGTCAACAGAGATGCCGGTAAAATCTGCAAAATCTTCGATGCTCACAAACTGGTGTTTCTCCTTTGCTTTGCATAGCCTGATTTTCTTAAACAATTCCCGGCTCGATTTTTCGCTCTTGCCTGTCAACCTCTGAACATCTTTCGGATAGATTACTATTCTGCCAGATGCTTTGCTCACATTAAAGAACAAGGTTTACTCAAAAGTACACATTTATTCCTTGAAACGGTAAAACCAGGTAAAAATTGGCAGAAAGGAGTAAGGGTTTACCAAGTGCTTTGAATTTGAGTTATCTGTGGCTAATTTTCCAAAAAAAACATGGAAAAAAAGTTTGAAACTCGAACTTTCGGGTTCGGAGAACTCGCTCAGTTATATTTTCCTCATGTTACAAAAGAATCGGCTTCCAGGATGTTCGGTCAGTGGATTCACACTTGTCCACAATTAATTGAAAAACTCAAAGAAACGAATTGGAAGAAAAGGGCAAAATACTTTACACCAAAGCAGGTTAAAATTTTGATTGAATGGTTTGATGAGCCATGATAAGAAGATATATAATCTGCAATCTTTCTTACAGTTATTTTTCTTCTTTAGTTAATTTCTCAATAATATGTTCTTCGGAATCACATGTGCCAACATCACTTAAATATTCACTGTAAAACTTTGTTTTTTCGTAAAACTTACAGAAAATGTCACCCTTGTTTACCCAAGTTTTAAGTAAATAGTTCTTTTTATGGTTAATGTCTAAAAATAAATGACAATCTGGATTTTGCGCAATTAAATAAGTCCATTGTCTTTTATTTTTCCATTTAGCCTTGTAGAACTGCCCGCTTTTTTCAATATCAAATGTGTTCTTAAAATATGTCGTAGCATCTACAATCCAAATAACTCTTTCCTTTGAAATCGGTTTATAAAATTCTATTCTTTCTCTTACTATTCTTATATCAATAGGGGATAATTGAACCTCAATAATAGTGTTTTTGTTTCCAACAATGTCTGCTCTATGCTCATTGTTCTCTCCAAATAGAACTTCACAATAATCGTCTTTGACTAACGATTTCCAATTGTAATGCCAGATTGTTTCGTTTTCATAACCTTCTGGCAAGTTCGGTTTTTCTCCGATATAAGACCAATATTGTCTTAATTCTCCAACTTTTGCTTTAACAGGATGACCAGTCCAGAGACATTCCCCAATATCTCCAGATTTAGCATTTTTAGCTCTTAGTCTTTTGCCATTATTCCTTGCAAATTGCATCTTTAAAGTGTCATCTAATCAGGTTGTTATTTTAGTTTTCAATATGAATCTTCATAAGTCTTACAATATTCAAAACATCTATTAGAAATTTATTTATGATTTTTTAATAGGTTTCATATAAGTGACTAACGCAAATTCCACAAACTTTTCTACCAGTTGTAGCACATGCAATCCTGGCATCATCTTCTGATTGACATACAAAAATATTAGCAATGCTTTCCTCCTTGCTCATCTTATTACAGACAGACCTATTCTTAGGAGTGCATTTGTTATCTTCTTTCGGAATTGCTTCAAAAAGATGTAATTCTTCAGTGTCTTTCTTTTTTTTAAGGGAATAAACTGTTTTTGGCATAAATTAGATTTTAAGCGGGGGTGGTTGATTTTTCTATAAAATTAAAAGTTAATGGTTATGTTATTTTAAATATGACTTTAAAAATACAAAAATCTTTTTAGTTCCAATTATTGATGAAAACTTAAAACTATTCATGTAACCTAACTTAACTGATTACATTTTTACATCCTATCCTATCCTTGCATCAAAATCAATCCGATGCAAGCCATGCCAGAAAATCAGATTAACTCAGTTGTAGCCACCACTTCCGGTCTCTGCGGAGGATTAGGCAAAGCATTAACCGCCCACCTGGTACTTACCAATATTACCTTTCAGGGAATTATCGAAGTTGCATTTTATGCAGCTATTTCTGCATTGGTAGGTTATGGAGTGAAGAAAGGTATTGACAGCCTTGTAAATCGCTTTAAAAATCGCAAAAGATGAACAAGTGGCTGAAAATAGGCATTGCCGGTGGTTTGGTTTTAGGAGCCGTCAAGCTCTTTAAGATGAAAACTGTTTCGGAAAAGATGGTGAGCAACCTTTCTAATCCTCGCATTCATAAAGTCGATTTAAAAGGAATTGCTTTCCGCACCGAAATCAAAATTCAAAACCCTACCAAAAACAGCATGTCTATTACCAAGCCAGCCGTTACCCTTAGTACCAGTGGCAAGTATATTACCAGCAATAGCCCGGAACAAAAGAGCATAACCATTCAGCCATTAGCCACAACATCCATTGATACTATTGAACTAAATATCGGTTGGACAGCATTGGCTGGCTATGTGACCGGAATTATCACCAAAGCCCCAATGATTATTGCTGCTTTTAAGAAAAAAGACCTGAATGCTATTGCCGCAGCCCTTGCTATTCCAATGGA
>JAJYAG010000073.1 GCA_021779665.1 Bacteroidota bacterium | reverse complement strand
GATCTATTTTGGTATCCTGACCCAGTCCCCTGATACTTAAAGCAAAAATGGTAGGAAACATCAGCGACATAAAGAAACTTGTGAGAAAAACAGCCCATAATCCAGCCCAACCGGGGAAGACAACACTGATGGCCACCAGGAAAATATTCACGAGCGAATAAATTCCCATCAGAAAACCGGGCTTTAAAAAACGCATGAGATACGCTGCCGAAAAGCGGCCAATTCCAAAGGCGAACAGTGTTCCTATTAAAAAGTACCCGGCAATTTTCTCGGGCTGACCGGTATAATCCTGCACGTACTGGATAAAAAAGCTCCATGTTCCGACCTGTGCTCCTACATAGAAAAACTGGGCAATAACACCCTTTACGAAATGTGGTTTGCGAAACAACCTGCCTAATGCTCCTTTTGAGGTTTGACCATCAGCAGGATTTTCCTCTTTTATAACCGGAAATTTTGTTTTCAGCATCAGCAGAGCCCAGAGAAATGTCACAGCGCTCAATACAAGGTATGGAGCAACAACCCGCATGGTTTCGTGTTGAAGATAAGCATCGTATGTACCTGCAGCTTTCATGGTTTCAACTTCGGCGCCCGATAATTCTATTCCCGAAAAAATGAAAACAGTGCCTATTGAAACTCCCGTAATTGCTCCGATAGGGTTGAATGCCTGGGAAAAATTCAGGCGTCGTGCAGCTGAATGCGGGTCGCCCATCACAGCGATAAAGGGATTGGCTCCTGTTTCCAGGAAGGCGAGACCGCTGGCTATTACAAAAAGTGCAAAAAGGAAGAAGCCAAATTGACCGCTGTGTGCTGCCGGATAGAAAAGAAAAGTTCCTAAGCTGAAAAGAAACAATCCTGTTACAAGTCCGGCTTTATAGCTAAACCTGCGCATAATCATGGCTGCCGGCATCGACAGTAAAAAATATCCCAGGTAGAAAGCCGATTGTACAAGTCCTGCCTCGAAACGGGTAATCTCGAACGATTTCACAAATTGCTTGATAAGAATGTCGTTCAGGTTATTGGGTATTCCCCAAAAAAAGAAAAGGGATGTTACAAGAATAAAAGGGAACAGAACATCCTTGCTTATGAGTTTGTGTTCAGTCATATAAGTAGTTGTTTAAGTTATACCTGAAGATAAGGATACGAGGCATCAAGCAGCCCTGAAGTAATCATTTCTTTATAAAAATCTGAATTAACATTGGCAGCCACCGATGCCACATTCGATTTAACGTGCGCCGGATTGGAAGTGTTCAGAGAGATGGCAGCAACTCCCGGAGCTGTCATGGCAAAATTAACGCAGGCTACTGCCGGTGATACACTGTGTTTTTCGCATAATTTAAAGAATTTTTCTCTCCAGGCGAGGCGTTTTGCATCAACGGGGTTGGAAGATGACACCGGCTTGTAATCGAAGAAGTTGCCACCTGTTAAAAATCCCGAATGAAATACTGCAGAGTTGATAATAGAAACACCTTTTTCATGAAGCTCATTCATAAATTTCAGGAGTTCAAAAGGTTGCTGCATAATGGTGAGACTGTTTGCAAACATCACCCAGTCGAAATCTATCCGCTCAGCAAGCACCCGGATTATTTTCCAGTCTTTGGCGCCAATACCAATGGCCTGGACTTTACCCTCTTTTTTGAGCTGCAGAAGAGTTTCGTAGCCTTCAATGATATCCTGCATGCGTTTTTCTTTTTCGCTTTCGGTTACCCCCAGGTTGATGTATTCATCAGGATCGTGGATGGATAAAAGCTGAGGTCTGTATTTCCCGCCGAGCAATTCATTTCCCTGTTCGAAGCACTTCATAATACCTTCGGCGCTGATGTCCATGTAAGCATCATGCTTCAGGTTACGCCAGACGCCGGGTTCAAAGGTTGGTTCGGGTGTGGTGAGTTCTTTACGCAGCCATCCAAGCTTGTTACTTATAATTACTTCATTTTCCTTAATTCCAAGTTTGTCAAGGCATTTTCCTAACATTTCGAGTGCAAGGCCGGCACCATATTTCCCGGCGCTGTCGAAAACTACTGGCCTTGAGACATATTTAAAGCATTCCGAAACAATCTCCAGTTTTGTTTCTTCGGTGAGTGCATTGTAAAGATTTCCCAACGCACTGGTTCCAAAAACTACCGGAGGTAAGATTATGCCTGTATTTCCGATGGAACTTCTCTTCATATTGTATAGCGTAATTTGTACAAAACTGAGCAATACATTTTACTTATTCAATAGGCTGGTTTGCAAGTTTTTTCGCAAAGCATTCCGCAATGCTTTGCGGAAGAAAAAAACTGCTGTGAAACACTTTTTTCTCTTTTTTTCACTACTTTTCAGCTTTATATCCGAACATGACAAAGAAGCAAATATCTTTAAAAGATTTGGCAAAGGCTCTGAACATATCGGTTTCCACCGTTTCCAGGGCTTTGAAAAATCATCCGGATATAAGTTTGCCTATGGCTCAGAAGGTGCAGGAACTTGCAAAAAGCCTGAAGTACAGCCCCAATCCGCTTGCCATGGGGCTGCTCCGTCGTCAGACAAAAACCATTGGTGTGATTGTTCCCGATTTAGTGACGCATTTCTTTTCGTCGGTCGTAAGCGGAATTGAAGATATTGCCAGTAAACACGGGTATTATGTCGTGGTTACTTCTTCCAATGAGTCGTACGAAAAGGAAAAAGCATGTATTGAGAACCTTGTCCATCAGCGTGTCGAAGGTATTATTGCATGTGTTTCCCGCACAACCGCCGATTTTGGTCACTACGACATGCTGCAGGAAGCCGGTATTCCGCTGGTGTTTTTCGACCGGGTTTGTCGCACCGATGAGTTCTCGTCGGTCATAGTCGATAACGTTGAAGCTGCAAAGCAGATTGTAGCTCACTTTTATGAAACAGGATGCCGGAGAATAGCCTATCTGTCCGGCCCCGAAAATCTGAGCATCAGCCGGGAACGATTGTCGGGATACAAACTTGGACTCGAAACCTGTAAGCTGCCGCTGAATAGCCAATTACTCGAGAGTTCGGAAATGGACATGCACAAAGCTGCCGAAGCGGTGAAGCGGTTGCTGGCTCTACCCGAACCGCCCGATGCACTTTTTGGCATCAACGATATGGTGGTATTTGCAGCGCTCAAAGAAATTAAACGACATAAGTTGCGAATTCCCGACGATATCTCAGTTGTGGGCTTTACCGACGATTTTCATGCCAATTTTGTGGAACCTGAACTCACGGCTGTAGTCCATCCAACTTTTGAGATGGGACAGGAAGCCGCATCCCTTCTGCTCGCTCAAACCCTTGCCGAAGAAGAACTTCCTGTTAAACAGGTGAAATTATCTACAAAACTTGTTGTAAGAGACTCAACCAGAAAAATTTAAACATACATTATTTAACCACCTCATTAACTAACTACCGGATTATGGAACGAAAAAAATTTATTGCTGCATTAGGACTCGGATTGCCTGTAATGGGAACCGGCATTCTTCATGCTTCATCAGCCAAACAGGGATTTAATAATTCGCCATCGGATGATCCTTTGGTCGAAAAGGTTATAACTGCAATGCTCTGCATGCAAAGGGCAGCATGGGAACAGGGAACGGCATCGCAGGCATTGATTGCTGCAGGTAAAAAGGATCTGGCCATTTTATTCGCCAAAGATGCCCTTGTGCGCCAAACAAAGGAAGGGCGTCTCGGAATTCTCGGCTCTGACCCGGGCGTTACCGATCCTGCTTCCAATGGTGAGGCTGTGCTGCTTGCCTGGAAGGAAACGGGAGAGGAGAAATATAAAATAGCCGCCGACCGCATGTATCAGTATTTGAAAAAAGATGCTCCTAAAACCAGCGACGGCATTCTTCATCATGTTACATACGCAAAACAGGTGTGGAGCGATGCTTCGTTTATGGCTCCTCCTTTTCTGGCATTGATGGGCGATTTTGAAGAAGCAGTGAAACAGCTTGAAGGGTTCCGTAAATACCTGATGCATCCTGAGAAAAAGATGTATTATCATATCTGGGACGAAGCTAAAAATGAATACGCCCGCAAACTCTTCTGGGGTGGTGGAAATGGATGGACTGCCGCGGGTATTGCTAAAATACTGACATGGTTACCAAAAGAGAAGGTTGAACTTCGGAAAAAGCTGGTCACTTTTGGAAAGGAAGTGATTGACGGCTGTACAGCTTACATGCGTCCCGACGGATTGTTTCACGATATTATCGACGACAGTAATTCGTTTGTCGAAACCAATCTTGGGCAGATGCTCGCCTTTTCGATCTATACCGGCATAAAAACCGGCTGGCTGGAAAAGAATTATAAGGCCAAAGCTGATAAAATGAGAGAAGCCGCCAGAGCTAAAGTCGACAAGTATGGCATTGTACAGGGAGCGTGCAGCTCGCCCAATTTCGATAAGTCGGGAACGTCAACCGAAGCACAGTCTTTCTTTATTATGATGGAATGTGCTTATAAAGGTCTTTCTTAAGGCTTATTTAAAAGGAGGTATGAGGCACAATACTTGATATATCTCAAACAATTAAGTATTTTTGAAAAAAATAGTGTATGAGCAGTATTGAGATAAAAAATAGTTTCCATAAACTGATTGATAAAATTGACAACGAATTTATCTTGAGTAAGTTTTATAGTATTATGGAAAAAGCTACAGAGTCAAAGGAAGGTCATTTGTGGGACAGATTAAGTGAGGAAGAAAAAGAGGAACTGCTTTGTATTGATACAGAAACAGAAGACGATATCAATTTAATACCTCATGTTCAGGTCCAGGAAAAACATAAAAAATGGCTTTAACAATAAAATGGTCGAAAGAAGCAGATAAAAAATTTGACAAGATTATTGAGTACCTGGAAAAGGAGTGGGGTGAAAAGGTTGTAAGGGCTTTTGTTAAGAAAACGTACGAATTCCTGGATTTACTTGTAGAGTTCCCCGAAATTGGATCTGTTGAAAAGGCAGATAAACAAATTCGGGGATTTGTTTTAGTAAAACAAATTACCCTTTTTTATAAAATTCGTGGCAATAATCTCATCTTGCTTAATTTTTACAATAACCGGCAAAAACCAGCAAAGCGCAGATATGGGAAAAATATCCATTGATTTTAATTTTAACAGGTAAAAGAACTCCCTATTAGAATAGAAAATATCCAACCTAAATTCTTTTTTACCGTAAAGGCAAAAACAAAACCTAATATCTTGATTTATGGTGAGAAGAGTATGTGTTTTCGTTGCTCTGTTGGGAATAATGGCAACAAGCTGCAGCAAATATGGGTTTGTTAACCTGAATTATCCTTTAAATCCGGCGGTTTATTTACCAGAGGATATTCATTACATAGCAGTGGTGAACCGTTCCCTGACAAAAACCGACGACAAACAAAAGAAAACCGTTGAAGCAATATTTACGGGTGAAATTGCCGGATCAGACAAACGTGCCTCCGATGAGTGTTTGCGCGCTGTTTACGACCGTCTGAACGGTCGGATGGGGATTAACGTTATCATTCCGGCAAAATCGCATTTTTATGGTACCGGTACCCGCGATGTTCCCGAGTTGCTCGACTGGAAAGTTGTTGAAGATGTATGTAAAGCCGAAAAAGTGGATGCACTGCTGGTGCTGGAAACATTCGATTCGAACTCCGATCTGGTAGCCACAGCAGTTACCGAAAAAGTTGTCACGGTGATGAACGGCGGCAAACCCAATGTCGCTATGCCCAACCAGATACGCATGAATGTGCTTTGCTACTGGCGACTTTACGATCCAAGGAATAAGACAATTATTGATCAATACAGGAGCACAAGTTACCTTACCTTTAACGGAAATGGAAGCGGCCTGACCATAGCCCCGCCTGAAGCACTTCCCAATACGGCTTATGCAGCTGGAGGAGAATATGTTTCCCGACTTTTACCGAGTTACTATTCGGTGCGACGCGATATGTACAAGAAAGGCAAAGGATCAACCAAACATCAGTTCCAGGCAGCTTTCCGGTCAGCCGAAATGGCCGAATGGGAAAATGCCATTGAAAAGTGGAAAGATGTGGAGAGACGCGGAAACCGCAAATCAGCCGGACGTGCTTGTCTCGACATTGCCGTTGCTTACGAAGTGCTTGGTAAAACAGATCCGGCACTGGAATGGGTGAAAAAGGGTTACCAGGATTATAATGATAAACTGGCAAGGGATTATGCCAAAGTTTTACTGAACAGGAAAAAACTGGAATAGATGAGATTTTGTTGGAGCTCGGTTTTACGGTGCGATATTCTGCCGTAGAACCGGGCTTCATTTATAAATCAGGTTGATTTCTGACAATTCTCTTCCAATCTGCTGTATGCCTGATAAGATTCTTTTTGTCTGAGCATCAGATGGTTTTTTGTGGCCTTTTACATATTGAGACAAGAGTGTAGGATTCATTCCTATTTTTTGAGCCAGAATTTTTGAATTCAGCACATTGTAATATTGAAAGAATTGTTTAAAGTCGATTTCAAATCGAAGATCCTCGTGTGAAACTTCAATCTTTTCGTCCTCGAAAAACAAATTTGCAGCTTCATAAGCGTTACTTACAAGTTCCGGGATTGTACGGCCGGTTGTAAAGATTGGATAATCTTCAGAGAAAGCAGAAAACCCTGTTTCTGTTTTCTCAACAACCATTTTTATCTTTTTTTTTGTGTTTTTCATAGTTAAATCTCTTATAATCCTGCATCCTTCCTGATCTTCATCTCAATTCCTTTATCTAATTCCTGGCTGCCGTGATTAGGGAATATTATCAGTCCTGGTTTCTTTTCATGCCTCATTTTTACATGAGAACCACTTTGAGAAACAGGATACCAGCCATCTTTAATCAGCAACCTTTATAATTCAGAACATTTCATTTGGCTAAATGACTTTCGTAAAGGTAAATTATTATTTACTTTTATACAAAAATGCTTAGAGTTATATTTTCTGCAGATCAAACTTTTCCGAATTTTTCTGCCTGCTTCAAAAAATTCGTAATGCATTATTATCAATTTAAATATCTTTGTAGCCTAAAATTTTGAAGGAAGAAAAGTTACATGGAGCATATCCGGAATTTTTGCATCATTGCCCACATCGACCATGGTAAGAGTACCCTGGCCGACCGCTTGATACAGGCGACAAATACATTGAACGAACGGGATTTTCAGGATCAGGTGCTGGATAGCATGGATCTTGAACGTGAGCGTGGTATTACAATCAAGAGTCACGCCATTCAGATGTCGCATACCCATAAAGGAAAGGATTATATTCTCAACCTGATTGATACCCCGGGCCACGTTGACTTCTCGTACGAAGTATCGCGATCTATCGCTGCCTGCGAAGGAGCTTTGCTTATCGTAGATGCCACGCAGGGTATCCAGGCGCAAACCATTTCGAACCTTTACCAGGCAATCGATCATAACCTCGAAATTATACCGATCCTCAATAAAATGGATATGGCCAGCGCCATGCCCGAAGCTGTTAAAGATCAGATTGTGGATCTGATTGGCTGCGACCGCAGCTCAATTATCGAAGCCAGCGGACGCACCGGAATGGGCGTTGAAAGGATTCTGGAAGATATCATTGAAAAGATTCCTTCCCCGAAGGGCGATAACGATGCACCTCTTCAGGCTTTGATCTTCGACTCTGTTTTTAACCAGTTCCGTGGTGTTGTTGCTTATTTTAAAATTGTAAATGGTTCCATTCGTACCGGCGAGCATGTGAAATTTTTCAATGCCGGAAAGGAATACCATGCTGATGAAATTGGCGTTCTCAAACTAAAATACGAACCCCGCGATTATTTAGGTTGCGGAGATGTAGGTTATATTATTTCGGGGATAAAAACTGCCCGGGAGGTGAAAGTAGGCGATACGATCACTCATGTTGACGAGCCCTGTAAGGAAGCTATCTCCGGGTTTTTAGAAGTGAAACCGATGGTATTTGCAGGTATTTATCCTACTGATGCCGACGATTACGAAGAACTTCGTTACTCCATCGAAAAACTGCAGCTGAACGATGCTTCGCTCACCTTCGTTCCTGAATCATCTGCTGCCCTTGGCTTTGGTTTCCGTTGCGGCTTTTTAGGCCTGCTTCACATGGAAATTATCCAGGAACGTCTCGACCGCGAGTTCGATATGGACGTAATTACAACGGTTCCTAACGTTTCGTACAAAGTTTTCACTACCAAGGACGAAATGGTTGAAGTTCACAATCCATCTGGTCTCCCTGCTGTGACGATGATAGACCACATCGAAGAACCTTATATGATTGCCCAGGTAATTACCCAGGTTGAGTACGTGGGCGCTATTATGAAGCTTTGCATCGATAAGCGCGGCATCCTTAAGAACCAGATTTATCTTACCACCGACCGTGTTGAGCTGACTTTCGACATGCCCTTGGCCGAGATTGTTTTCGACTTCTATGATAAACTCAAAAGTATCTCAAAAGGTTATGCTTCGTTCGATTATCATGTAAACGATTTTCGTCCTGCTAAACTTGTAAGGCTCGATATTCTGTTGAACGGCGAAATAGTTGATGCCCTTTCAGCCTTAATTCATCAGGATAATGCTTACGATTTTGGTCGTCGCATCTGCGAAAAACTGAAAGAACTTATTCCGCGCCAGCAGTTCGATATTGCCATTCAGGCAGCTATTGGTGCTAAAATCATAGCCCGCGAAACCGTGAAAGCTGTTCGTAAGGACGTAACCGCCAAGTGTTATGGTGGTGACATCACCCGTAAACGCAAGCTGCTCGAAAAACAGAAGAAAGGTAAAAAACGCATGCGCCAGATTGGTAACGTAGAAGTTCCTCAATCGGCGTTTTTAGCGGTATTGAAGCTGGATTAGGTGTTTAGGTTTTAGGCTGTAGGGCTTTAGGCTGTAGGTTAAAGTTAGTTCGGCTTAGTTCGGCTGAGGTTTCACCTCAGTCGAAGATATTTTGGCAGGCTGAGTCTGTCTGGATATACTTGACGAAGGCACAACCTTCGCCAAACATGGAAAATAGTCAAAGAAATGAATTACCACACTTTCCCTTTCTCGTCCGAAGATCTCGCCGCTTTATCCGATTGTCGCCTTTGTCCGCGTAATTGCGGTGTGAACCGCGTAATGGGGGAATTGGGTTATTGTAAGAGCGATGCCGGTTTTCATATCTCCTCTATATGCATTCATAAAGGTGAAGAGCCTGTAATTTCGGGTAAAAAAGGCATTTGCAACATTTTCTTTTCGCGCTGTAATCTGCAGTGTCTGTTCTGTCAGAACCACGAGATTAGTCAGAATAAGGGCCCCATCATAGAGAAGAGGTTGTCTTTTGAAGAGATCATTTCCAAAATAAAGGAGACGCTTATTCAAACCGAAAATATTGTTGGTTTCGTGTCGCCTTCCCATTTTGTTCCTCATGTAAAATCCATTATTACTGCTTTGCGGAAGGATGGGCTGAATCCCGTTTTCGTATACAATACCAATGGCTACGATAGTGTTGACGCTTTGAAATCGCTGGGAGGTTATATTGACGTTTACCTGCCCGATTTCAAATATATGGATTCGGATCTTTCACTGGCTTTTTCGCAAGCGAGGAATTACCCTGAAGTAGCAGCAGCCGCCATTAAGGAAATGTATCGGCAAAAGGGATCCACACTGCGCAAAACCGACGATGGAATTGCCGAGTCGGGGCTGATAATCCGTCACCTGGTTCTTCCAAATGCGGTTGAAAATTCTGTTAAAGTTTTAAAATACATTGCCGAAGAAATCTCGGAGCGCATCCATATTTCGCTGATGTCGCAATATTTTCCTACAGATAAGGTAAGGCATATTCCGCAATTAAACCGGCTTATTACTTTAGAAGAGTACGAGCAGGTAACCGACGCTTTCCATAATCTTGGTTTCTATCGTGGCTGGCTCCAAGAACCCGAAAGCGAGAGCCACTTCCGGCCACGGTTTGAAAACGACCAGGCTTTCGAGGTTTAATCTTTTGTTCAGGCTTGTCTTAATTTGTTTCAACAAGCTGAATTAGTTTGCAGGTAAAGACTATATTTGCATATTTTTCGCTAACCTATGGCCCGCAAAAGAGTAAAAAAGGCATCGTGCCCCAACTGTGAATTCAAATTTACCGAAACCGACAACTATTGTCCCAACTGCGGACAGGAAAATCATACCCACAAAGTTCCATTGAAACATTATATGGTAGAGCTCCTCGAAGCTGTTTTTCACTTCGACACAAAGATTTTTGTTACACTTCGCGATTTGCTTTTTAAGCCGGGAGAAATTACCAATAACTACAACCAGAATAAAAGAGCCAGATATGTTCCGCCAATGAGGGTATATATTTTTGTGAGCTTTGTATTCTTTGTATTATTATCCATGTCAAACAGTCAATTAGTTACAAAGCCGAATGTTTCTTCGGATAATGATAGTGTCAAACTGGAGTTTAATGCCAGTATAGGTGCGGCAGAAGATACATCGGGTAATTATCTTCTCAAGGAAATACGGAATACAAACGGCGAAGACGAACATCTGTTTGACGAATATTTCAAGGTGCGTAAAAAGGAGATTTCCTGGTATAACCATAATATCTACAAAAACATGGTTAAAAGAAAAGCAGGAATTTTCCACACGGAAGAATTTCTGCATAAGCTTTACAAGAATATATCGTGGCTTATGTTCTTTCTGATGCCGGTATTCGCGTTTTATCTCAGGTTACTTTATCTCCGAAGAAAACAGTATTACAGCGAACATCTGATTTTTTCCATCCATTATCACTCTGTCATTTTTATTGTATTGACATTTTGGACTTTGCAGTCAATGTTAAAATGGCAACTTGGGATTTATTTCTTTTTATTAATACTGGCTTACCTGATCCTTTCTATCAGAAAAGTGTATTTACAGAGCTGGATACGAACTGTCATCAAGTCCCTGGTTCTTTTAATTACGTATGGGCTTACGATAGCTTTTATGCTTTTGATTACCTTAATTATAAGCGCAATTTTCTGAAATTATTTCAGGTTTGTAAATCTTTTGTATCTATGTAATCCAATTACTAAATCTGCAGATATGATTAAAAAGGGAATTTACATTTTGACATTCATTTTTGTTATTGCATGCAAGAGTTCCGATAAAACAGATCAGCAGGCATTTGTTAAAGTTAAGAATGACAGACTGGTAATTAACGACAAGCCTTATTACTTCTGTGGCACTAATTTCTGGTATGGATATTATCTTGGTTCGAAAGGCGCAACAGGCGACAGGCAGCGCCTTATCAGGGAACTGGATAGATTTGTCGCTGCAGGAATAACTAATCTGCGGATTTTAGCAGCTTCCGAAGCCTGTGAGTTTGAAGGAACTTTGAAGCCTGCCATTCAGCCATCAAAAGGCGTTTACGATGAAGAACTGCTGGATGGACTCGATTTTTTACTTGCCGAAATTGGGAAACGAAAAATCTATGGGGTTCTTTTTCTGAACAACTTCTGGCAATGGAGCGGCGGCATGTCGCAATATGTCAACTGGGTGGATGGCTCGCAGATTGTTGATCCCACAAAGGGCGACTGGAACAGCTTTTACGATTATACATCGTCGTTTTATGCCAATCAAAAGGCAAATGAGCTTTGGCACCAGTATGTAAAAATGCTTATTAACCGCAGGAATAATTATACAGGGAAACTTTATAAGGACGATCCCGCAATAATGGCCTGGCAGCTGGCCAACGAGCCCCGAGGCGGCGAAGGTACCAACGGAAGCAAAACCCTTGAAGATTATTATCGGTGGATTGACCAGTCCGCTGCCTATATCCATTCACTCGATCCGAATCATCTCGTATCAACCGGCAGCGAAGGCGCAATGGGTACAAAAGGAAATGCTGATCATTATGCGAAGGCACACGAGTCAGGCAATATTGATTATCTCACTTTCCATCTCTGGGCTAAGAACTGGGGATGGTTTAACGGTTTTCAATATAAAGAAACACTGGAACAGGCGAAAACCAATGCAGCGCAATATATCAACAGTCATATTGAACTTGCTAAAAAAATTGGTAAACCTATTGTTATGGAGGAGTTTGGTCTCGACCGCGATTCGTCACGGTGCATGCCAGGTACACCGGTAACAGCCCGCGATGCATATTTCGAAGCAATTTTCAGCCTGGTAGCCAATCATGCTCAGAAAGGCTCTCCGTTGATGGGGACAAATTTTTGGGGCTGGGGAGGAGAAGCAATTCCCGCATCGCCCGATGGTAAAGTAGTAAAAGGGAGTCCCTTCGTTGCCGATCCATGGCAGGAACCTCAAGGGTTAAACTCGGTTTTTGCAAGCGACAGCACCACCTTGAAAATCATCAGCGAGCATGCCGGGCTGATGAAGGGATTGAATAAATAGTTTTGAGCGGAAGCTGATCAGGTGTCGACCTAAAACCTTAAAGTAATCACAGTTTTTACTCCCGGATCGGAATTTACCTGTATCGAACCACGGTGCATGTGGATAATCTGTCGCGAAAGGCTTAGACCAATGCCTGTTCCCTGAGGCTTGGTTGTAAACATAGGGGTAAAAATCTGATCTGCTATTTCAGCAGGTATGCCTTTGCCGTTATCTTCCACCTGGATAATTACCTGCTCTCCGAATTTTACCGCTGCCAGCCGGATATAAGCGTTTCCGCAACCTTCCAGTGCTTCCATGGAGTTCTTGATCAGGTTGATCATCACCTGTTCCAGCAATTTCTCGTCGGCAAGCAGGCTTATATTTTCGGGCACAATTTCCTGTGTCCATTGAATGTTTTTCTGCAGCAGCTGATCTTTTAAAAGTAACTCCAGGTTTTGAAAGAGCTGTTTAATTTCTATGGATTCGAAAACAGGTTGAGGAAGGCGCGTAATCTGACGGTAGTTTTCAACAAAATTCGTGAGGCCTTTGCTGCGTTTATGAATGGCGCTCAAAGCCGCAAGATTTTCTTTGATGGTATCGGGCGTTTGGAGTTCCGATGCCTCGTATTGCCTGATTAAACTCGCAGATGCAAGCGTAATAGGACTAACCGAGTTCATAATCTCATGAGTTAATACCCGCACCATCTTTTGCATCGATTCCACCTCGGCATATTCAAGTTCGGAGGTTACATCCTGAAATATAGCAAGGCGCAGCGATTCGGTACGAACAATAAAATCGGTCACTCTTACCGATATTTTGGTAATATTTTGTCCCTGTGTTACCGGAATAATGTCACTCTGGGCCGGTTTCATGGATTGAAGAAAGCTGTAGAAGTCGGGGCGAAACTGGTTAATATTTACCATTTCCTGAAAAGGCCCTATTTTAAGAAGCTGCAACAGCGCTTTGTTCTGGAGTTTTACCGATCCTGCCTGGGTATACACCAGAATACCTACCGGAATTTGCTGAAAAGCATGTACAAAAAAATTGTACTGGGCTTCCCTTTCCTGCTGCACATTGCTGTATTCCCGAAGAATAGCATTCATGCTTTCCGAAAGTTCATGAAAGCTTTTACCCATGGACTTATCACCAAAATTGATACTTGAATCTTTATTCCGGAAGGAATCGAAAAACCGCTGCAAATTTCGATTGGTGCGCTTTACAAAATAAATGAGATACCAGCATTCAAGTGCAGCCAGCACCAAAAGGTTGAAAGAGGTAACTTTGAGATTGCCCAGTAAAATTGTCTGGGAGAAAGCCAGCAAAGTCACGGTGAGCATCACCGACAGCAGGACTACAATTGTCTCAAACCGTTTAAAGACCATATCTTTTTATTTTTTCGTAAAGTGTCGACCGGTTTATTCCAAGCTTCTGGGCTGTAAGACTCATATTCCCGTCGAAAGTCGCAAGGGCCGACCTGATAAGCTCTTTTTCGTTGTCTACCAGGTTGAAGGTTGAATATTCCTTCACTTTGGCGGTGCTGGTGTCGGCCAGGATATCCTTTTCAGTGATATTTTTTGAGTCGCACAGAATAAGTGCTTTTTCAATTTCGTGCTGTAATTCGCGGATGTTCCCCGGCCAATGGTGCTGTGTAAGCTTTTCAATGGCACCTTCGGTAAAAATGGTCGACTGCCTGTTGTATTTTTCGGAAAACTTATTCAGGAAGTAGTTGGCCAGCAGTTCAATATCGGCAGTCCTTTGCCGCAGCGGCGGAATTTCGATCTGAACCGTGTTAATGCGGTACAGAAGATCTTCACGAAAACTTCTCTCCTTCACCATTTCTGCCAGGGGCATGTTGGTGGCCGAAATCAGCCTGAAGTCAACCTTGAGTTTTTGAACGGTGCCCAGTCGGCTTGTTTCTTTATTCTGAAGCACACTCAGCAGTTTTGGCTGCAGTTCAATGGGCAGATTACCAATCTCGTCCAGAAATAACGTTCCGCCTGAAGCAATTTCTATTCTTCCGGGCTTATCCTGCTTGGCATCTGTAAAGGCACCTTTGGCGTAACCAAAAATTTCGCTCTCAAAAAGGCTTCCGCTCAGCGCTCCCAAATCGACCGACACAAAAATATCTTTGTTTCTTGACGAGCGGTTATGAATTTCGCGGGCAAGCACCTCTTTTCCTGTGCCATTCTCACCTAAGATCAATATGTTGGCATCGGTACCCGCAACTTTATCTACCATTTCCATTACGCGGAGCATTGCGGACGATTTGCAATCGCAGAGCGAAAATCCGGCCGAAGTGGTTTCTATCAGGTGTTCCTGCTTATTCTTTAACTTTTTGATTTCCATTTTCGATTGCCGGAGCTGACTGGCCGCGAGTAAGGTGGAAAGAATTTTGTCTTCGTCCCACGACTTATGAATAAAGTCGGCTGCCCCCTCCTTAATGGCGCGCACCGCAAGTTCTATATCACCATAGGCAGTTATCATCACCACAATGGCCTGGGGATCGGCTTCAAGAATTCGCTTCAGCCAGAACAGTCCTTCGTTACCTGTGGCAACGCCGGCTGAAAAATTCATGTCGAGCAAAATAACATCATAAACATCCTTCGACATGAATTCAGCAATGCGGTTCGGGGTTTTTATGGCGGTAATACTGCTGTAATATGGCTTCAGGAAGAGCCTTAGAGCGGTTAGCAGTTCTTCGTTATCGTCAATAATAAGGAGCTTTGGCTTCATTGAGAAATAATTGGACGTATAAACTTATAAATTTAGGTTCTGATTTTTACTAATATTTGTACTTAAGGTTAAGGTAAGTTGAGCACCGAAAGGCAGAATTCTGTAACATGCATGTGGATAATTCCTTTGTGCGATGCGGTGTTTCCAATATTATCCATGCTTACTACATATTTAGGATAGTTGTCGTTAATTGCCAGTAAATTGCCAAATTCGCGCTCTATCACTTTTTCACCGGTCAATAAATAACAAACCTGGACATAGATCCTTTCCGCGTTCTTTTCTGCCACGAAATCAATTTCTTTATTGGCTAAAGTGCCTACCATCACTTTGTAACCGGCATAGATAAGGTGATGATAGACTATGTTCTCCAGAATTTTCCCTATATCCTGAATTTTATACCCAATTATTGAATTCCGCAATCCCCAGTCTTCGAAATAATACTTTTCGCCAATTTCAAAAATTTTACGTCCACCAATATCACACCTGGAAACTTTATTGGTCAAAAATGCTTTACAGAGGTGATCTATATAATCTATCACTACATTTGGACTAATGGAGATGTGTTGTGATTTTAAATAATCGCTTATCCTTTTTGCGGAAACAATTGAACCTATATTGTCGGATAGGTATATTACCAGATTTTCAAGAAAGCTGACGTTGCGGATACTATGCCGTTTTACAACATCTTTAAGCAAAATGGTGGAATAGATACCTTTCATGTAATCGGCAATTGCAGCCTCAGCGGGATTTATATTTATCAGCCCAGGAAGCCCACCATATTTCATGTAATTTTCAAAAGCAATCTGTTTGTTTTCAAGATTATTGAAAAGAAGAAATTCATCGAAAGAGAGAGCATTGATTTTTATTTCAATATATCTGCCACTTAAAAAGGTGGCCAGTTCACCTGAAAGCATATCAGCATTGCTCCCTGTTATATAAATGTCAGCCTTTCCTGAAGACAGTATGCTTCTTATTGCTTTTTCAAATCCTTTAATTTCTTGAATTTCATCAACAAATAAAAAATTCTTTCGGTCATCTTTAAATTGTTGATCAAAATATTGCATCAGCTCTATATCTGTTTGAATAAAACCAAACTCATAAAGCTCTTTATTTATGCTAATAATGTTTGTATTGTCAAATGTTTCCCGGATATAATTCATAAGCTGCAACAGCAAGTAGCTTTTACCAACTCTTCTTTGACCGGTAAAAACCTTAATTATGTTCCGGCCAATATGGAGCTTGGAACGATCTATATATGTGTTTCTGTTTATTATCACTTTGTTTATAGTTGAAAGTTGAAACAAATTTACTAAAGTTTTAATTATAATTAAAACTTTAAGTAAAAATGAGTAATTCTTTAACTATGCTTTCAAATAGGTCATTTTTGTAACGTAAGCAAATTTATCTTACCATTTGAAACACCTTCCAGGGTCTGAGAACTTTTAATCTACAACTTGTTTTTATTTCCGTTTTCTAAAACCAATACCTCCAAATAGTTGTTATAAGTCTTTACCTTATGAGGTAGTTTCGATAATTACAAGACAGTTTATTTGTCGCAATATCACCCTCTGTTTGTCTTTTTTGTGTATCGCACCTGTGTTTAAATCAAGTTAAGTTTGTATCAAGTTTTTGTACCAGCACACTTAAAATTATTACTTATGATAACAACAGAAAAAGCAGTATTAACGGCAGAAGCAACCATTAATGCCCCAGTTGAAAAAGTTTGGGAGTTTTGGACAAATCCTAAGCACATAATTAATTGGAATAAGGCCTCCGACGATTGGTTTACCCCTTGGGCAGAGCACGATCTGCGCCCGGGAGGTAAGTTTAAGAGCCGCATGGAAGCCCGCGACGGAAGCATGGGCTTTGATTTCGAAGGAGAATACACCAATGTTGTTTTATACCAGTTTTTAGAATCGGTACTTGGGGATGGCAGAAGAGTGAAAGTTGAATTCTGGCCCGAAGGAACTCAGAATACACGTGTTATAGAGAGCTTTGAAGCCGAGGATATGAATTCGTTGGACTTGCAGAAGCAAGGCTGGCAGGCAATTATGGATAACTTCAAAAATTATGTGGAAGCCTCCGACAAGTTTGAAAGGCTTCGTTTCGAAATAGAAATTAATGCGCCGGCAGAGAAAGTCTATCGGGTAATGCTTAGCAGCGATACTTATAGTGAATGGACCTCCGTATTTAACCCAAGTTCACGTTTTGAAGGCTCCTGGGAAAAAGGATCTAAAATCCGTTTTGTTGGCACTGGTGAGGATGGCAAAGTAGAAGGCATGGTTAGTCGGGTCCGGGTAAATATTCCCAACCATTATGTGAGTGTTGAACACTATGGAATGTTAAGCGATGGCCAGGAGATAGAATCAGGTCCTGGAATTCAGAGTTGGGCGGGCTCTCAGGAAAACTACTTTTTTGAGGAAAAGGATGGTAAAACAAAGCTAACCGTGGAGCTGGACAGCAATGCCGAGTTTAAGGTTTACTTCAGCGATACTTACCCCAAGGCACTCGAAAAGCTTAAAGAGATCTGCGAAAGAAAATAGTCGGGGTTAAATCATCGAAGCTTTCTAATCGGTTCATTCAAATATTTATTCTAAAAATTAATATTATTATGTCACAAACGAGCACTTATCTTAATTTTTCACGTCATACCGAAGAAGCGTTTAATTTTTACAAATCAATTTTTGGTGGTGAATTTACCGGTATCAACAGGTTTGGCGATATGCCACCCATGGAAGGTATGCCTCCGTTACCCGAGGCTGATAAAAAACTGATTATGCATATGTCGCTGCCGATCCTTGGCGGACACGAGCTAATGGGAACTGATGCTCCCGAATCCATGGGATTTAAAGTAAATTTCGGTAATAACGTTTACATCATGCTTCAACCCGATACAAGAACCGAGACCGAACGCCTGTTCAAAGGTCTCGCTGCAGGAGGCTCCATTGAACAGGAATTACAGGACATGTTCTGGGGCGATTACTACGGTAGTCTGAAGGATAAGTTCGGAGTACAGTGGATGTTTGCATGTTCGGAAAAGAAATAGCAGACCACGGACCACAGTCTGCGGTCTTGAAAACCTGAATTCTTTCTGACCGTCGACAGTGGTCTGTCGACTTTTACTACATTTAATTATGGCTAAAATAATTGCTTACAACTTCATTACCTTAAATGGTTATTATAAAGGCTTAAACGAGGATATCAGCTGGCACAGACATGGCGAAGAGGAATCGAAATATTCCGAAGACATGCTTTCACGTGGTAATATTCTCGTTTTCGGACGTAAGACATACGAGCACATGGCAAGTTTCTGGCCAATGCCTTTCGCCAGGGATATGTTCCCGGTTGTTGCCGATGGAATGAATAAAGCGCAAAAGTTTGTACTTACCTCCAATCCGCTTCTGGATGCAACCTGGAATAATACAAAAGTGATAAGTGGCGATGTTGTCGAAAAAATGAAAGGTCTGAAACAAACTTCCGAAAAGGATATGGCTGTTTTAGGAAGCGGAACAATTATCAGCCTGTTAAGTGATAGCAGGTTAATAGACGAATATCAGATAATGGTTGATCCGGTGGTAATTCCTTCCGGAACTTCTGTTTTCCCAGGGATTCGCAATAACCTTAATTTACAGCTTACCGGCACCAGGACTTTTAAAAGTGGCGTGGTGCTTCTAAATTACAGTTTAATTCACGATTAAAATCATTAGTTATGCAAAATAAAATTTATCCATGTCTCTGGTTTGATGGTAACGCCCAGGAAGCGGCTGAGTTTTATACTTCGGTTTTTAAAGATTCACAAATTACCAGCCAGAACCCTCTTGTATCTATTTTTGAGAGCGCCGGACAGAAGTTTATGTGCCTCAATGGTGGTCCGTATTTCACCATGAATCCCTCCATTTCCTTTTTTGTAGTTTGTGAAACTGAAGACGAAACAGACCGTCTCTGGAAAAGTCTTTCGAAGGATGGCTTTGAGCTTATGCCTTTAGGGAAATACGACTGGAGTCCCAAATATGGCTGGGTTCAGGATCGCTTTGGCGTAAGCTGGCAGATTTCATGGAGTAAACTTCAGGATGTAGGGCAGAAGTTCACGCCTTCATTTTTGTTTACCCGCGACCAGAACGGGAATGCTGAAAGGGCGATCAGGTTTTATACTTCTGTTTTCGATAATTCGGATATTGTCGGCATTATGCGGTATACAAAAGAACAGGGCGAAGTGGAAGGAAATATTGCACATGCCCAGTTCCGGCTGAACGGTCAGGTTTTTATGGCCATGGACAGCTCGCTCGATCACAAGTTTGGCTTTAACGAAGGGATTTCCCTCGTGATTGAATGCGCTAATCAGGATCAGATCGATTACTACTGGAATAAACTCACCCAGGGTGGGGAAGAAAGTCAGTGTGGCTGGCTGAAAGATCAGTTTGGGGTTTCGTGGCAGGTGGTGCCAGCAATTCTGGAAGAATTAATGAGCGATCCCGACCGCTCCCAGCGCGTTGTTGATGCTTTCATGAAAATGAAAAAGTTCGACATCGAAAAATTGGTGATGGCCTGATTCATATTACAAATCTATAATGTTTAAATGCTCTTCCGGCAGATGCTGGCAGAGCATTTTTGTTAATTTCTGACCACTGTTGTCCGGGGAAAATAATTAGATCCTTCGCTCTGCTCAGGATGACAACCCTTTCGCGTGTATGAAAGGGTGAGGGGTAGGTTTGCGGCGAAGCCGCAAACCTACCCCTCACCAAAACCTATATAGCTCATTGTCATTTCGAACAAAGTGAGAACTTAGCGAAGCGTTCTCACCGCAGGTAAATCTATTCATTTATTCCTTAAAAAAATTTAACCGGACAATAGTGATTTCTGACCGGCAAATTGGATTAATTAAAATAAAATCGCTAATTAGCACCTCCAAACTAACGAAATGAAGTCACTATCTGCCTTAATTTTATTTTTAGCTATTCCTTCGGTTTTATTTTCTCAGATAAATGTTGAGGATTCGACCATTCAGGTGATCGGGTACTGGAATCTGAAAGAGAAACAATCCTATTCGGTCAACTACGAGAAGTACAAGGTTAAGGACTCTAAAGATACCGTTGATCGTGAAAAAATAACCTACGATGTTGATATCACCGTTCTCGATTCCACAGCAAAGTCGTACACTATTGAGTGGTACTACAAAAACTATCAGATAAACTCAGGCAATTCTGAATTGTCAAAAAAAATGATGTCCATAGCCGAAAATGTAAAGGTTATTATAAAAACTGATGAATACGGCTCGTTCCTGGAAGTGGTGAATGATAAAGAGGTGCAGGACTATATTAAAAAAGGCATAAGCAAGCTGAAAAAGGAGTTTAAAAAGACACCCAATATTGATGTCGTACTCAAAACTCTCGAAAATACATTTTCTTCCAAGGAGGCGATTCAAACCCTGGCCGTCAAAGATGTACATCAGTTTTACACGTTTCACGGGGCAAAATATAAGCTGGGTGAAGAGTTGAATACTACGATGAAACAGCAGAATTTACTTGGAGGCGAACCTTTCGATGTGGATGTTACTGTTCAGATGGACGAGATGAATGTAAATGAGACGGATGACAATGCTGTAATTCGCATGTGGCAGGTTATCAATTCCGATCAGTTGACCGAAGCAACTATTCAATATCTGGAGAGGTTGTCGGCTCAAATGGGCACTCCTGCTCCGAAACGAGAAGATATCAAGCCTTTGCAAAACGAAACCCGGACAGCTTCACGAATTCATGGTCCATCAGGTTGGGTTATCTATTCAATCGAACCGAAGGAAGTTTGGACTGAAGGGATCATGAATGTTGAAGAACGAATAATAGAAATAAAATAATTATATGATGAACCCCAATCTTTCGAATCGTTATAAAGTTGTTTACAGGCTGATTTTGCTGAGCATGTTTTCATTGTTGGCTGTGTCCGGAATAAATGCCGGTCAGCCAGATGCTCCAACCAATCTGCGAAGTTTCGATCAGCATAATCCCATTGGAACTTCAGGTAAGCCTTACTTTGGCTGGTTTATAAACGATCCTGATAATAACGAAATTCAATCGGCTTACCAGGTTCTGATTGCTTCCAGCCTTGACAATCTGAAGAAAGATCAGGCCGATGTTTGGAATAGTGGTAAGGTAGCATCGCGGAGCCAGAATTATATCAACTTCGCCGGGAAAAATCTTTCACCGGCTACACGCTATTTCTGGAAGGTGCGCACATGGGATAAAGATGGCAATGCCAGTCCGTATTCCGAAACTGCCAGCTTCGAAACGGGACTGCTTACCAATGCCGATTGGGCCGGAGCTCAATGGATCAAACGTAACTCAACCGATGCCGATGATTATACTTACTACCGTAAACGGTTTGCGCTTCCCGAAAGGAAGATAGTAAGCGCTGCAGTTTACGTTACAGCCTGCCACAGTTACAACCTGTTTGTCAATGGTAATTTTGTCGGGAAGGGTTTTAACCATCATTATCCGCAATACAGCTATTACCATGCCTGGGATGTAACCGGCTTTTTGAAAAGTGGCGAAAATGCTTTTGCATGTCTTACTCACTGGTATGGTTCAGGGCAGGGCAGGGCAGCTGGTGCCAGAGGATTCATTCTGAAAGCCATCATCAGGTATTCCGATGGTTCCGAAACTATTGTGGGAACCGATAATACCTGGAAGCAAACACAGGCAGCAGCCTGGGTAACCGGTCAACCTCAGCGCAACGGAGAAGGTATTGGGCGCGTGGAACTTTTCGATAGCCGGAAAGTTATTGGCAACTGGAATGAAGTGTCATTCGACGACTCAGGTTGGAATGAAGCCACTGTTATAGGAGCTCATCCTGTGGATCCATGGACAGGATCGTTGAATCCAGACCTGGCCAGGGTAACGGAAAAAGAGATCAAACCTGCCTCCGTGGTGAGTTTAGGAAATGGGAAATATGTAATTGATCTCGGGAAAATCGAAGCGGGAAGCTTCAAAATATTATTCAATGGAGGAAATGAAGGTGATACGGTGAAAATGTATGGGGGCTACGTACTCAACAGCGACGGAACAGTTTCTGTAAAGCTTAACCAGGAAACCAAAATGAAATACGGTTTTATTCTGAATGGTTCTGAAGCTCTCTTCAACCCTCATGTTTATCTTGGAATGCGTTATCTTCAGGTCGAGAATTCTCCGAACAATCTTTCAAAAGAAAATGTAAGCTTTATCTGCAGGCATTATGGCATGGATACATCCCGGTCGGAGTTTATTTCTTCTGTTCCCATGCTGAACAGCGTCTGGAATCTTATGTGTCATTCGCTTGTGGTTGGTTCGCAGGAAGGTTTTGTTGATACACCCACCCGCGAGAAAGGTCCTTTCCTGGGCGACGGGTGGTCGCAGTCAGTTCCGGCGTTAAGCGTTATGTACGACCGCATCATGAGTCTGCGTTCGATGACAGAATTTCTTACCTCGCAGGATCAGTACTGGCCCGATGGTCGTTTGAATGCCGTTTATCCCAATGGCGACGGTGGCAGGGATATCCCTGATTATACCCAGTCGTTCCTGGTGTGGACTTGGGATTATTTTATGCAAACCGGCAATGTGGATTTTCTTAAAACGAACTATCAGCGCCTGAAAAAAGTTGCCGATTATGTTGATACTTATAAAAATGATACTACCGGATTAATTCACAAACTTGCCGGAGGGAAAGGCCCTTATGAGTTTGGAATTATCGACTGGCCGGCTAACATGCGGTACGGCTATGATATGAATACCGTTTCGCGCACTGTGGTTGATGCTTATGCTTATACCGATTTCGATCTTATGTCGAAAATTGCCGATATAACCGGAAATGTGAAGGATAAGGAAATTTATCACAGCAAAGCAGTTAACATGGGAAAGGTTATCAATAGTAAACTGATAAATAAGAACGGAGTTTATATCGATGGTCTGAAGGCCGATAACTCTAAGAGTGATCATGTGTCGCAGCATGCGAACATAATGCCCCTGGCACTTGGAATCGTGCCACCTGCTAATTTAAAAAGTGTTGTTGATGTCGTCAAGGACCGGAAAATGGCAGTAGGCATGGTGTGCCTCCGTTGGTTGCCCGAGGCATTGGGTAAAGCTGAACAGGGAATGCATCTGGTTGATTTGTATACCAATCCTGAGTGGGATGGCTGGGCCAGAACAATTTCCCTGGGAGGTACAGTAACCTGGGAATCCTGGAATGCGAACATCACCAACGAAAGTATGTCGCATCCATGGGGAGCTGTGGGCTTATTGGGTATGCAACAATTTATGCTTGGAATAACACCTCTGAAGCCACAGCATGAAATGGTGCAGATAAAACCTCTGGATTTTGGCGATAAACTTCAGAGTGTCAGCGGACGTTATCCTACTGATAAAGGCGACATTATGGTCGACTGGAAAAAGGACGTTAATATCTACACCTTAAATATTACTATACCCGATAATATCACCGCCCGGGTTTGTATTCCCGGCTTTGGAATAAAAGGAACTGTCGTTAAAGTCGACGGTAAACCGCTCAATGGCAAGCTGGAAGGAGCATACATTGTTTTTGAAAACATTGGTTCGGGAAAACACACTTTTATCCGTTAATTACGCAACCATTCAGGGTCTGCATCGTCTTAAAAGAAAATTAATCGGATATTATAACCTTGCTCTGCTAACACAGGGACTAAGTGGGCCATGGAGAAGAACTAGTTTCGGAATCCGTGGCTTTTTTATTCAGGGAGGGGTATAAAACAAGAAAAGCCTAGTCATCACGACTTGGCTTTTCCAACTAACCAACAAAACCTAACTTTTATCAAAAATGAAAATATAGTATAAACATTATCTTTATCTATTTCTTCGATACAAAGATACGACGTGAATTCAAGTGATTTATTATAAAATTCTCAGATAAATTTATATAATTCACATCTGAATCTTTATTCCGGGATTCTTAATGTATTGCAAACTTTTTCGTAAGGCATTTTTGCCAGGGCTTCAACCGTTGTTTTAATTCCCTGTGCCTTGAGCTGAATATTTGACGGTATCAGCACAAATCTGAAAAGATATCCTTTTGTTCCGGGCGTATAATTCGCATCGGTCATAAATTCAATTTTTCCATAATCGGGAATTATATACTCCCAGTTTGCCTCATTTGCAAAAGCAGGCATTGGGCGAACAGCATTGGGATAAATGTCGTTGGGTATACTCATATAAGCAAGTATAGCGCCATATTCAACAATATCCTCAGTGATTCTGGAGTCATTTACACCAAAATACCAGTCACCGAGTTTTCCCGACCATCCTGTAGGTTCATACCAGTTCGAATAATAGACATTTGCATTACCATCTCGTCCGGGCAAACCTTCAGGGCCCATAGGGCCTTCCTGTACACAACCAGCAAATAAGAATCCAATTATTGCAAAGAACATTAACGAGTTCGTTTTCATAAAAAAGATATTAGTATTTAACAAAATCTGAAACCAGAGGTTTCCACTAGATGTTAATACCAATAAACAAAAACTGAACCACTTTTTATTAATTAAACACACTTGCCCTATTTATTGTTCTCAGTAAAAAATGAAAATTGATTAATTTTATGAAAATAAAAATACAGCTATGATTAAAAAGATTAACGGAGACACGGTAGTGTGGGGTGTTTTAGGTGCTGGCGATGTGTGCGAAAAAAAGAGTGCACCGGCTATGAATAAAATCCCTAATTCAAGAATCAAAGCCGTTATGCGGCGTAATATTGTTAAAGCTGAAGATTTTGCCCGGCGGCATCATGTTCCGTATTGGTTTGATAATGTCGGTCAAATTATGAAAGATCCAGAAATCAATGCTGTTTATATTGCAACTCCTCCTGATTCTCATGCTGAACTTACATTAATGGCAGCGCAAGCCGGAAAAGCTGTTTATGTAGAAAAACCGATGGCACGCACCTACGAGGAATGTATAACTATGGTTGAAGCCTGCGAAAAAGCAGGAACTCCTTTATTTGTTGCCTATTATCGCCGCGGTTTGCCTAAATTTCTAAAATTGAAAGAGTTAATAGACTCCGGCGCTATTGGCGAAGTAAGAATGATTCATATTGAAATGATAAAAACGCTTGCTCCCGATGTAATAGCTACTTCGGAATCAAACTGGAGGGTTTTCCCGGAAATATCAGGTGGAGGCTATTTTCACGATGTTGCAAGTCATCAGCTCGATTTAATGGATTTCCTTTTCGGACCGATACAGCATGCTGTTGGGATTTCTGCCAATCAGGCCGGTGTTTATCCGGCTGATGATATTGTGACTGCAACATTTTCTTTCAAAAATAATATTCTTGCTACCGGCAATTGGTGTTTTACGGCCTCTAAAATTAGTCAACGCGAGATTACCACTATTACCGGGAGTAAAGGAAAAATTGAATACAGCACTTTTGGAGATACTCCTTTGATGGTAGATTCGGAAGTGATCGGTAAGCAAAACTTTGATTTTACTTCACCCGAACACATTGAAGGGCCAATGATTCAACTTGTTGTTAACGACCTACTGGGGAAAGGAACCTGTCCGTGTCCGGGCGCAGTGGGTGCACGTACCAGTAAAGTCATGGAAATGATCTGCAACCGATAACTGTTTCGTGACATTCAAAAAAAAAATGCCTGACTGAAATCAACCAGTCAGGCATTTTTAGTTTTACAATATTAATACAGCCTTGCAGCCCAACCACCACCAGGTGCAAGCTTAATGGTCAGTTTGTCGTTTTTAGTGATCGTTCGTGTGACCTTTTTATAATCGTTGCCATTTCTATCAGCATTGATACCATCCTGATAAATATCTGCCGTATAGCTTTTTCCTGCTTCGAGGAACGAAAAATCAAGAGTGAGTTCGCGTGCAGTCCAATCGGTCATGGCACCAACATACCATTCTGCGCCTTTCTGGCGGGCAACGGCAATATAATCGCCGGCTTTGGCATCCAGCGGAACTGTTGCATCCCAAACTGAAGGCACCCTGGAGAGGAATTCCATACATTCGGGCTCCCTGTAATAATTGGTTGGGTTATCCGAAAGCATTTGCAGCGGACTTTCGAATACAGCATACATGGCAAGCTGGTGGCAACGTGTGCCCTGGCTCATGGGACTGTTGAAAATAGCTCTGTAATCCGATTTTGTAGCATTAATCATAGCGCCCGGGGTAAAATCCATGGGTCCGGCCCACATTCTGATAAAGGGTAGTGTGACATCGTGTTCCGGAGTAATATCGGTGCTCCATTTATTATTTTCCATCCCTTTAACTCCTTCGCTTGTGATAACGTTGGGATATTCGCGGTTTAACCCCGAAGGTTTATAAGCTCCGTGGAAATCGACTAAAAGTTTACGTTTAGCACCTTCGCGTGCTATCTTGTAATAATAATTTACCATCCATTGGTCGTCGCGGGCCATAAAGTCGACTTTAATTCCCTTAACTCCCCATTTCTGGAATTGATCCAAAGCTGGCTGCAGCTGGTCGTCGAGCGTTTTCCATACAACCCAGAGGATTACACCAACTTTTTTCTGATTGGCATACGCAATTAGTTCTTCCATATTAATTTCGGGAACTATATCCAAAAGATTTCCAAGTTTGTACCAGCCTTCGTCCAGAATGATATACTCCAATCCGTATTTGGCAGCAAAATCGATGAAATACTTATAGGTTTCGGTATTTACGCCTGCTCTGAAATCCACATTGTAAATGTTATTGTAGTTCCACCAGTCCCAGACTACTTTACCGGGCTTAATCCACGATACGTCCTGCATTTTCGAAGGCTTTGCAAGCAGATATACAAGCTGGTTAGTAATTAATTCACCATCGTTGCGGGTAATCGCCATCAAACGCCAGGGAAAACTTCTGGTTCCAATTGTTTTTGCAATATAGTCGGCATGTTTTTTAACGATCACATCGCGGTCTCTTACTTGTTGAACTTCTAACGGGTATCCGGCAAATGTCCCGGTAAACGAGCTATTACCTGTTCCTTTCAGCCATAATCCTGCATAATCTTCCAGGTCCGATTCTGAAATAGCAATCTTAACACCAGTTTTTGTATCCACCAGCGCAGGCAATGAGCAGAGTTTGTTATTGGTAGCTTTTACATCCAGATATTTGTAAATGCGTTCATTATGACTCTGGAAGCCATCTTCTTCCGGAAAGAAAACACCGTAATCGCCGGCAAAGATGAAGTTGACTTCTTCATTGTTAACTTTAATACTGTCTTTCAGATTGGTAACAAATCGATAGGCTGCTCCGTCGTTAAATGCCCTGAAAATAACTGAATAATTTCCATTAAACTGCAGGCTAAGCTCGTTATAGTTATTCTTAATGGTTTTGCTCTTGGTTTGAACAACCGGAGTCAACACTTCGTCCACAGTTTTACGTTCCTGTTTTTTTACTTTAGGTTTACTGCCAAGAACAAGGTTGTCGTTTACAGTCATGGAAAGGGTAGAAGGGGCTAAAAGCTCTTTTCCGTCGAGCGACACGGAATACGCAATTTTATCATTGACAGTAACCGCAATCTTTAGCTTTTTGTCGGGCGACAGTAATTCATACGTTTGAGCTGACGCAGATCCAAAAATTAATATGGATAAGAGAAATGCAATGGATAGTTTTTTCATTGTAGATATTAGTTAAATTAACTGAAAGCCAAAAATAGGTTATTTGACCCTAACATCAAACATATGGGGTTTATAGTTGTTTGGGCAGTATATTATGAAGAATGTAGTCATCAATAAAAATTCAGAAATTGCACCTGGAATATATTCGATTTCTTTTAAAAGAGATTTTGATTTTATTCCCGGTCAGGTGGTAAAAATTACTACGGACGATTCCGTTGCTCCGCGGATGTACAGCATTGCAAGCGGAGCAGCCGATCCGGATATTCAGCTCATTTATGATATCAAGCCTGAAGGTCAGTTAACTAATTTGCTTAAAAGTCTCAGAGCAGGTGATAAACTGCTGGTTTCTGCACCCATCGGTAATTTTATTTGCAAGGAAGGCAAAGCCTGGTGGATTGCAACCGGTACAGGGATAGCTCCATTTTATTCCATGTTTCGTTCGGGACGGAAAAAGGACATCACACTGCTGCATGGAATCCGAAAACCTGAAAACGCTTTTTTCAGGGATGAGTTAAATGCGCTCGATGGGTATTATCCTTGTTGTTCCGGTAAGCAAACCGACGGGATGTTTAAAGGCAGGGTAACTGACTTTTTGATGCATTGCGAAACTATCCCCACCGATGCCAGTTTTTATCTTTGCGGAAGCGCCGAGATGGTTGTAGATGTGAGGGATTTACTGATTGAGCGTAAGGTACCTTTCGGAAATATTTACAGTGAGATCTATTTTTAGTGGTTGGTTGTCATCGTCCAAGTTGTAAAAAATCCCTTACTTTACCCCACTAATTTTTTTGAAATGCAAATCCTTGAAAATACCGCTTTAAAGCCCTTTCATACATTTGGAATTAATTGTAATGCAAGGTTTCTGGTCACAATTGAATCGTACACCGAGCTAATTTCTTTTTTAAAGACAGACTGGAATAATTACCCTCACAGGATGATTCTGGGGGGGGGTAGCAATGTGCTTTTTACCGGCGATTACGAGGGATTAATTCTGCGGCCACAGATAAAAGGTATTGAATTGATTGAAGAAACCTCCGAAACTGTTACAGTTAGAGCCATGTGCGGCGAAGTGTGGGACGAATTTGTAAACTACACCGTGGAGCGTGGTTGGGGCGGACTGGAGAATCTTTCGCAGATACCCGGGAACGTTGGCGCCTGTCCCATTCAAAATATTGGCGCCTATGGCGTTGAGGTAAAGGAAACGATCCAATGGGTTGAATGTATCGAATTAACCACCCTGAACCAGGTGAAATTCTGGAACGAGGAATGTGGCTTTGATTACAGAAACAGTGTTTTTAAATCCTCACTGAAAGGGAAATACCTAATCACCGCTGTTGTTTTCAAATTACAGAAAAGCCCTGCGCTTAAAACCAAATATGCCGATGTTGAGCGGGAGCTTGAGAAGTACGAAAAAGTAGATGTAAAGTCAGTTCGTGCCGCCATTTCAGCTATTCGCTGGCGTAAACTTCCCGATCCTTTATGCATCGGCAATGCAGGTAGTTTTTTTAAGAATCCGGTAATTTCAGTACCTCACTATAAAGAAATTCAGGAAGATTATCCCACCGTTCCCGGTTACCCTCAAGCCGATGCCGGTATAAAGGTTCCGGCTGCCTGGCTTATTGAGAATGCCTGCTACAAAGGTGTCCGCGAAGGAGATGTTGGAACCTCGCCAACACAGCCGCTTGTTATTGTAAATTACGGCGATGCCACCGGAGAAGAGATCATAACTTTTGCCAGGAAAATCCAGAAACAAATTCACGAAATGTTCGGCGTTGAGCTGGAGATGGAAGTGAATGTGGTATAAAATCTGTTGAGGGTTGCGAGTTCATTTAGGTTTAATTCCTGAATCCTGATTTTATCTCCTATTAATTAGAGACCCTGCTTAAACTTAAACTCCTACGGATTTTCAAGATTAATGTCAAATATTTTATTTTTAGCTAATTAACTCTTCCATAAAAATTTTTGAAAATATTAACGAAAAAATTCGTTTGATAACGAAAAAATTCGTTAAGTTTGTTTCAAATTAATTTGCAATGGAAAAGTTAACGCGACAAGAAGAAAAAGCGATGCTGTCGCTTTGGAAAATTGAAAAAGGTTTTGCCAAAGATGTATTGGAGAATTTTCCCGGCGAAAAACCGCACATCAATACAATTTCATCTCTTATCCGCAGTCTTGAAGGAAAAGGTTATGTAGGGCACAATGCTTATGGAAACACTTATGAGTATTATCCTTTAATTTCCAAAGAAGAATATTCGGCAAATTTTCTGGGCAATTTTGTAAACAATTATTTCGAAAACTCCTATAAGGAAGTTGTTACTTTTTTTGCTCAGGGCCAAAAGCTTTCTGCAGAGGACTTACGTGAGATCCTGAAGTTAATTGAAAATCAAAAATCATGACTAATCTTTTGATTATTATTTGGAAAGTGAGCTTAGCATTGGCTGTGTTCTATATTTTCTATTGGCTTTTTCTGTCTAAGGATAAGGATTTCAGGAGGAACAGGTTTTACCTGCTTGGGGCGTCAATTCTTTCGTTTGTATTGCCCTGGATAACCATACCTGTTATTCAGGCCAGGTCGCAGTTTCTTTCAATTGCCTATATTGCAAAAGGTAGTCAAATAGATAACCAGCTTGTTTACAATGAAGTTTCCACATTTACCTGGCCGCAGCTGTTAACTATATTATACATTACCGGAATAACCTTTTCAATCCTTAAAGGTACCCTGTCTTATTTCAATGTTTACCGCATCATTATAAATGCTTTACATATTCCTCTCGAAAAATTTAAAATTGTTGTGACTCCCCTTAAATTATCGCCCTTTTCTTTCTTCAAATGGATCGTCATTCCTTCACATATTCATACAAGTCATCCTTCCTACGAAAAAATGGTTCAGCACGAGTTGGTACATTGCCGGCAATATCATTCTGTTGACCTATTTATAGGCGAATTATTGGTTGCTTTTCAATGGTTCAATCCTTTTGCGTGGTTAATCCGAAAATCGATTTCCGAAAATCTGGAATACCTGGTCGACGATGAAATGCTAAAGGCAGGAACCAATACAAAGGATTACCAATACTCGCTGCTCAG
>JAJYAG010000072.1 GCA_021779665.1 Bacteroidota bacterium | reverse complement strand
ATTTAATGGCAAAGCTATGAACTATTATTCCGAAAAGCATTCTTACTAATACAAAAACACCAAATCCCTTTTAAGAAAAACATCAACCTGATGCTGGGGTATTTTATTGCCCATTACATTTACATATTCGAGGTTTTCGAGTTCAAAAATGGGTGAAATATCGTCGATAAAATTATTGGATATATCGAGCACTCTCAATTCCTTAAGATTACTTAATGAATCAATAAGTCCGATCTGGTTATCCGCCAGGTAGAGCTCTTCTATTTTTGTGAGGTGCCATAAACTCGAAATATCCTCAATCAGATTCTTGGAAAGATCAACATTCACTGCCTGAAGACAAAACTCAATACCTTCCAGGTTTTCAATTTCGTATTCGGCCATTTCAATATCTTCAAAATCCTCCAGGTAGTACGATGGCAGGTCAACTTTCATCGATCCGTAAACTTTGCGCTTTACAGCATTATAGAATGTATTTTCTTCTGAAAACAAATCGCTGGCTTCATAAGATTCTGCCTCTTCGTATGAATCGAAATATTCAAAGCCTTCACGTTCGTAATCCCAAACATATTCAGGCTCATAGTCAATATCTTCATCAATTCCGCAATCTATCGTTTCACCTTCTTCAATATCGCCAACAATCAAAATATGAGCAAACTGCTTCAGGCTATCATAGTTTTTCGAATGAAAAAGCTTATCAATTTCCTGGTTGTAATAAGCTTCCTTATCGGGATGATAAATCATAATCAACCTGGAAAAACATTTGCTGATATTATTTTCAGGGACATCGGTATACTCCGATACAATCTTCGAAATTTTTCGGATACTGCTGTATTGCTTCGATTTATAAAGACTTATAATATTCGCAGTAATGCTATTCAGATTCAACCCGGTATATGATTCTTTAAGTTTTATATATAAATCGTTGTTATTCATAATTGAACTATTTTGAAAAATGCCCCGCTAACATCAATGAAATAAACGAAAAAGCCGGTAAATTGCGTGCAGGAAGGCTTAAAAAAATATTTTTATTTTTTTTGTTCTATGGTGCAACCCTCAAAAAAAAGCCTTGTCTTTTAAATTCGAAAAGCTTTAGCATTGGTAACACAGACATTTGAAATACACAAGGAACTAATTGAACAGAGCAAACGTGGCGACCGCAAGTCGCAACACCAGCTCTACAGCTTTTATGCCAAAGCTATGTTCAATATCTGTGTTCGTATGCTAAATTCGGTTCAGGAGGCCGAAGATGTTTTACAGGACGCGTTTTGTGATGCTTTTGGAAATTTAGGTTCTTTCAGGTATGAGTCAAGCTTTGGATCGTGGTTGAAGCGAATAGTAATAAACCATTGCATAAACCATTTGAAGAAAAAAAGGGTAAGTCTGGTGCATCACGACGATATGGCCATGTTTGATGAGCCGGAAGAGTCGCCCGAAAAGGATGAAGATCTTCAGCTTGAAGTAAAAAAAATACACCAGGCAATGTTACAACTGCCCGAAGGATACAGGATTATATTTTCGCTTTATCTGCTGGAAGGATACGATCATACGGAGATCTCCGAAATTCTCGGAATAAGCGAATCGACGTCGAAATCACAATTCCTGAGGGCCAAGGGCAAAATTCGTGAAATACTTAAAGTACCTGCATATGAGTGAGAGATTAGAAGATTATGTAAAGAAGCACCGGGACGATTTCGATCTCCTGGAACCAAATGCAGCCTTATGGAATAAAATTGAAACAAAGCTGGAGCCTAAGCTCAAGCGCCGTAATTTAAACATTCTCTGGAAGGCAGCTGCCGTGATTATTGTATTCGGACTTTCGTTCTGGGCACAAATACAAATTAGCGATAAGCCTCAAACCATCACCCAGCACAACATCCACACCATCAACCCTGAAATTGCTCAGGCTCCTGAAACCGAAGAAGCGCCTGTTGTGACTCCGGCAGCAGAAAACAAGCTGATTCCTGAATTTGCAGAAACGGAAAAATACTATAACCGCAAGGTGAACAGTACCATGAAAGAGCTGAAAGTGTACCTGGTTAAATATCCCGATGTGGCCACCGACATGAAAAAGGACCTGGCCGAACTCGACAGTGTTTACCGCACCCTGAAGCGCGATTTGGGCGATAACGTAGCCCAGGAAGAAATAATTAGTGCAATGATTCAAAACTACCGGATGAAACTTCAACTCCTGGAAGATATTAAATCCGAATTAGAGAGAAACAGCACATCAAAATCATCTAATAAAAATAATCACAATGAATCTCCGGTGCTTTAAATCTGACATCAGCAGCAATACTTCCGGAAGATTCATTGTACTTAAAAAACATACAGTCATGATGAATTATAATAAATGGCTCCTTATATGCGCAATAATGCTTTTCCCACTATCCCGGGCCTTTTCCCAAAGTTTTTCGGAAAGCAAAACCTACGTGCATCAGTTCCCTGTATCACCCAAAACAACTGTCGAAATTTCGAACAAATATGGCAAGGTGCAGCTTTTAACCTGGAACAACGACTCGGTACGCGTTGATATAGACTTCTACATTGCCTCAACTTCACAGGCACGACTCACCAAGTTACGCAACAGCATCAACTTCGATTTCTCAAATTCAAGCTCCTACGTAGTTGTAAAAACTATGTTTGGAAACTCTCAAACCAAAATGATTGATGAAATCAAGGATTTTGCTGAAGCCATTGTAAGCGGCAGCAACGAGGTAAGAATTGACTATACGGTTCACATCCCGGCGAACCAAACCATAAAAGTAACAAATAAATACGGCGACATTTATACCGACGACCTCACCGGCGATGTTCAACTCAACCTCTCTAACGGTGACCTGAAAGCAAACGACATGAAAGGAAATCTCAATCTCTTCCTAAGTTTTGGCAACGCTTTCATTAACGATATAAATAAAGGCAGAATAACTGCCGAATATGCTGATCTCAACATTCGTGCTGCCCAGAATATCAGTTTCGAAACAAAGTCATCGAAAATACGGCTGGATAATGGCAACATGATTAAGCTGCAATCGCGTCGCGACGATATAACCATCGACAATGCCATCCGTATAACAGGCGATGGGTATTTCAGCAACATCAGGTCGCAAAATATCTCCGAAGAACTGAGTTTATCGGGTAAATTCGGCAAAATTGCAGTAGATAATTTCCGAAAAAACTTCAGTTTTGTGAATATTACAAGCGAATACACAGATATCGATCTGTACTTCGAAAGAGGTTCAGGCTTCGATTTCGATATAACTTACAATAAAGATGTACTTTTACGTTTGCCGAAAGAAGTTGAAAAAACCGAAGAAAAAACATTGAGTGCCGAAACAGGCCAGATGGTTATGTACGGCAAAGTAGGGAACAGCGATAACAGTAAAGTTAAAATTATGGCACCAAAAAAATGTTACTTAAATCTATATCTCAAGTAGTTTTTGCATAACTTAGTTTAAACACAAAAAACAATTGTCATGAAAATCCTGAACCGAATTAGTATATACCTGGTAGCTGTTATTTCACTGGTGATTATATTTTCATCGTGCGGCGAGCCATGTATTGAAGGAAATGGAAACATTCAAAGCGAAACACGCACAGTAAATAGTTTTATAAATGTTACGCTATTAGGCGACTTTGATGTTTACATTGAACAGAGCACTGTTAACGAGGTTATTGTTGAAGGAGACAACAATCTGTTGCCCTACGTACTCACCGAAAACAGAAGCTCCAGCACACTTGAAATACGGAATGCTAATAACCGTTGTCTTGAAGGTTCCCGCCCTATTAAAGTCTACATTAAAACAACCGATATAAACAGGGTAACCAATGCTGGTTCAGGATTTATACAATGCGACAGGGTTTTCAATAAAAAACTGGAAGTAATCAACAGCGGTTCGGGCGATATTGATGTAATAAACCTTGACACTTACGATTTATATGTAACACTCTCAGGATCGGGCCAGATCTATTTTAGCGGAAAAACACTCAATTCCGATATGGTTTTAAGCGGATCGGGAAAAATTAAAGCCCAGGACATGGATTCGGAAGAATGTAAAATTGTTCTTTCAGGATCGGGTGTAGCCTACGTGTTTGTGATTGATTACCTGAACGCCAGCGTACCAGGGTCCGGAACCATCTATTTTTACGGCCGTCCAACTACTGTTGTTAAAAGAATCGACGGAAGCGGAGATATCATAGAACGATAGTTTTCTAGCTCTTATTTAGACACATACAAACTTTTAAATACAGGATTTTTCATCCTGATGCCCAAATATTTTCTAAACATTTCAAAAAACAATAAAATTTTCAAAATGAAAACTCTTAAAATTTATATGGTAGCGGCATTGCTTTTAGCTGCTGTTCCTTTTGTAAAAGCCCAGGATGATGAAGAAATGGTAACACTTCTTGGCAACTCCAATCACGTTGGCGGTTATGGAGCTCTTAACATGAAATACTTTAAAATGGATAACCGTGACGGGGTTATGTTCGGAGGTCGCGGGGGTGTTATTGTTGGCCATGGAATTTCATTCGGCATCACTGGTTCCGGTTTCATAACCCAGCCGGTTTACGACCCGATTGTTGGCGAAGATGCTATGATTGTGGGAGGTTATGGAGGTATTTACATTGAACCTATACTCCTACCCCGCTTTCCTGTACATATTGCATTACCTATGACCATCGGCGGTGGTGGTATTGGATACAATATTAACCGTTACGATAACAATTGGGATAACTGGGACGAAGACTACACAAACGGCCGCGGCTTCCTGATTTTTGAACCCGGCGTTGAGGTTGAATTTAATGTAATGCGTCATTTCAGGTTTGCAGTTGGAGCAACCTACCGGTTAACCTCCAATATCGACCTGAGATATAATGCCAATGGCAACTATAGTACCCGCATCATTCCAAAGGATGCTATGAATGGCTTAACTGTAGGAATGACGTTTAAGTTTGGAGTATTCTAAATGGTTAGTAATACAAAACGTTAGGCACAAAGAAGCCGCCAGGAAGAAGTTCCGGCGGCTTTTTTGTGATTTAGCAGTTCGATGCACACAAAAAAACCCGGGCAAACCCAGGTCTTTCTTACTTTTATTACACTTAAAAGTTATTTCTTTTCCTCAAATTTAGACACTCCTCCATTTAGAAAGTTAAGAAATTCATCGGCATCAAGGGTAAGTCCAAGAGAACCGTTCAGGGCATTTCCCTGATGATCCAGAACTACATAATAAGGCTGTGAATTGGAGTTAAATTTTGTAAGCTGAAAGTTAGCATTCTTTTTACCCAGCGTGTTGATCGCCTTCCCTTCGGGAGTGGTGAACTGCTCGTTCTCAGGAAGTTTGGTACGATCGTCGATATACAGCGAAACAACTACAAATTTCGTACTCAGGGCTTCAAGGATACGCTTATCGGGCCACACTTTGTTCTCCATTAACTTACAATTGGTACACGAATGTCCGTTAAAGTCGATCAGCAAAGGTTTATTCTGGCTTTTGGCACAAGCAAGCGCCTGCTCATAGTCGAAATAGCCCTGAATTCCGTAAGGAATTTTCAGAATATCGCCATACTTTGGAGTACCGCATGCCTCATTCGTAACAGCAGCAGAAGCTGAAGACGGCGAAATCATAGTCGAAGTAAGTGTAAGATCAAACGACTGTGTGGTTTTTGGAGGCAGCCAACCCGAAATTGTGGTGAGTGGAGCTCCGAATAATCCCGGAACCAGATACATTACGAACGAAAAGACACCAATAATGATAAAAATCCGCATCACACCTATATGTTTCAAATCGCTGTCGTGAGCAAATTTAATTTTACCAAGAAGGTACAAACCCAGCAATGTAAACAGAACAATCCAGATACCGATATATACTTCACGGGTAAAAACCTGCAAATGATAACTCTGATCGATGTTCGACAGAAATTTCATCCCCCAGGCTAACAGAATAAAAGCGAAAAATATCTTTACAGAATTAAGCCAGCCACCCGATTTAGGAAGGTTTTTCATTAATCCAGGAAAAATGGCAAATAAAGTAAATGGCAGCGCAAAAGCCAGAGAATAAGCAAACATCCCAACCGTAGGCCGAATAACTGCACCTTTGGAAGCCTCTATTAACAATGAGCTAACAATAGGTCCTGTACACGAAAAAGACACAAGCACAAGCGTTAAAGCCATGAAGAACGGAGCAAGAAAACCTCCTTTATCAGCACGTTGATCCATTTTATTTGTAAAACTTGTTGGCAACACAAGTTCGAACAATCCAAAAAACGAAATGGCAAAAACCAGAAACAACAAAAAGAATATTGTATTTGGCACCCAATGCGTACTAATGGACTGGAACAAATCGCTCCCCGATCCGGTGAGACTTATAATACCGCCAAGAGACGTATAAATTGCAACAATTGAAAACCCAAAAATCAAAGCATTAAAAATTGATTTGGCTCTGTTCTCCTGACCGCGCATAAAGAAGGAAACAGTCATAGGAATCATCGGGTAAACGCAAGGAGTAAGCAATCCGCCAAATCCTGCCAATAAACTACCAAAAAACAAAACCCACAACGACTCATTCTTTTTCTCTTCCTTTGCAGCTTCAGTGCCAATATCGAAAGAAAATTCAACTTCCTCCGGCGCCAGACAGGTATTATCGTTACACGACATAAATTCAACATAACCTTTAATAGTAACCGGCTTGTCGGAATTTAACTGAATTTTCTGCTTAAACACAGCTGTTCCGGCATACATTCCAATATCCATGTTGAAATTTGGATCGTGTTTCACCTCTTTGTTTGATCCTTCCTCAATCTTCCCTATCAATTTAAAAACAGACGAATCCGAGTAATGAAAAGTAGTTGGAATGGGGCCACCTTCCGGAATATCATTTGCATACATATGCCACGGAGCATCAATGGTGGCAGTGAATACAAGATAATATTCATTGTTGTTAATGGGTTCAAGAGAAAATTTCCAATGAACAGGCTTCTCAATCTGGGCATTCAGTAAAACTGTAATAAACAGCAAGCTGACAGTTAAAAGACGTTTCATAACTAATAATTCTTATGAATATTTTTGACTCATGATAATTCAGATTCCGTTAAAACAGAATTTATCAAAATTAGTTTAACAGACAACTGGTTTCTCGTCCAGTGCCTTCAAACATAGATAATTTATGACGATATAAAACTGATATTATTCAAGTATCTCCTCACCATCCCTGTAATAAAAATGATATTCAAGGTAAGTGTAAGAGGGTACTGATTCTATTTTGATAAAACTACGGAGCTTAAAAACCCACTTCAACCTCTTTGAAAACAACCCTTTATTAAGATAGGATGCAACATATGGATGAACTTTGAGGGTAATAAACCGCAAACCCTGGTTGATAATGAGATAAGAAATATTGTTATAAAGTTCGTCTTCAAAAACGATGGATGGGGCTATTTCGCCTGATCCTTTGCACACAGGGCATTTTTCATATGTTTGAACCGTCAGTTCGGGACGAACACGCTGCCGTGTGATTTGCATCAACCCGAATTTACTGAGTGGAAGTATATTATGTTTGGCCCTGTCGGAGGCCATATATTCTTTCATTTTTTCGAACACCTGCTGCTTATGTTCCTGGCCGTGCATGTCGATAAAATCGACAACAATAATGCCACCCATATCGCGCAACCTGAGCTGGCGGGCGATTTCCTGGCAGGCGGAAGTATTCACCTCTACAGCATTGGTTTCCTGGTCGGTAATATTTTTCGATCGGTTACCACTGTTCACATCAATTACATGAAGTGCTTCGGTGTGATCTATAATTAAGTATGCACCGTTTTTAAACGAAACGGTTTTTCCGAAAAGTGTTTTGATTTGTTTATCAATTCCAAACTTTTCGAAAATTGGCGTATTGCCGTTATAATGCTTTACAATTTTTGCTTTATCGGGAGCAATGGTGGCAATATAATCGCGCACCTCAGTATACAGGCTCTCGTTGTTAATATGTATATTGCTGAAAGTACCGTTCAGCATATCGCGAAGAATCGCAGAAGTACGATTAAGTTCGCTGATAAAGATTTTAGGAGGCACAGCACCTTTCACGTTTTCGAAGGCAATCTCCCATTTTTCAACCAGGCCTTTCAATTCAGCCTCGAGTTCTATAACCTTGCGACCTTCGGCAACTGTACGGACAATAACACCATAACCTTTTGGCTTAATGGCATTGATGGTCTTTTTTAAACGTGCTTTTTCGTCGCTGTTTTTAATTTTTTGAGAAACAGAAACTTTATCGGAGAAAGGAATTAATACCAGGTTTCTTCCGGCAATAGAAATTTCGGAACTTAACCGGGGACCTTTGGTAGAAATAGGTTCTTTGGCTATCTGCACAAGGATTTGTTGACCCGAGGCCAACACGTCCGAGATTTTGCCGTTTTTATCAATATCCGGATCGTTTTTAAACCGTTCTACTGAAATGGGTTTACCCTTTTTGGTAAGGGCCGATTTCAGATATTTCTGAAGCGTTTGAAATTGAGGTCCCAAATCGAGGTAATGCAGAAATGCATCCTTTTCGTAGCCAACATCAATAAATGCGGCGTTAAGACCTGGCATCAGCTTTTTAACTTTTCCCAAATAAATATCACCTACAGAGAACTGCAGATTGCTTTTTTCTTTATTCAACTCAACGAGTTGTTTGTTTTCGAGCAAAGCAATAACAATCTCGGAGGCCGTAACATCAATTACCAGTTCGTTGCTCACAACTCCGTCACTTTACAAATCACAGTAAAAAGGGTACTTCTTAAAGACAATAAACCTAAAGTTCGTCGTGAACTTTAGGTTTAAATGATACAAAAAGGAATATTAAATGCTATTTTTTCTTTTTGTGTCTGTTTTTTCTCAAACGTTTTTTACGTTTATGAGTTGACATTTTATGTCTTTTTCTTTTCTTTCCGCTTGGCATAATATGCTATTTTTCAGTTACAACCCTTATTTTACGTTTACTTTAACCTTACCCACGAACGATTTAGCTGGCTTGAAAGAAGGTATAAAATGTTCTGGAATAATAATGGTAGTGTTTTTGGAAATGTTACGGGCTGTTTTTTGAGCTCTTCTTTTAACTATAAAGCTACCGAAGCCTCTTAAATATACATTTTTGTCTTTTACAAGAGCGTCTTTCACACTCTCCATAAAAGCTTCAACTGTTTTTTGAACAGTAATTTTTTCAATTCCCGTAGTTTTGGAAATTTCATTTACGATGTCTGCCTTTGTCATTGTAAAAAGCTTTAATTATCAATATTTTAACTAATTTTAAAAATCCGAGCTGCAAATATAAACGATTTCTATTGATTTATAAAATAGTAGATCAATATTTTTGTAGCTAAAAATTATAACATTAGGTTTTACCCCATGGATAACAACGTTAGTAAAGAATTGATATTGTGGTATATGATTTATAAAAGAGATTTACCATGGCGTAATTCCCATGATCCTTATCATATTTGGGTTTCCGAAATTATCCTTCAACAAACCCGGGTTGCACAGGGATTATCATATTATATACGTTTTATTGAAACATTTCCTTCGATAAAAAATCTTGCAGAAGCACCCCAGGAGCAAATTTTAAAATTATGGCAGGGGTTAGGGTATTATTCCAGAGCGCGAAATATGCATACGGCAGCCAAACAGATTGAAGAATTATTCGGAGGGCAGTTTCCAAAAACATACAAAGAATTGCTTTTACTTAAAGGAGTTGGCGACTATACCGCAGCAGCTGTTGCCTCTCTGGCCTTCAACGAACCCGTGGCGGTTGTCGACGGGAATGTGATAAGAGTGATTGCCCGGTTATTTGGAATTGAAGAGGCAGTTGACAAACCTTCAACTTTAAAAGATATCAAAACATTAGCCAATGAATTACTGAACAAAGAAAAACCGGCGTTACACAATCAGGCGATGATGGAATTTGGTGCTCTGCACTGTGTACCCGTGAATCCCGACTGCCATTCTTGCGTTCTGAACAGTAAATGTTTAGCTCTAAAGAATAAACTAGTATCAAAAATACCTTCCAAAAGCCTTAAACTCAAAATCAGAAACCGACACTTTTACTATCTGGCAATCAATTCATCCGGAAAAATATTTTTTCAAAGACGAGGCGCTGGCGATATCTGGGAAGGATTATATGAATTTCCACTGGTTGAAACAGAAGAACCAATTGCCCCTGAGGATCTGCCTGAAATGATTTCAGAAAAGACGAATTTTAAAGCTTCGGCGATCAGAATAATTGATATTTCCAACCCTGTTAAACATATACTGACACATCAAAAGCTTTATGTAACATTTATTTATTTAAAAGCTGATAAAATTGAATCAGCCCCACCTCATTGGATCGTAACTGAAACAAGCAGAATATTCGATCACGCAGTACCCAGGGTTATCGACAGGTATCTTCACTCCCCGTCATTTATCAAGGCGAACCAGAATATGTATTGATTCAAAAAATATTGTATTTTTACCCTACCTAATAATTCAAACCATGATAAATAAAGTAATTTTACTTGGAAACGTTGGGAAAGATCCTGAAATCAGGCATCTCGACAACAACGTAGCAGTTGCTACATTTAGCCTTGCGACCAGCGAATCGTACAAAAACAAAAATGGCGAAAAAGTAACCAACACCGAGTGGCATAATATTGTGCTCTGGCGAGGTCTGGCCGAAATTGCAGAAAAATATATCAGAAAAGGATCCCAGATTTATATTGAGGGAAAAATACGCAGCCGCTCGTGGGATGATAAAGATGGTAATAAAAGATATACAACTGAAATTTTAGGAGACAACCTTCAGCTGTTAGGACGTCCGAATTCGGGAGGTGGCCAGCAGTCGGAAGAAAGCAGGGCGCAACACGTTGAAGAACCTCTGGATCCCGGTGCGGACTTATCCCCAACCGACGATCTGCCATTCTGATTGTTGAATCAAAAATAACCCTTTGGAAACAGATTATTTTCATTATACTCCTGCAATTATAGCCTTTTCGGATGTTGTTAATTTCACAGTAATTGCAGGAGTTTTTTTATTACTTCTTGTTATTGCAATGCTAATTGCAGGAGCCGAAGTAGCTGTTCTTGCATTAAGTAACATATCGGTTCAAAAATTTGAAGAGCAAAATGACCGGCGCAGCAATATCATCCTCAGCTATGTAAAAGACCCTGAACGATTGCATCTCACTGTTTCAATCGCAACTGTTTTTATCATTTCGTTTACCTTATGGCTTCTGTTCCCCTACATTGCCCCATTTGCTTCAACTGAGTATTGCAACTGGTTTCTTATATTTATACTGGCCATAGTTTTCGCCTTGCTCGTATTGACCTTCACAGAACTCATTCCCAGATATTTTTCACGGTTTGCCGAAAAGTATATCTATGCTTTTGCTTATCCGATGAAAGTTATAGAAATTTTATTCAGCCCCGTTTCGTATTTGATCGGGAAGCTGACTGACAAACTCGGGAAACGGATACATAGCGGCAAACACCAGATATCAATTGAAGATATTTCGAATGCCCTGGAACTGACAAGCGACGCCAATTCGGACGAAGAAGACATTTTGCAGGGCATTGTCAACTTTGGGAATATGGATGTTCAAAAAATCCTGAAACCCCGGATCGACGTAGTAGCCGTCGATAAAGATACTGATGGAGAAGAGCTGTACCAGATCATAATTGAGTCGGGCTACTCAAGGATACCTGTATTTTCAGAGGTATTTGATAACCTTGTGGGCATCCTTTATGTTAAGGATCTGCTCCCCCATTTTGCCAATCTGCAAAGCTTCGACTGGAACAGCCTGATCCGTCCGGCTTATTTTGTTCCCGAAACCAAAAAAGTTAAAGAACTTTTAAAAGAACTTCAGGCCCAAAAAATTCATATAGCTGTTGTAATCGACGAGTATGGCGGTGCTACAGGAATTGTTACCCTCGAAGACATTCTGGAAGAAATTGTAGGTGAAATCGCCGACGAATCTGATGAAGACGAAGAAACATTCCGAAAGGTAGACGAAAATACCTATATTTTCGATGGCATAACCCTGCTGAACGATTTCTACAGGATAACACAAAGTGATGAATCCTTATTTAATGAAGTACGCGGAGATGCTGACACTATTGCCGGTTTAATTATGGAATTAAAGGGAGAAATCCCTGAAAACGGCGACATTGTTGAATTTCATCCATTCACATTCATGATTGAGCAGATTGACAACCGCCGTATTAAACAAATAAAAGTCATCATAAACAACGATACAGAAACGGAGAATAAAGAATCATGAAAAATATAGCTTTAACCATATTAACAATATGTTTGTTCTTTTCGTGCACACAAACATATACCCCAAAACCCCGAGGGTACTTCCGAATTGATTTCCCGGAAAAAGCTTACCAAAAGTTCGACAGTACCTGTCCATTTACCTTCGAATACCCAAAATATGGCAAAATTGAACGCGATATGGATAATAACGCCGAACCATGCTGGATAAATGTTTCATTTCCAAAATACAAGAGCAAAATCCATCTCAGTTACAAGCAGATAAAAAGCAACTCCGACAGATTTGTGGAAGACTCGCACGAATTAGCCTACAAGCATGTTCGCAAAGCCGACGCCATAGACGAATTGCTGGTTGATTTCCCCGAAAGAAAAGTTTACGGAATAATTTACGACATCAGAGGCAATGCAGCTTCGTCAATCCAGTTTTACCTCACCGACAGCCTGCATCATTTTCTCAGAGGATCGCTCTATTTTGAAGCTCAGCCTAACAAGGATTCGTTAGCTCCTGCTATCGACTTCTTTAAAAAGGATGTGGAACAGCTTATCAACACACTCAACTGGAAAAAATAGCAGTATTGAATAACTGACATTTAGAATATAAATTAACCCAACCAATGATTAAACACTTTTTCGCACATTACTGGAAGTCGGTAATCCGAAACGCTTCCTGGCGAAGGAACCTGATGAGTAAAATAGTTTTTGGAATTCTGATGCTTTATCTCATCATGATTTTTATTTATATCGGAGCCTCTCTTCCTGAAATTCTGGCCAAAATTGGTGGCGATCCGGTAAGCGCATTTAACTCATTCCTATTATGGTATTTCTTGATCGACCTGCTGTTCCGGACCATGATGCAATCGCTTCCTGTTATACAGGTAATTCCTTATCTCAGGTTTAAATTCAGAAGAGCCACTGTAATCCATTACCTGCTGCTAAAAAGCTTATGGAACATCTTCAACTTTTTACCGTGGCTGATTGTAATACCTTTCTGTACCAGAATTATACCCACTGAATCAAGCTGTACCCCCTATGTTCTGGGAATATTCCTCATGCTAATCATAAACAACTTTCTTGCACTATTCTTTCAGTACATCTCGCAAAAGAACTTCTACTTTTCGTTAATCCCAATTATACTGGTCGCGGCCAACTATTTTTTACAACGGTCAGGAAATTTACCGGCTTCTCTTTCGACACAGCTGGGAAACGGACTTTTAAACGGCAACCTGTTGATCCTTTTATCACTGGCTATTCTTCTGGCCATTGCTTATTATCTCAACAGAAATTTACTTCAAAACGGTTTTTATCTCGACGAAGTTAAAACCAAAAAGATATCCGAAGACCGTTTTGCGCGTTTCCCGGGAATGGGAATTTTCGACCGTTTTGGACTTACGGGCAAATACATGGCTCTGGAGGCTAATTTACTGCTTCGGAACCGCCGTCCGCGACAAGGACTTGTTATGCTGCCAATTTTCTGGGCTTACCTGGTCTGGGTGATTTTAAGAGATGCCGACAAATTCACCAACGGCGCTATGGGTGTTTATTTCATATCTATCGTTGTAGGGATGGCGGCTATTATTTATGGCCAGTTCCTGTTCAGTTGGGAAAGCAGCTATTTTGATGGTATCATGGCCCGGCGAAACGACTTCACCAGGTATGTTCTGGCCAAATATTATCTGATGAGCATTCTTGTAACGCTCAGTTTTGTTCCGCTTTACATCAGCATGGTTATAATAGCTCATGTAAATCCTTTGATACTCATCTCCCTTACCATTTTTGTACTTGGCCCGATTCAGTTTATCATTTTCTTCTTCGGAACACTTAACGACGCCCGTGTTGATCTTGCCGGAGGCCAGTTCTTCAATTACCAGGGTGTAAAAGGAAAGCATTTTCTGGTATCGTTTGCATTCTTCCTGATACCCTTTTTACTCTATCTGCTTTTGGATTACCTGCTGGGATCAACGCCTGCATTGCTTATAATTGCAGCTATCGGTTCGATATTCATAATTTTCCATAAATACTGGCTCGAAAAAGTCATTATCCGAAAATTCATTTCAAGAAAATACAAAAACTTAGAAGGCTTCAGAAAACTAACCGCTTAAAAAACAAACAAATGATCACTGTTCAAAATTTAATAAAAGCATATAACGAAAGAATCGTTCTTGATATCGAAAGCCTGCAAATAAACAAAGGCGAATTATTTGGTCTTGTTGGTAACAATGGCGCAGGAAAAACAACCCTTTTCCGGTTGTTGCTCGATTTAATACGTGCCAGCAAAGGCGAAATCGTATCGGGCGATTACATTGTTTCAGCATCAGAAAACTGGAAGGATTATACATCTTCGTATCTTGACGAATCATTTTTAATCGGCTTTTTAACCCCTCACGAATATTTCCACTTTATTGGCGAAACGTATGGACTGACAAAAAATGATGTTGAACACAAACTTACCGAATACAAGACTTTCCTTACAGAAGAGATTTTTGGTGAGCGAAAGAAATACATTCGCGACTTTTCAAAAGGCAACAAACAAAAAATTGGTATTGTATCGGCAATTATTACCGAACCAAAGGTACTGGTACTCGACGAACCTTTTGACGGATTAGATCCAACGTCACAAATCCTGCTCAAAAGAATTCTGGTTAAACTGAATGAAAAAACCGGAGCAACAATTCTGGTTTCGAGCCACGACCTGAACCATGTAACAGAGATATGCCGGCGCATAGTTCTGCTGGAGAAAGGAAAAGTAATCAGAGATATTGCCGATAATAAGAACGCACTGGCAGAACTGGAGCAGTATTTTGCACCGGATAAGGTTCTGGATAGTGAGGCGTGATTGGAAACAAATCTTATTTTATCTTTAGCACCTCAAAGTTTTCGGAAAAACCATCCGATTGAAGCTTTAGAATATAAAGTCCATCGGGAAGGTATGGGACTTCTAGGTAAAAAGTATTTCCTGAATAATTCCTAATCATTTTTTGGAAAACAATCTTCCCTGTCAAATCTATGAGCGAAAGCTGAATTTCGTCGCCCGATTGTATTGTGTTCCTAAATATCAGATTTATGATATCCCGGAAAGGATTCGGATAAACAGTCACTAAATTTTTATTGGGCTCTAACTGAACGTTGACACTTTTTCTTTCATTGAAACCCAGGGAAAAATCATCAATAAAAGGTAAAAAACCTGGAGCTGAAACCTTTAAAGAATAATTTCCGGGAGCAACAAAACGGTAATATATTCCCGATTCATTGTTGCTATAAACCCATGAGTTATCCTTATCATGGTTTTCAAGTTCAATTTTTGCTTTTAAAGGATCGCCGTTTTCCTTATTCGTAATTTTCCCTAATAATCCGTACTGGCTTTGTTCAAGAAAGTTCAGCAACGACTCCCGGTTATAATCCCATAATTTTACCAGCGTAACCGAGTCGGGTGCATCTGTTTTACTTAATTCAACAGTTATTTCGCGGCTGTTTAAAAAGTAATTTACATAATCCTGCAACCCGCCGGTAATCCTGTACCATGAAAACCCATTTACTATACCATTCTCGAAATCGGTCATATACAGCTGGTTTTTTGCATGAACCAGATTAACGTAATTTCGCGATATTAACCTGTACCAGTCATTATCTGCATGTAATTTTGGCCAGGTGTCCCATGGGTAATTAACAAGCTCGTCGCCGGTATGCAATGCAGCAGACAATACAATTCCCTTCGACTTATAAAACTCCATTATTGCAGCTGTTTCGGGCTGCCGGACTGCCTTGTCAGGATTTGGTCCATCTTCCGGATCGGGAAAATTTCGGTTCAGGTCAAGGTTGTTGCTGTTAAAGCGTGTTGCCTGAGCAACGGTGGCACTGCCTCCGAAAAAGGTTCCGTCGGGATTGACCAAAGGACTAATCCATATCTCGGAGCCATTGATCAGGTTTGTGACCTGCGGATTGCTGTTATAATTTTTAAGTAAGTAATCGATAAGCCAGAGCGCGAGTTTATACCCGGCCAACTCGTTCCCATGAATGGAACTGGTGAGCATAACAGCCGGTTTATAATTATCAGCAGAATTGGTGCCGGTAATTTTAAGCGCCAGAAGTTTTCTGCCTTGAACGGTAAGGCCCATTTCGTGCAACTCACATATGGCGCTATACTTTTGCTGAAAACCCTGCAGAATTTGTAAATAGCTGAAGTAAGAAGGGTATACCAAATCAGGATTTGAAACAGTGGCCGATTTGAACCGTGTGGCTTTGAAGTTTTCAGGTTGCAGCTCAAAATCAATATTTAATGCCCGGAATTTTTCAAAACTGCTTTTATTGGCGTAAGCAAATACCTTTTCGCCAATACTTTTTATGGAAAGAATTTTGCTAAGCTCCTGGTTAAAATAATCCGAAGAAAACGAAAAAAAGATTTCGCCCCGGGCATTCAGAACACTATCGGCGAGCAAAGTTTTCTTCTCCTGACCAACCGAATAAAGCATCAGCACAAAGAAAACAAATACGCTTGCAATTACCCTTTTAACCATAAGCCACTTTTAACCCGGAGCCAGGGAACAATCAGTTCAGCGTAACCGAACTTATCCTGTGTTTATACATTAAAACGGAAGTGCATAATATCGCCATCCTGCACCACGTATTCTTTACCTTCCACAGCAATTTTACCGGCATCGCGGCAGGCAGATTCCGATCCAAGCTTCACGTAATCGTCGTACTTGATTACTTCGGCTCGGATAAAGCCACGTTCGAAATCGGTATGAATAATTCCTGCCGCCTGAGGAGCTTTAATTCCCTGAACAAAGGTCCAGGCACGTGTTTCATCGGGTCCGGTAGTGAAATAAGTCTGAAGTTTCAATAAATGGTATGCTGATTTAATAAGACGGGAAACTCCCGATTCCTTCAAACCTGCTTCTTCGAGAAACATCTGCCGTTCTTCAAAGGTTTCGAGTTCGGCAATTTCCGATTCGGTTTTTGCAGCCAGCATCAGTAATTCCGCATTTTCATCCTTAATGGCTTCTTTCACGGCTTCAACATACTTATTGCCTTTTACCGCTGATTTCTCGTCTACATTGCAAACGTACATTATAGGCTTATCGGTGAGCAGAAATAAATCATGGGCAAGCTTCAGATCTTCTTTATTGTCGATCACAACAGTTCTTGCTGACTTTCCTGCTTCGAGCGCCTCCTTATACTGAATAAGTATTTCGTACAACCGTTTGGCATTTTTATCTCCACCGCTTTGTGCCTGTTTCTGTACTTTGGCAATGCGGCTTTCAATGGTTTCAAGATCCTTCAGCTGAAGCTCGGCGTCAATAATTTCCTTATCACGAACCGGGTTAACCGAACCATCCACATGAGTAACATTATCGTCGTCGAAACAACGGAGAACGTGGATAATTGCGTCGGTTTCGCGAATATTGGCCAGGAATTTATTACCGAGCCCTTCGCCTTTGCTGGCCCCCTTCACCAAGCCGGCAATATCAACAATTTCGACAGTTGTGGGAACCAGCTTCTGGGGTTTGTCTATCTCCGCGAGTTTGATCAACCTTTCGTCGGGTACAGTTATAACTCCGACATTCGGTTCGATGGTGCAAAAAGGAAAATTAGCAGCTTGTGCCCTTGCACTCGACAAACAATTAAACAGCGTAGACTTTCCTACATTCGGTAATCCAACAATTCCACATTGTAAACCCATATCATCAATTTTTAAGGGCTGCTAAGTTAATGCATTCAGGGCAACCTGCAAAACGATTTCATTTAACCATCTTTTCTCTTGACCAAGAACAATTAATTATATGATACATATCAATCGCCCGGTCCAATTCACTTAAACATTATTCAGTAAATTTGTAAAATAAAATAACGATTATTTAAAAAACATGAATATCGATTGGAAATTCTGGCCTTTAGCTCGTATCTTTAAGGGAATATTTACCTTGGTATTTATTGGGATGGCCATTGCAGGCAAGGACTGGTTTTTTCTTTTCCCGGCATTGTTCTTTGGAATCCAGGCGGTTTTTAATACCGGATGTGGCTGCTATTCACAAGCATGTGAAGTTCAGCCTCAGATTAAGAACGAAAAAGAACCACAGTTATGAGTATTATTGAAATAAATAAGCGCTATTCTGAATTAGCAGAAAGCTCTTGCTGCCTTTCGTGCGGAGGAGCAATCAACTATTCGAAACCCCAGACAGGAGAAATATGTGTTGACCTGGGGAGTGGCCGCGGTACCGATGTATTCCGTATGGCCGAAGAAGCTGGAGAAACTGGGTATGCTTACGGAATAGACATTTCGGAAGGTATGATAGAAAAAGCTAATCGTACTAAGGAAAAGTTAGGCATTCAGAATGTAGCATTTATAAGATCGGAGCTTGAGAAAATTGATCTTGGCGATTGCATAGCAGATCTTGTTATATCCAACTGCACTATAAATCATGCCAAGGATAAAAAAGCTGTCTGGCAGGAAATTTATCGGATATTAAAACCCGGCGGCCGATTTGTGGTCAGCGATATTTATTCGTCCGAACCTGTTCCCGAAGAATATAAAAACAATCCGGTGGCAGTATCCGAATGCTGGGCCGGGGCAGTAACAAAACAGGAATATTTTTCTACTGTTATTTCCAGCGGATTTACCCAGCTGAAGATTAACGAAGAAAGCGCTCCTTATGAAAAAGGCAAAATAATGGTTTCGAGTATGACCTTACAGGGAACAAAACCATTGAATAAATGTAATTGTTGTAATTAGAAACATAATAATTTTAAATAATGAAAAAACTTATTCCTGTTATATTAATTGCTATTGCTGCTCTTCCGGGAGTTAGCTGTAAAAGTCAGCCTAAGGTTGAAAACACAAAGGAAGTAACAGCTTCGGAAAAGGCCGAATCAGTATCAAATGCCATTGAACACCTTACTCCGGCAACTTTTAAGACGAAAGTATTCAATTATGAAAGCAAAACATATAAATTTGAAGGCGACAAACCTTGTATTATCGATTTTTATGCAAGCTGGTGTGGCCCATGCAAAGTTATGGCTCCGACATTACAGACTGTTGCCGATGAATATAAAGGCAAAATTAATGTTTACAAGGTAGATGTTGATGCTCAGAAGGAGTTGGCCCAGGCTTTTGGCATCTCTGGAATACCGACTCTGTTGTTCTGCCCAAAAAGTGAAAAACCTCAGATGTCATCGGGATTGATGTCGAAAGCCGATTTCGACAGGGCTATAAAAGAGGTTTTAATGAAGTAGGACAAGAAACACAATCGTTATTATCTTTCAGGAAAAATTATTCGTTCACTTAAATATAGATATCTATGAAATCGTTAATCAGAAAGAAGGCTTTGAAATCGGAAAACAAGCAAGCTCAATGCTGTGCAAAAATTTCGAAAACAGTAGCCGGATGTCACGACTAAAAAACGAATAGTCAGAAGGGAGAAGGTAAAAATTCTCCCTTTATCTTTTAAATTATTTTCCATGTACCAGCTTTCAAAACACAATATAACATCTAAACTAGCCGATTCGGACGAGTATTTTATTATCAATCTGCTAAGTGGGAATGCCGACATTATTGATGAGAAAACATACCAGTCCATCCTTGACAGTTCTTTTGACAATAAAACTGAGCTTGTTGAAAAAGGATATTTGGTAAAACCGGAAGAAGAACAGAAGCTCTTCCGTAATAAATACCTCGACTTTATTGATTCAAGGGAAAATGATGAAGTCCAGATTTTCTTTGTTCCCTGGTATTCGTGTAACTTTGCATGTAGTTACTGTTACCAGGACGAATACGAAAATGAAAAATCGGTCCTGACACCCGAAATTATCGACACGTTTTTTGCGCGGATTAAGCAACAATTTGGTAATCGCAGAAAATACATCACCTTGTTTGGAGGGGAACCATTACTCTCTGGGAATCATCACAAAGGACTTGTAAACTATTTTCTTGAGAAACTGGCCGAAAACAAACTTCAGGTTGCAATTGTAACCAATGGCTTCAACTTAAAAGAATACATTCCCTTTTTCAACAAATCGATCATCAGAGAAATTCAGGTTACCCTGGATGGTACGGCCGACACACACAATAAACGACGCTTTTTAAAGGATAAATCACCAACCTTTAACAAAATAAGCGAGGGAGTTGACCTTTTACTGAAGAACGAACTTCCTGTAAATTTGAGAATGGTGGTAGACAAGGAAAATCTTGAAGATTTACCGGAATTTGCCAGATACACCATAGATAAAGGATGGACAAAGTCACCCTGGTTTAAAACTCAGCTGGGACGCAATTATGAGTTGCACCATTGCCAGAATCAGCGCCAGAAGTTACATTCAAGAGTTGAGCTTTACCAGGATTTATATCGGTTAGTAAAAACCAATCCTCACATACTCGAATTTCACAAGCCGGCTTTCTCTATATCGAAATTTCTCTTTGAAAACGGAGAGTTGCCTGAGCCGCTCTTCGATTCGTGCCCCGCATGCAAAACCGAATGGGCTTTTGATTACACAGGGAAAATTTATCCATGCACGGCTACCGTAGGGAAGAAAGATGAGGAACTTGGAACATATTACCCCACGTTTTCTTTAGATAAAGATAAGGCATGCGATTGGGAGGACCGTGACGTAACCGCCATAAGCGATTGCAAAGACTGTAACTTACAACTTGCTTGCGGAGGCGGATGTGGCTCAGTTGCCAAAAATAACCATTCAGGAGATTTATTAAAGCCCGATTGCCGGCCGGTAAAGCAACTTCTGGAAATGGGTTTAAGCCTTTATCAGCAATACTAGTAGGCGAATGTAAAAGGCAGGTTGTGCGTAAGATCAATCGCACGACCTCCGCTGATAGCCGGTCTCCACAATGGCATCATACTTACCACTCTCATGCACTCCCGATCGAGTTCGGGAGTAAGCGATCTAACAACTTTTATGTCGCCAATTCTGCCGTCTCTCTGTACTTTAAAAGAGACAACCACAATGCCTTTGACCCGCTGATTACGAGGAATTGCATTTAACCTGATGTTAGTCTGGATAAAAGAGGCCAAAGCAGCCTCACCTCCCGGAAATTCAGGCATACGCTGGATAGGAACTGTAATCTCGCCATTGGCAACACCCTGCTGCGGGCTTCCTCCTGAGCTTGAATCCTGCTGTTCCTCATTCTGCTTTTGTTCCTCCTTCTTATCAATCTCCTTCTTTGCAGTGTTCTGCACCGAATCTGAAACAACAGGAGTTTCATTCAGTTTCTCTACAACAGGGTCCTGGGGCTTTTTCTCGGGGAGTTCCGGCGCCTGAATATCTTCTTCGCTTATAAAAGTTGGTTCATACACCACTCCTCGAGGCATATTGACAGGTTTAAAGCTATAGAATTTATAGGCTATTGAATACCCGGCAAATATTAAGATTAAAAACAGCACAACCGAAAATGAAACAAGCAGATATCGTGCATACTTTTTCCTGAGAAAATATGCACCATAATCTTTATTCCTGTTCTCAAAAACAATTTCTGTTAAATCCATATCATCTTAATCCGGGGAACACAATTGCAAATATTGTTCCTGTTTTAGAATCAATCTTTTAATTTTTAACGCGTGAAAGTAATACTTTTAAAATCTTCTTCTCCTGGTTTTAATAAATTTTAACTAACTTTTACATTAGTTTACAGCATTAAGTTAAAGAATGTTTCTAGCGAAAAGATTTTTTAATTAGCTATAAAAAAGATTATAAGAAAAAGATTTTTAAGCTATTTTAGCGATTTTATTAAACGTAACATAAAAATGAACAATACAATTGTAAATAAAGCTGCCGATAATATTCGTATTCTTTCGGCTGCTATGGTTGAAAAAGCAAAGAGCGGGCACCCGGGAGGTGCAATGGGTGGAGCCGATTTCATCAACATTCTTTACACCGAATTTCTGAAATACGACCCCACAGATATGGCATGGCCATTTCGTGACAGATTTTTCCTGGACCCGGGGCATATGTCGCCCATGCTTTATTCACAGTTGACATTAACCGGCAATTTTACTCTTGAGGAAATTAAAAATTTCCGTCAATGGGGTAGTCCAACTCCGGGTCACCCCGAAGTTGATGTTCAAAGAGGAATTGAGAACACTTCCGGTCCCCTCGGTCAGGGACACACCATGGCTGTAGGGGCTGCTATTGCTGCTAAATTTTTAGCCGCACGTTTCGGCAACTGGATCAACCATAAAGTTTACGCTTATATCTCCGACGGTGGTGTTCAGGAAGAAATTTCGCAGGGAGCTGGTCGTATTGCCGGCACATTGGGCCTTGATAATCTTGTAATGTTTTTCGACTCAAACGACATACAACTCTCGACCGAAACCTGGGAAGTAACCATTGAGGATACTGCTAAAAAATACGAAGCCTGGGGATGGGAAGTTGTTACAATTGATGGCAACAGTGCAGATCAGATTCGTGGAGCGCTGCAAAAAGCATCGAATATTCAAGGAAAGCCATTCCTTATCATAGGTAAAACTGTAATGGGTAAAGGAGCTGTAGACGAAGCCGGATCGAGCTTTGAACGCAAATGCGCTACACATGGCATGCCTTTGGGAGAAGCAGGCGCTTCGTTCAAAAAATCGATTGCTAATCTCGGAGGAAATCCTGAAGATCCATTTCAGATTTTCCCGGAAGTAGCCCAATATTATACCAGTGTAAAACAATCCCTGGCAAAATCGGCTGCTGAGAAAAAAGCTAAAATTGCAGAATGGGAAAAAGCCAATCCTGAACTTGCCGCCAAACTGAAAAAATTCCTCAGCAATGAGGTTCCTGAAGTGGATTATGCAGCAATTGCCCATAAAGAAAATATTGCCACAAGAGCCGCCTCAGCTAACGTATTATCAGTTTATGCCAAACAGGTTGAAAACATGATCGTGGCTTCTGCAGATCTCTCTAATAGTGACAAAACAGATGGATTCTTAAAGAACACTAAAGCTTTCCGTAAAGGAGATTTCAGCGGAGCATTCCTGCAAGCCGGTGTTTGCGAATTAACCATGGCCTCCATTGCTAATGGTATTGCTCTTCATGGCGGCGTAATTGTTGCCTGCGGAACATTCTTCGTATTCTCCGATTACATGAAACCAGCTGCACGTTTGGCAGCTCTTATGCAGTTACCGGTAAAATACATCTGGACACACGATGCATTCCGCGTAGGAGAAGATGGCCCAACGCATCAGCCAATTGAACAGGAAGCGCAGATACGTTTGATGGAGCAACTTAAAAATCATCATGGCGACAACAGCATGCTCGTACTCCGCCCTGCTGATGCTGCCGAGACATCTGTTGCCTGGAAAATGGCTCTTGAAAACACAAAAACACCAACCGCTCTGTTATTATCACGTCAAAATATTAAAGACATACCTGTAAAACCAGGTTCGGCCAGATATCTTGATGCATTAGCTGCTGAAAAAGGGGCATATATTGCCAAAGAAAGTGATGGTAGTCCCGATTTAATTTTAGTTGCTAACGGATCGGAGGTTGCAACCTGTATTGCAGGCGCTGAAAAACTAATTTCTGAAAAAGGATTGAAAGTCAGAATCGTATCGGCAATTTCCGAAGGTCTGTTTAAAAACCAGCCGGTCCAATACAGGGAATCAGTTCTCCCGCTCAACGTTCCAACATTAGGATTAACCGCAGGTCTGCCTGTAACCTTAAGTGGTTTAGTTGGTCCCTTTGGAAAAGTAATTGGCGTAAACCACTTTGGATACTCTGCACCGTACACCGTTTTGGATGAAAAGTTCGGGTTCACCGCCGAAAACATATTCAAACAATCGCTCGAATATCTGGAAAACTACAAAAAGTAAAGAGAAGCCGGTTCATCCGGCTTTTTTTATATCAATTATTTTCAAGTTATTGAATACCGAAATCTAATTTTAGTAAATTGCGCCGATTTCCATAACAAAGTTGTACCACGAAATGCGTGAAGAAAGAAATTTACTTCAAACTGGAATACCCTTGGATGATCTGAATTATTCATCTCCCGGAAATAAGTATTCTTTTGAATTTACGCATATTGAGAAAGGAATTTTTGTAGTTAAATCGAAAGGTTATGCCGACGACAATTCAATTAAGGCTCAAATTCAAACCGGAGCACATATAAGAAAAATTCTGTCACAAAACCAGCCAGAAACTAAATTTCACCTGATCTGGGATATGTCGGAAGTAAAAGGCGCCTCTATAAAAGCCCGGTATACTATGATGCGGCACGCCGCTTCAGGAACGTTTGCAAGCGTTAGTGCAGTTGGAGCTAACAATCTGGCCAAATCGTATATCAGAATTATAAACTCACTTATTCCTCATTTAAAGCTTTTTATCCATAACAACATTGATGAGGCTTTATCCGAAACAATAAAGAGAGTTGAAAATAAGTCTTCTGATACTCCTGGAGAATTGATCAGTCCTGAAACGAATTCATATGCATCCTTCATTGATCTTTGGCAAAAGGCGCCTGATTATTGTAAAATCGGGGAACAAAAATTAAAACAGCTTCAGTTTGATTCATGGAAATATACTTCGCAGGAAAATAACTTCAATGTAGAATTCTCACTTCTGGAAGGTTATATAATTACAATCAAGTGCGAAGGATTTATTAAAAAGAATAATATAGATCACGTTTACCAGATACTGGAAGAAATAATGGTAGGCTTTGGCTATGTTAATTCCAGTAATAAATTCTATACAATTCTCGATTTAAAAAAAGTAAAAGGCATTACACTAGGGGCCAGAAAGCAGACTAACTTTTACGAGATCATATACAAGGACCGCGCCCATATGGTAATAATGCTGCCTTCACCTATCCTGCATTTTGCCTTAAAAGTCCAGAAACGTATCAATCGTGAATCGTTCGGACATTGGATTGAGCGGAACAGTTACCCTGAAGCTTTGGATCTGATAAATGATCATAAAAGAGGGCAATTCTCTTTTGAAGCCCTATCGAATGCTGAAAAGAATGATTTCTTAAAAATCCCGGAAAGCCGCGAGGAACTTGAACATCTTGCTAAAAAACTTTATCTCGAGAACAAACAATATCAAATAAGTCAAAAGGAACACATACAGAGAATCCTTGAGATAACTGGCAGAATGACATGGGATGAGAGTTTTGCTAAAAACCTGAAATTCCAGCCCGATAATTACGGCCCCTTTACAGATGTGTACAATGCTTTGTCTGTTGTTCATGACGATTTTCAGGAAATCATCAGAGAAAAGACAGAGCATGTTCAAATGCTTAAAGAAAGTGAAGATAAATACTGGAATCTTATAAATCTTGCCAGTGACATCATAGCAGTATGGCAAAATGGAACCTGTAAAATCATCAATTCCAGGGTAACAGAGGTTACAGGCTATACGGCAGAGGAAGCTAAGAAATTAGCTCCAAAAGATTTTCTTCCAGGCCACGATTATGAAAGATTATACAGCCGGGTTAAAAGTTTAAATCCCAACGAAACCACCTCTTTCGAGACTTATCTCATAGACAAAAAAGGAAAAGAAATTCCGGTTTCGGTTAGTGTTGTCGCCATCACCTTCGAAAAGAATCCAGCCCGGATGTATATTGTACGTGATATCACAGCAAAAAAAATTGCAGAAACGGAGCTTGATAAATACAGGACACAACTTGAATCAATGGTCAATGAACGGACTAAGCAGCTGGAAAAAGAAATATTAGACCGCGAATCTGCTGAAAGGTCTGATAGATTAAAATCTGCCTTCCTTTCAAATATGAGTCATGAAATCCGGACTCCTATGAATGCAATTATTGCCTTTTCAAACTATTTGCGCAATAAAGACATTTCAGAGGACCAACGAGAAGAATATATAAATTATATACAATCCAGTGGGGAATCGCTGCTCACCCTTATAAACGACATTATTGATATCTCAAAAATAGAAGCAAAACAAATTAACATACAGAAGGTAAACTGCCCTATTAACCCTATTCTTGATGAACTTTATACAGTTTTCGAAAATTCCCGGAAAAGCAAAGGATGTTTGGGCTTTCAAATAAGGCTAATTAAGAACTTAAATAACAGCAATCCAACCATACTTACCGACCCCTACAGGCTAAAGCAGATCCTGTCAAACCTGCTCCACAATGCAATGAAGTTTACTGAAAAGGGAATAATAAATTTTGGGTACGATATCAAGGATGATCTCATCATCTTTTTTGTGAAAGACACCGGAGTTGGTATCCCAGCTGATAAAATAGATTACATTTTTCAGCGTTTCGGAAAAATTGAATCTTACGGGAATAAAGGAGGTGCAGGATTAGGGCTGGCCATCTCTCAAAACCTTGCCAAGCTATTAGGAGGAGAATTAACAGTTGAATCCGAGTTGGGGCAAGGATCTACCTTTTATTTATCAATTCCTTTTAACGGAGATACTCAGGAATTAAATCCTAAAGAAGAAGTAACTTATATTGAAAAAAAATCCCACAACTGGGAAAACAAAAAAATCCTCATAGCAGAAGATGAAGATCTCAATTTCAAGGTTTTACAAATTGCATTAAAAAATACCAAAGTAGAAATTCTCAGGGCAACAAACGGAATTGAAGCCGTTGAATTAGTACAGTTACACCCTGAAACAAACCTTGTATTAATGGACATCCAAATGCCATTAATGGATGGTTATGAGGCTTTGAACAGAATCAAGCAATTCAATTTTCATATACCTGTAATTGCTCAGACAGCATTCGCAATGGTTGAAGAGAAAAACAGCTGCCTACGGATTGGATTTAATGATTATATATCAAAACCTATCGATATCCCTGAATTATTAATGAAAATTGATAAGCTTATACTCTGACGGGGCTTAATCCAGGATTTTCAACGGACTGCCCAAGATTTCTAAGAAAGCACTTAATAGATTCAATTCTTCTCTTTGATATTCCATAACGGATGCAAAAAAAACACCTTTCCCCCAACTTTTCCGACTGATCCCGATTTTCCGGCTGATTCATGCATTAATACCACACGGATTACTTCAAATAAAAAAGCCCCAGCCCTGTGAAGGGATGAGGCTTGGGAGTTTGGCAACGACCTACTCTCCCGCTGTTACGCAGTACCATCGGCGCAGATGGGCTTAACTTCTCTGTTCGGAATGGGAAGAGGTGGACCCCATCGCTATCGTCACCTTAAATTTTTAGTCGTAAATCGTAAGTATTTAGTCGTAAGACTTACTCCGATTTACTACTGTATATCTTTAAAGTGATAAGCGGTGGACATAAGTGCGACTGTATTTGTCTTTCTACTTACGACTTACTACTTACTACTAGTAATTAACATAATTCAAGAGCAATTAGAATGCATTAAAGAAAGCCTTTCGGGTTATTAGTACTGCTCAGCTCAGACATTACTGCCTTTATACTTACAGCCTATCAACGTCGTAGTCTCCAACGACCCTCAAGGGAAATCTAATCTTGAAGCTAGCTTCGCGCTTAGATGCTTTCAGCGCTTATCTAAACCGAACGTAGCTACCCAGCTGTGCACCTGGCGGTACAACTGGTACACCAGTGGTTCGTCCAACCCGGTCCTCTCGTACTAAGGTTAGGCCTTCTCAAATTTCCTGCGCCCACAACAGATAGGGACCGAACTGTCTCACGACGTTCTGAACCCAGCTCGCGTGCCACTTTAATCGGCGAACAGCCGAACCCTTGGGACCTTCTCCAGCCCCAGGATGTGACGAGCCGACATCGAGGTGCCAAACCACTCCGTCGATATGAGCTCTTGGGAGTGATCAGCCTGTTATCCCCGGAGTACCTTTTATCCTTTGAGCGATGGCCCTTCCATGCGGAACCACCGGATCACTTTGCCCTACTTTCGTACCTGCTCGACTTGTCTGTCTCACAGTCAAGCACCCTTGTGCCAATGCACTCTGCGCACGGTTACCATTCGTGCTGAGGGTACCTTTGGAAGCCTCCGTTACGCTTTTGGAGGCGACCACCCCAGTCAAACTACCCACCATGCACTGTTCCCCTTCCAGGGTTAGACTCCAAGTAAACAAAGGGTGGTATTTCAACGTTGGCTCCCCGATGCCTAGCGACACCGGATCATAGCCTCCCACCTATCCTACACATCGTTTACCCAAAATCAATGCAAAGTTGCAGTAAAGGTTCACGGGGTCTTTCCGTCCCGTTGCGGGTAAGCGGCATCTTCACCGCTGCTACAATTTCACTGAGCTCATGGCTGAGACAGTATCCAGATCGTTACACCATTCGTGCAGGTCGGAACTTACCCGACAAGGAATTTCGCTACCTTAGGACCGTTATAGTTACGGCCGCCGTTTACTGGGGCTTCGATTCAATGCTTCTCTTGCGATGACATCTCCTCTTAACCTTCCAGCACCGGGCAGGTGTCAGGCCATATATTTCATCTTTCGATTTTGCATAGCCCTGTGTTTTTGATAAACAGTCGCCTGGATCATTTCTCTGCGCCCTCCATTACTGAAGGGGACCTTTTTCCCGAAGTTACAGGTCTAATTTGCCTAGTTCCTTAGCCATGAATCACTCAAGCACCTTAGGATATTCTCCCCAACTACCTGTGTCGGTTTACGGTACGGGAATATTACAGCTGAAGCTTAGTAAATTTTCTTGGAATCTCTTTCATACTTTCGCTTTGCCCGAAGGCTAGGCTCAACGTACACTTCCGTCGGTACGTAAGCACTCCATCAATCCGTCAATACATCGCACTGTAAATTGTACAGGAATATTAACCTGTTGTCCATCAAGTTCCCCCGTTATTCCAGGGTACCCCTTAGGCCCCGACTAACCCTGATCCGATTATCGTTGATCAGGAACCCTTAGTCTTTCGGTGTGAAGGTTTCTCACCCTCATTATCGTTACTTATGCCTACATTTGCTTTTCTACACACTCCAGCTCGCCTTACAGCTGACCTTCTGCGCATGTAGAATGCTCCCCTACCAGTGACATTACTGTCAATCCAAAGCTTCGGTAACATGCTTGATGCCCGATTATTATCCACGCCAAACCGCTCGACTAGTGAGCTGTTACGCACTCTTTAAATGAATTGCTGCTTCCAAGCAAACATCCTAGCTGTCTGTGCAGTTCGACCTCGTTTTTTCAACTTAGCATGTATTTAGGGACCTTAGCTGTTGGTCTGGGTTCTTTCCCTCTCGTCGCGTGACCTTAGCACCCCGCGGCTCACTCCAGGAAAACATATCACGGCATTCGGAGTTTGTCAGGGTTTGATAGGCTGTGAAGCCCTCTAGCCCTATCAGTAGCTCTACCTCCGTGATACTCTTATCCCAGGCTGCACCTAAATGCATTTCGGGGAGTACGAGCTATTTCTCAGTTTGATTAGCCTTTCACCCCTACCCACAACTCATCCAAAAACTTTTCAACGTTTACTGGTTCGGTCCTCCATCTCATGTTAATGAAACTTCAACCTGGTCATGGGTAGATCACAAAGTTTCGCGTCTGCCCCTCCTGACTTAGCGCCCTATTCAGACTCGCTTTCGCTTCGGCTCCGTACCTTTAAGTACTTAACCTTGCCAGAAAAGTGCAACTCGTAGGCTCATTATGCAAAAGGCACGCCGTCATCCATTACTGGACTCCGACCGCTTGTAAGCGTATGGTTTCAGGTACTATTTCACTCCGCTGTTCGCGGTTCTTTTCACCTTTCCCTCACGGTACTCGTCCACTATCGGTCTCTCACTAGTATTTAGCCTTACCGGATGGTCCCGGCAAATTCAGACAGGATTCCTCGTGTCCCGCCTTACTCAGGGTACCAGCGCATACCTAATCGCTTACGTGTACGGGGCTATCACCCGCTATGGCCGAACTTTCCAATTCGTTCCACTTAAATTAGATACTAAATGCTGGCCCTATAACCCCATAAGTGCCGAAACACTCATGGTTTGGGCTGTTTCCATTTCGCTCGCCACTACTCTGAAAATCACTATTGTTTTTTCTTCCTCCCGGTACTTAGATGTTTCAGTTCCCAGGGTTTGCTTCTATTGCTAGATACCATGTCTTCTACATGGTGGGTTGCCCCATTCGGAAATCTACGGATCGAAGGTCGTTTGCACCTCCCCGTAGCTTATCGCAGCTTATCACGTCCTTCCTCGCCTGTGAGAGCCTAGGCATCCCCCATACGCCCTTTATTACTTTCTTTAATCTCTTTCTAATTGCTCTTTCCATTATGTCAAAGAACCTATTGGCACTTCTGCCAAAAAGTTGTAACAAAACAACCGAATGTTTTTTGCTTCCTCAGCTATGTTACATTATTCTAAAGAACTTATGTTTTTGAAGATTACTTAACAATTTAGCAAAAAGTAGTCCCGCGCAGATTTGAACTGCGGACCCCTACATTATCAGTGTAGTGCTCTAACCAACTGAGCTACGGGACTATAACAGTCTCATCCTTGCGCTCACTACGCTAATTTTGTTAATTTAATATTTGGAATAAGTACGGGATAAACAAAAACCTGCTTAAGGTAACGACCTCTCTAGAAAGGAGGTGTTCCAGCCGCACCTTCCGGTACGGCTACCTTGTTACGACTTAGCCCCAGTCACC
>JAJYAG010000071.1 GCA_021779665.1 Bacteroidota bacterium | reverse complement strand
TAGGTTTGCGGCGAAGCCGCAAACCTACCCCTCACCAAAACCTATATAGCTCATTGTCATTTCGAACAAAGTGAGAAATCTATTCATTTATTCCTTAAAAAAATTTAACCGGACAATAGTGTATCCAAAACGTATTTTATCACACAGAAACAAGTATATAATCAAATACTCAAAAAATGCTTACTTTTCAGTGAAATTAACTTCAAAAAAATGACTTCTAACTTTTTGTCTTCCAATTATTTTAGGATAATCAGAAAAATCTTTCTCAAACCCTGTGCTTTTCTGCTTTTGATGATCGTGTTCCCAATCACCCTTTTTTCATCCGAAATTTCAGTAGAGAATCTGAAAGCAAACGTTGGCGAAAACTTATTTTTTAGCTGGCAGATAAATTCTGAATTGCGCAATCAGCATCAGTTGGCATACCAAATTCAACTGGCTTCCAATGAAAATTTTGAAGCAGGAAAACTGATCTGGGACTCCGGAAAAATTACCTCCAACCGCTCTGTAATGGTGCCGGTAAATACTTCGATGTTGAAACCCGGAGTAACTTATTACTGGCGTGTCTGCGTGTGGAACCAGGACGAAATAAGCTCCGACTGGAGCAATGTATCCGCCTTCCGGACGGAGTTGAAAGATGCTGACTGGAAAAAAGCAAAATGGATCGGGTTTGAAGATCTGGCTCCTGAAAAAAGGATGGTGCCGGGAGTTCACGGCTTTGGAGATAAACTTGGCGACAAATGTAAGGACAGACCTGTAGTTCCCATGTTCAGGAAGGAATTTGAAGTGAAACGGGAGGTGAAGGAGGCTATTCTTTATATCACAGGACTTGGTCAATACGAGGCATACATCAATGGCGAAAAGGTAGGAAACGATTTTCTCACTCCCGGGTGGACCAACTACGACAAAACCGTTTTATACAACTCGTACGATGTTAGCTCCATGTTGCGGAAAGGGAAAAATGCCATCGGCGCAATTGTTGGAAATGGCTTTTACAATATCAACCGCGAACGCTACCGCAAGCTTGTCATTGCATGGGGAAATCCGAAACTTATCGGGCAGTTGCGAATCCGGTTTACCGATGGAAGCGAAAAAGTAATCGCTACCGGAAATGACTGGAAAACTGCTCCTTCACCGGTTACCTTTGCAAGCATTTACGGTGGTGAAGATTACGATGCGCAATTGGAACAACAGGGCTGGAATCTCCCTGCATTCAACGATGCCGCCTGGAAAAGGGCTCTTTTGGTTACACCACCATCCGGTCGAATGAAAGAAGAAAAAGCAACAAAACTGGAACTGAAGGAAAATTTTACTCCCCAACGCATTACAAAACTGGACGATGGTAACTATCTGTACGACTTTGGACAGAATGCCTCTGCTATTGTAGCGCTGAAAGTTAAAGGCCGAAAAGGTCAGGTGGTTCGTCTTATTCCTTCCGAGCTGATTACCAGGGAAAATCATGCCAACCAATCTGCATCCGGTTCTCCATATTATTTTTCATATACTTTGAAGGGGGATGGAGTGGAAACCTGGCAACCGCGGTTCACCTATTACGGTTTCCGGTATGTAGTGGTTATCGGAGCAGCTCCTGCTGATGTGAACGAAAGTGACAAAGCACAGCTGATTGAGCTAAAGATGCTGCACAACCGCAATGCCACGCAAAGTACTGGAACATTTTCCTGTTCGTACGACCTGTTTAACCGTACCTTCAACCTGATTAACTGGGGCATAAAAAGTAATTTGCAGAGTGTGCTTACCGACTGTCCGCACCGCGAAAAACTTGGATGGCTCGAACAGACTTTCCTCATGGGTAGTGCAGTTCATTACAACTTCAACCTTTTCGACCTTTACACCAAACAGGTGAATGATATGATAGAAGCCCAGCTCAGCAATGGCCTTGTTCCCGATATTGCACCCGAGTATGTTCCTTTTGAAGGGGGATTTCGCGACTCGCCTGAGTGGGGCAGCGCTGCAGTTATTCTGCCATGGATGGTTTACCAGTGGTATGGCGATACCACCCTGATGAAAAAAGCCTGGCCTATGATGGAGCGGTATGTCGAATACCTCAAAACCAAATCGACAAACCATATACTTTCGCACGGGCTCGGCGACTGGTTCGATTACGGTCCCCGACAACCCGGCGAGGCTCAGTTAACGCCCAAAGCATTAACTGCCACTTCCATTTACTATTACGATGTAAAGTTGCTGGCACAAATGGCTGCAATTCTCAAAAACAACAAGCAGCAGTATTTTGAAAAGTGGGCTGAGGAAATCAAAGTTGCTTTCAACAACAGGTTTTTCAATCCGCAAACCTGCGTTATTTCTACCGGCAGTCAGACTGCCATGGCGATGCCCTGGTGTGTGGGACTGGTTGATGATCAGTATAAACCACGTATACTGCAAAATCTGGAGGACTCCGTCCGGGCACAGGGAAAACCTTTGACAGCAGGCGATGTAGGCTTTCATTATCTTGTTGAAGCGCTCACGGGAGGCGGTAAGTCGCAGCTTCTTTACGAAATGAATGCCCGCGACGATGTTCCCGGTTATGGTTTTCAGCTCAGGAAAGGAGCTACGGCGCTCACCGAATCGTGGCCGGCGCTCGAGAACGTATCGAACAACCACTTGATGCTCGGGCATTTAATGGATTGGTTTTATGCCGGTCTGGGTGGTATCCGTCAGGGCGAAGAATCTGTTGCTTACAAAGAGATTGTGATTAAACCCGAAATGGTTGGGGATATCAGTTGGGTTAAATGCAATTACCAGTCTCCTTACGGAATGATCCAATGCAACTGGGAAAAGGCAGAAACTGCAGTGAAAGTAAACGTAACCATCCCCGCAAATACCACGGCCACGGTTTATATACCTGTAAAACCGGGTTGCAAAATATCCGAAAGCTCCAAAGATATCCCGGAATGTTCCGAGATCAGGGTAATAGGAGAGGAGAACGGATTTTTAAGGGTGAAGATAGGTTCCGGGGTTTATTCTTTTGAAATAATTTAACCTAAAATTTCATGGTAATAAATCCAGTTAGTCGGTTAGTGGGCGGCGAAGCCGCCCACTAACCGACTAACTTAAATTTCATAAAAGCCTCGTCATTTCGACCAAAGGGAGAGATCTCAAATTATTTTTCCTGACAACAGTGATTTAGAATTTACCTTTCGCCCGACCGCGATCTGTTTTCAGGACTTGCTCCCGATTCGTAGGCTTTTTCCTTACGATTATCAATATCAATTTTGGTTTGAGCTTTATTCGCCTTACCTCTTTTGGGGTTATTCTCTTTTTGTGCCATAATAATGATTTTCTAAGTTTTCAATGGTGTTGCAAACGGTATACCAGATACCATTACCTGTTAAACCTTTCGAAAGTATTCGGGCAAGCGGGAACCTGCCGTAAATTCAAACCTGTTGATTTAAGAAAAAAATCGTCTTATATTTCACACATAAATCGCTACTTCAATTTAAAACCTGAAATATGAAAAACAACCGCCGAAATTTTCTTAAGTCCGGTATTATCGGATTATCCGGAGCTGCATTGCTACCGGGAAGTTTGAATGCTTCTGGTTCAGTTTCAATTATAAAACCCAAACTTCCCACGCGAATGCTGGGACGCACAGGAATGAATATACCGCTTATCAGTCTGGGTGCAAGCGGCACTTCAAGTCCGTCTTTTGTCAGGGCCGCTTACGATGCCGGCGTTAAACTCTTTTTCTCGGCCACTTATTATGGCGATGGGAACAACGAACGTCTTGTGGGTGAAGGATTAAAAGGATTACCCCGCGATTCGTTCTTTGTGGGCACAGCTGCTCCGCCTGATGATTTTGACCGTCGCACAGGAAATTTTTCAAAAGAATTTAATATTGAAGGTTACCTGAAGAAAGCTGAGGAAAGTTTGAAACGTTTTGGACTCGATTATGTGGATATTTTTCTTTTTCCTTACGCCGGGAAACGCGAAATGGTATTGAATGAAGGTGTTCTGAAAGCGATGAAGGAGCTCAAAAAGCAAGGTAAGGCCAAATTTGTAGGGATTGCCAGTCATAACGACATGGAAGAGGCTTTAAGAGCAGCTGCCGACTCAGGTGTTTACGACGTGGCTATGCCTTCGTACAATTATAAAGTTCAGAATAAGGATGCCATGGCCGATGCCCTTGATTATGCCACCAAAGCCGGGTTAGGAATTATCGCTATGAAAACAACCGCAGGAGCTTTCAGGGATAAGAATGGTCCGGGACTCAATACTAACGCTGCTTTGAAATGGGTTCTGCAAAATAAAAATATTGCATCCATTACTTCTGGCATGTCGAATATTGATGAGATGGAAAAGAACCTGGCTATGATCAATGACCTGAAGATCACCAGCGACGAACTGAAGGATCTCAATTTAACCATGAATGATTCCCGTTCTTTATATTGTCAGCAATGTAAATCGTGCGAAGGACAGTGTCCGAATAACCTCGACATACCAACAATGATGCGAAGTTATATGTATGCCTACGGATACAAAAATATGGAGCAGGCATATTATACGCTTTGCGATACCTGTGTGGAGGCTAATCCCTGCCAGGACTGCGATCAATGTAGAGTTAGGTGTGCATCAGGCTTTGATATCAGAGAACGGATCTGTGACATTTCACGCTTACGGTCCGTTCCCAGGGAATTTCTGATGTCGTAAGACAAGTTTTTGCAATTGCTGTAATAGCGGTATTCCTGATAACAGAAATGCACTATTACAGCAATTTCTATTTTGGATATCCTATCCACAACCTTTGGCTTTAACTGATGATGAAAGTGTTATCTTTCCTGAAATATTATTTATTCTCCTTACCCTTTAGGTCTTTTTTTTATTAGGTGCATTATACTACTTTTACACCCGAATGAAACGATATTTTGGTGGAAAATTTAGTGCGCTCAACTGAATTTGAAGAAATACAAAGTGGGAATCTGAAAGCTTTTAACAATGTATTTAAAAGTTATTACTCTCCTCTTTGTGTTTATGCCAGTGATATTTTGAAAAGCAAAGCCTTAGCTGAAGAAGTAGTTCAGGATGTGTTTCTTAAGCTCTGGAACAACCGCAACAATATTTCTGTAAAACATTCCCTAAAGTCGTATCTGTACAGGATGGTTCATAACCATACCTTAAATTATATCCGCGATCATTTGAGCAATACAAATGAAATTTCTGCCGACGATCTCACCATACGCGCAAAAATTCTTGATATTGAATCGGCGGCAAACATTCTCGACGATATTATCAGTCAACAAATCGAAACCGAATTAAAACAAGCCATTGAAGAGCTCTCACCGCAATGCCGCGAAATTTTTCAGATGGCACGTTACCAGCAACTTACCTATAGCGAAATAGCAACAAAGCTCGATATTTCTGTGAGTACAGTCAAATCCCAGATGCTGAGGGCCATTGAGAAATTAAAATCTTTGATGGAGTCGCATTTAAAATAATTTGAAAAAAAGTAATACAGGTTGACGTCCAACCTGCCCAAAACCGTGTCTTAACATTAGAAATCAAAAGCTATGAATAGTGATGTGGATATTTATGATCTGATTATCAGATTTCTAAAGGGCGAAACTTCACGCGTTGAAAATGAAGCCCTTTTAAAATGGAAGAATAATCAGCCGGAGAACGAGGCTTTATTTAATAAAGTACGTGCTACCTGGATGGCAACTTCCCAGGTAAACCATCCCGTTTTTGATGAAAATGCAGCCTTGCTGAATATTTATTCCCGGATGGCATCAGAGGCGACAGAGCCTGCTGTCGGGTTAAAGACTTTCAGCCTTTCATACCTGTTGAAAGTGGCAGCTGTTTTACTCCTGGTTTTCTTAGGTGGAGGAACCGCATCCTATCTGATATTCAATAGTTCTTCACAATCGGAAAAAATTGTAAAGATTTTTGCTCCGAAAGGTTCGCGTAGTGTTGCTTATCTGCCCGATGGATCCAGGGTTTGGTTAAATGCAGGCTCAGAGTTGACCTATAAAATCAACAATGGCGAAAATCGCGAAGTTAAGCTGGTAGGTGAGGCTTTTTTTAAAGTAAAGTCGGATAAGAACCACCCGTTTATTGTTTCAGCTAACGGGATGTTTATCAAAGCTCTTGGAACTTCTTTTAACGTGAAAGCCTATCCCGAAGAAAGAAAAGTTACCACCACGCTGGTTGAAGGCATAGTAAGAATTGAAAAAGAAGGTGCAACCGAAAATTCTGTGATTACACTGAAACCCAATCAAAAGGTTGTGGTATTTAACGATTCTTCACTTTTTTATCATGAAAAATCCAAAATTATTGAAAATAAGGACAATAAGGATGAAGCAATTATTGCATTGGACGTGCAAAAATCCATTCCGGCTATACAGGCTCAAAATGTAAATACCGATTTATATACTTCATGGAAAGATGACAAATGGATAATTGATAGCGAGGAATTTGGAAATCTGGCAACGCTGTTGGAACGTCGTTATAATGTTAATATTGAGTTTCAGACAAATGAACTGGAGAAATACCGGTTTTCAGGTACGTTTACCAACGAAACTGTTGAACAGGCCATGGATTTGATGCGATATACCCTGCCTTTTAAATACAGCATCGATAAAAATAATATACTAATTAAAGTTGACCCGATTTTAGTAAGGTCCTACAATCAGGCTTATGAAAAAAGATAATTTCTCACAGAAACTATGTCTAACTAAAAAACTACAATGCCTATGATAATTTAATCACCCAGTACAAAAAAAATTGGGATTAACCCCCGTTAACCCCAATATTGACAATTTTCCGATATTCTCTTGCACAGAATATCTTATTTATTATTAATCAATCAATACAAAACTATGAAAAAATTTTGTAAAGGAGATCTTTTGTCCAAACTAAAAGGCTACAGAAAAATCTTTCTTATTATGAAACTATCCTATCTACTTGTTTTTATTACTACTATCAATGTGTCTGCTTCTCTTTATTCTCAAAGTGCAAAGCTCGACATAGCGGTAAAAAATACTTCCGTTCGCGACGTCCTGAAATTATTGGAAAGGCAGAGCGAATTCCGCTTTTTCTATAGCGACGACTTTTCTGATTTGAATAAGCGTGTTTCTTTAACAGCTCAGGGAAAAACTATCAACGATATTTTATCCATGATGTTAAATGAAGGCACAGTTACCTATAAAGTTCTCGAAAACAATGTGGTTGTCATCACGCCCTCACAAAGTGTTCAGATCGTAAATATTACAGGTAAAGTTACCGACTCCAAAACCGGAGAGCCTTTGGTAGGTGTTGGTGTAACTATTCCGGGAACTACCCAAGGAACAGTAACCGATATCGATGGTAAATATTCCATTTCCGTTCCATCACAGGATGCTTCCTTAACATTTTCATTTATAGGATATCTTTCCGAAACCGTTACTTTAATCGGCCAGACCGTTGTTGATGTTAAGCTTGTTGAAGACATTAAGGCACTTGAAGAAGTTGTGGTTGTTGGTTACGGCGTTCGTAAAAAAGAATCGGTAACCGGAGCAATTTCAGGTGTTACCGCCGAAGATATGGACCGGGTACACGCCTCTACTGTTAGTGCTGCATTAGCAGGTAAGTTAGCTGGTGTGAGCTTCCGTATGGCCGATGGCCGCCCGGGTTCAGGTGCAAATGTTCAGATACGTAACATGGGTGCTCCTTTATTTGTAATCGACGGATTCCAGAAAGATGCTGGTACTTTCAACAACATTTCTCCAAACGATATCGAAAGCATTTCCATACTTAAAGACGCTTCTGCTTCGGTTTACGGTTCGCGTGGTGCAAACGGCGTTGTTCTTGTAACTACCAAACGTGGTAAAGTTGGTTCCAAAAACACAATCAATGTTGATGCTTATACCGGATGGCAAAACTGGTCCCGTTTTCCTGAAACAGTAAATGCTTACGAATGGATGACAGGTAAAGCTGATGCAGAACTAAATTCATTGGCACGTTCTACCCAGATTAGTGCTGCCGAACTGGATAAATGGAAAGCAGGCACCGAGAATGGATATAAAAGTTTTGACTGGTACGATTTTATTATACAGCCTAATTCGCCACTGAACTCCATTAATATCAATGCGCAGGGCGGAAACGATAAAATCAACTATTACCTTTCGGGAACCAGGTTGTTTCAGAATTCTGTTCTGGGCCGCCAGTTTACATTTGAGCGCTATAATATTAATTCGAGCGTTGATGCAAGAATATCCAAGAGCCTGAAAGTAGGAATGCAGGTTACTGGTCGTATCGAAACCCGCGACAATCCAGGCGTACCTGGTGGCGACGACTACTGGGCTCCACGTTTTGCTCTTTTCAGAAACCGTCCTACCGAACGTCCTTATGCTAACGATAACCCTGAATATATTAACGATATTGGTCATAACGATACCAACTGGGCATTGTTTACCAAAGATAAATCGGGTTACTGGACTGAGAACTGGCGTGTGTTTCAGGCAAATTTCAATGCTGAATACCAGCTTCCGATAAAAGGTCTTTCTGTTTCTGGTAAATATTCGTATTACCTGGCCGACAGATTGATGAACGGGCATGAGTATACTTACCAGACTTATCGTTACAACGAATCAAACAAAAACTACGACAAGGCTTTTGCCATGATGAATCCATGGAGAGAACGCGGTACCCGTAAAAAATTCGAGAACGTTTATCAGGGACAGGTAACTTATAATAATACATTCGGCAAGCATAATGTAGGTGCTGTGTTTGTGGCCGAGCGTATTGAGGTTAAAGATATTGAGCAATGGGTTCATGCGGTTCCCTCCACCAACGTTCTGCCTTTACTTTATTTTGATAACGTTGATACTTACGACGATCGCCAGTCGGAGGAAGCAAGAATTGGCTATGTTGGCCGGTTTAACTACGACTATGCAAGAAAGTATTACCTTGAGTTATCGGCTCGTGAAGATGCTTCCTGGAAATTTATTTCGAACAAACGTTGGGGTTTCTTCCCTTCAGTATCTGCCGGATGGCGTATCTCTGAAGAAAATTTCTTCAAATCGTTAACAGGCCTGGCAAATGTATTAAGTGATTTCAAACTTCGTGGATCATACGGTATTCTTGGTGACGATGATATCGGAATTGGACCTTTTGATTACTTACCCGGTTATAATTATGCTACCTCTCGTAACATTATCAATGGCAACCTGATGCAGGGAGCACGTTATAAAGGTGAACCAATTACAAACCTCAGCTGGTTTACGAGCCGGATTACCGACATTGGAGCCGACTTCAGTCTCTTCAACGGAAAAATCAGTGGTGCTGTTGACTATTTCTACCGTAAACGTACCGGCTTAAAGGGTAATAAATACGACGTTGTAGTTCCTCAGGAATTGGGATATGGCTTACCTCAGGAGAATGTAAACAGCGATGCTGTTGTTGGTGGCGATGGTTCTGTTCAGTATTTCGGAAATGCCGGAGACTTCAGCTTTGTAATTGGCGGTAACTTTGGATTTGCAAGAGCCCGCAACCTCGAAACTTATAAGCCCCGTTTCAGCAGTGCTTTAAACAAATATTATACATCGTCCGAAGATCGTTGGGCAGGAACTTACTGGGGTTACAATGTAATTGGCCAGTTTAAGTCGTTCGAGGAAATTAATAATTATCCTGTGAATAACGATGGTCAAGGAAACAGAACCATGTTACCCGGCGATTTGATCTACGAAGATGTTAACAAGGATGGAATGATTAATGGCGAAGATGTTCGTCCGATTGGTTATGCCCGTGATAAAAACCCCACTGTTAACTATGGACTTAACTTTTCGTGCCAGTGGAAAGGATTTGACTTTAAAGCCGACTTCTCTGGTGGTACAATGTATTCCTACAACCGTAACTGGGAAATGCGTGTTGCTTTCCAGAATACCGGTAACCTCATGGCCGAACTCTATAATAACAGATGGCACCGCACTGACCTTTTCAACCTGAACAGTGAATGGGTTTCGGGAAAATATCCTGCTTTACGCTGGAACGACGGAGGACACAGCAATTACAGAAATTCAACCTTCTGGCTTACAAATGTTAAATATCTGAGAGCAAGAACCATCGAGCTCGGTTATACAATACCTAAAGTTATCACTCAAAAAATAGGTATTGAAAAAACCAGGGTTTATGTGAACGGTTACAATCTTTTCTCACTCGATAATTTAAAGAAAGTAGGAGTTGAGCCTGAAATAATGGACGAAAACGGTTTACAATATCCGCAAAACCGGTTTGTGAACGTGGGAGTCAATCTTACATTTTAATACTTTGAACTTATGAAAAAACATAATATACTGTTATTCCTAATGTTAACACTCCTTGTTTGGAGTTGTAAAGATGATGAATTCCTCAACCGTAAACCTGTTAATGTTCTGAATGAAGATCAGGTTTGGACAAATGCTTCGGTTGCGCTCAATGTTCTTGTGGATTTATACGACCGTAATAATGAGTATCAAAGAACAGATAAATGGTACGAGTTTACCAACTTTGATGAAGCATTCCCTTCGGCTGCAGGTGATTATGGTCGCGCCCGTATTGGCGATTTTGGCTATGGCGACTGGGCTGACTGGGATTATGGTTATATCCGCGAATTGAATATGTTTATCGAAAAATGCTCAAAGGCTACCAAGATGGACGATCAGAATGAACGTGTGCGTATGGTTGCCGAGGCTCGTTTCTTAAGGGCTGTTAATTATTTCGAAAAAGTGAAACGTATGGGTGGTGTTCCGCTTATTCTCGAGGTAATGACTTACAATTACAGCGGCGATCCTTCCTATTTAAGACATGCCCGTGCTAAAGAATCGGATATATACGATTTTGTAATTGCTGAGCTGGACACAGTTAAAAGTTTGCTCCCAAATTCTGCTTCCGAAAAATCCAGAGCTTCCAAGGCTGCTGCATTGGCAGTTCAGTCCAGAGCAGCTCTGTATGCAGCTTCCATTGCACGTTATGGCGCTACTACTCCCGAAGTTTCGTTACCAGGTGGCGAAGTTGGTATCCCTGCAGCAAAAGCTGAAGGTTACTATCAAAAAGCGCTTGCGGCTGCTCAGGAAATAATTACCGATGGTAAATATTCTCTGTACCAGAAAAATCCTGACTTACAGGAGAACTTTGCCGCTGTTTTCTACGATGAGGATAATAATAACGAAGCTATTCTTGTTAGGGATTATAAGCTTAAATCGGGTAAAATTGTTGGTTTCACACTTGTTAATCAACCCTGGTCGGGTGCTGAAGATCTTGAAGGCGGTCGTTTGAACCCCTCGCTCAACCTTGTTCAGTCTTTCGAAAAACTCGATAACACTGCTGCTTCTCTCGATATCAGGAATGGCAACGATTTTGTTTATTACAATAGCCTTACTGATATTTTTGCCGGACGTGATGCCCGTTTAGGTGGTACTGTTATTCTTCCCGGAACAAAGTTCAAGGGCAAACCTGTTGATATTTGGGCCGGATACATGTTAGCCGATGGTACTAAAGTTACTGCCAATACCTATGCTGGTAAAGGACGGCTTCCCGGTAAAACTGAAGACCAGCAGGTGGTTGGTTACGATGGACCCATTAACAGTCTTGAGTTTACTGCTCAAACAGGTTTTTATGTCCGTAAATATATGGATCCAAACCCAGGCTCGGGAATGCGTGGTCCACAGAGCGGTTTATGGTGGATTCAGTATCGTTATGCCGAAGTTTTATTAAATGCTGCTGAAGCTGCTTTCGAACTTAACCAGCCTGCATTGGCTGCCACCTACATGAATCAGGTACGTGCCCGTGCCGGATTAACTACTCCTTTAACAGCTGGTGAAATAACTTTCGACAGGATTGTTCACGAACGTAAAGTTGAACTTGCTTTTGAAGGTCATATCCTTTGGGATTTGAAGAGATGGCGTTTGGCACATAAAGTATGGAACGGACAGGCTGTAAATCTTACAACCAATCCTATGAAAGCTGACGAGCCTAGTACAAGGCCTTTTGGATTGTGGCCCTATAAATATTATAATCCAGGTAATCCTAACGATGGCAAGTATGTATTTGAAGTTGTAGTGCCCAGAGAAGTTACCAATTCGCGTCGTTTCCGTATGGGGAACTATTACTCGAATATTAACGATGGTATCATTGCAAGCAATCCTCTTTTAGTGCGTAATCCAAATCAAAATTAAACTTATGAAAGCATTCAAATATCTAATATTTATATTCATCAGCGCATTTGCAGTATCGTGTGCTTATGATAATTACGACGAACCTGAATCTCAACTTACAGGTAAGATTGTATATAACGGAGAGCCTTTGGGACTTAGCGTTGGAGAAGTTTCTTTCCAGTTATATGAACCGGGATGGCAGCTAAAAGCCCCCATAAATGTTACTATTGCTGCTGATGGTTCTTATTCGGCTCTGCTTTTCGATGCATCCTATAAACTCATTATTCCTCAAAATCAGGGTCCATTCAGAAATATTCCCGTAAATGGTTCCGATACTATTGTTGTGGATCTGAGAGGTAAAACTGTTAAGGACATTGAAGTAATGCCTTACTATATGGTGCGTAATCCTCAGTTTAGTGCCAGCGGACGTAAAGTTACGGCTACTTTTAAGGCTGAAAAGATTATTACCGACGCTAATGCAAAAAGTATCGAACGGGTTAACCTTTATGTGAATAAAACTACATTGGTGGATAACCGTAACGAATACAAAATCAAGGAAGCCAGTCTTAATGGTTCGGCAATTACAAACCCCGACAATATAACTCTGAGCCTTGATGTACCTGATATTACCCCAACACAAAACTATGTTTTTGCCCGTGTGGGAATTAAGATTTCAGGCGTTGAAAAGATGATTTTCTCGCCGGTTCAGAAAATTAATTTATAATTTTTATTCAGGGCTGTCTTTTTGATAGCCCTGAATTTTCTTGTTTACCGATGTGAAATAACTTAACCTTAATCATAATCTTAAACAAATTGTAACTGATGAAAAAACTCCAATTCTTCATTCTCTTTTTATTCGTTTCAGCTTTATCATTTGCTCAGGATTTCAGGCCACCCAGTGTTCCGTTGGTAGCTCACGATCCTTATTTCAGCGTATGGTCTCCGGCCGATCGTTTATACGATCGCGAAACCGTTCACTGGACGGGTAAGAACCAACCTATGCACAGCATGGTGCGTATCGATGGTAAAACATACCGGCTGATGGGTAGTCAGCCAACCCAGCTCGAACCTGTAAAGCAGGTTTCTGTTAATGTTTACCCTACACGCACCGTTTATGCTTTTCAAAATAATCTTGTTAAAATTGAACTTACATTTACAACGCCATCGTTGGTTTCCGACCTCGATGTCCTTTCCCGTCCGGTAACCTATATTACATGGAAAGTTAATTCCGCAGACGGAAATAATCATGATGTGCAGGTATATTTCGACTGTGGCGGCGAAATTGCAGTAAACACAGCCGATCAGAACCTTGTATGGGAAAAACCTGTGATTAACGGCCTGCAAACACAAAAAATTGGAAACCCCGCACAGCCTGTTTTAAAAAAGAAAGGTGACGATCTTAGAATCGATTGGGGTTATGCCTACCTTTCGATTCCCGAAAACCAGAAACCACAAACTACAGTTGGTGAAAGAAGACAGCTCTTCAGAACTTTTATCACCAAAGGTGATTTATCAATAAATAATAACCCTTCTCAACCCCGCCGTGCCAACGATGGATGGGTGTCTATGAGTTCTGCATGGAATCTTGGCACTATTAACTCCAATGGCTCTGTTTGCTGGGCTATGCTGGCTTACGACGACGATCAGAGTATCCGTTATTTCGATGCAAATCTTAAAGCATGGTGGAAAAGAAACGGAATGGATATTAACCAATTATTGGTTCAGGCTGCAAATCAGTATGAGCAATTGCAAACTGCCTGTACCTCTTTCGATAAAGAATTGAATGCCGATTTAGAAGCCGCCGGTGGTAAAAAATATGCTGCGGTAAGTTCTCTCGTTTACCGTCAGTGCCTCGCTGCGCATAAGCTTGTAGCCGATGCCAAAGGCATGCCCCTGATATATTCAAAAGAAAATTTCAGCAACGGATGTATTGCTACCGTGGATGTGATTTATCCTGCAGCTCCGTTCTTTTTCCTTTTCAGTCCGGCACTTACAAAAGCAATGCTTCAACCTAATTTCGATTATGCTGCATCGCCGCGCTGGAAATTTCCTTTTGCTCCGCACGATTTGGGAACATATCCGCATGCAACCGGTCAGGCCTACGGCGGTGGCGAAGAAACCGAAGATAACCAGATGCCTGTTGAAGAAACCGGTAACATGATTATTATGACAGCCGCTCTTGCCAAAATGGAAGGCAATGCCAACTATGCGCTTGCAAACTGGCCTGTACTTGAAAAATGGAGCGAATATCTGCTTTCGAAAGGTTTCGATCCCGAAAATCAGCTTTGTACCGACGACTTTGCCGGACATCTTGCTCACAATATAAACCTCTCGGCGAAGGCCATCGTTGCGCTTGGAAGCTATGCCATGCTTTGCGATATGGCAGGTAAAAAAGATAAAGCTGCCGAAATAAGAAAGAAAGCCGAAGGTATGGCTCAGGAATGGATCAAACAATCGGGTGAAGGTGATCATACCCGTCTGGCTTATGATCAGCCTGGAACCTGGAGCCAGAAATATAATCTGGTTTGGGATCGGTTACTGGGATTAAATCTCTTCCCCAACGAAATTATTCAACGCGAAATTCAATATTACAAAACAAAACAGGCCGAATTCGGATTACCGTTAGACAGTCGCGAACGTTACACCAAAAACGACTGGATTACCTGGACTGCAACCATGGCTGATAGTCAGGAAGATTTCAGGACACTTTTCGATCCAATTTATCATTTTGCCAGTTCAACTCCGAACCGTGTTCCTCTAAACGACTGGTATATTGTAGATAATGCTTATATGGTTGGATTTCAGGCGAGATCGGTAGTGGGTGGTTTCTTTATCAAGATGCTGTCCGACAAAAACATCTGGAACAAATGGGCATCAAAGGGTACCAACGTAACCGGAACCTGGGCTCCGTTAAAATTTAATAATATATCAAGTAAGGTTCTCCTTGAAAGTTCGTTGAATAATCCTGTTCAATGGAAATATACTTTTGAAAAACCTGCTGACAGCTGGACTCAGGAAACATTCTCCGACAAAAGCTGGATGACAGGTCCGGCTGGTTTTGGTTCTACCGACATCAGCATTGCCCGCACAAAATGGAATAGCAGCGATATCTGGATTCGCAGAACTTTTGATGTGAAGTCTGTATCCGATAAAAAACTTGCTGTTTCCATCCGTTACGATGAAGATGCTGAAGTTTATATTAATGGCAAACTCATTACAACAGTTGAAGGATTTACCGGCAAATACGAGCCGGTTTATCTCGAAAAAACTGTAAAGGAAGTTCTAAGGCCGGGTAAAAACACAATTGCTATTCATTGCAAACAAACCACGGGGGGACAGTTTATTGACGCCGGCCTGCTGGAGTATTAAAAAATGAGAGTATCTAAAAGTCAAAACCTTTCAGGTTTTTAAAACCTGAAAGGTTTATAAGATGTGATTTATAAAAAAGGGATTTTCCGAAGCCCATCTTTAAATTGAAAAACGTATGAAGTACTTAGCCTGTGCAAGTTTCTTTCTTCTTTCAATAATTTCTGGCTCTGCTCAGAATACTAATTATGTTTCGAACCGTTTACCTCTGGTTTCTGAGAAATATGTTGAACTGCCGCTTGGAACAGTTAAGCCGAAGGGATGGCTGCAGGAACAGCTGATAATTATGAAAAATGGTTCCACAGGTCATCTCGACGAGTATTACTGGAAAATCAGGAACGACAATGGATGGCTCGGAGGTAAAGGTGACGGGTGGGAAGAAACACCTTACTGGCTCGATGGAGCTTTGCCTTTGGCTTACCTGCTCGATGATAAAACCTTAAAAGAAAAAGTACTGAAGTATGTTAACTGGACATTAGATAACCAGCGGGAGTCAGGGTATTTTGGCCCTGTCACAAAAGCCGAACGTGAAAAGGGAATTAAAGTTGAAAAAGCAACGGATGGCGACGACTGGTGGCCTAAAATGGTGATGCTGAAAGTACTTCAGCAATATTACCAGGCAACTGGCGATAAACGTGTTATCCCCTTCATGACTAAATATTTTCAGTACCAGCTTAAAAATCTACACGACTGTCCCTTAAAAAAATGGACTGAATGGGCTGAATCGAGAGGAGAGGATAACCTGATGGCTGTTTACTGGCTTTACAATATCACCGGTGACAAGTTTTTACTTGAATTGGGCGATTTACTCTATGAACAGACTTTTGCGTGGACTGAATGGTTTGGCAACCGTGATTGGGTGATGTGAGCTGCCGCTCAGCAAAACGATGTTAACTGGATGCACCGTCATGCAGTTAACGTGGGGATGGGTTTAAAAACTCCTGTTATCAGGTACCAATCGCAAAATAAGCCGGAATACCTGCAATCGCTAAAAACCGGGTTCTCCGATTTGATGTTGCTGCATGGTTTACCCATGGGAATTTTCTCGGGCGATGAAGATCTGCATGGCAACGATCCTACACAGGGTACCGAGCTCTGTGCTATTGTGGAGACCATGTTTTCTCTGGAGCAGGCAATAGGCATTACCGGTGATAATTATTATATGGACGCTCTGGAACGCATGACCTATAATGCGCTTCCAACGCAAACAACGGACGATTACAATACAAAACAATATTTTCAGATTGCCAACCAGGTGCAGGTAAGCCGAGGTGTTTTCGAATTTTCGCTCCCGTTCGACCGCGGAATGAACAATGTTTTTGGCTCGCAATCGGGCTATACCTGCTGTTTGGCGAACATGCACCAGGGATGGACCAAATTTGTGAGTCATTTGTGGTATGCCACATCAGAGAACGGACTTGCAGCTCTTGTTTACGGACCTTCGCAGGTAAAGGCTAAAGTTGCCGGAGGAACTGAAGTCATCATCACGGAAGAAACAAAATATCCTTTCGAAGATAAAATTGAATTTACAGTTACCTTGTCAAAAGCAGCAAAGTTTCCCATTGAGTTCCGGATACCCAACTGGTGCAACGAAGCAACCTTCATGCTGAATGGTGTTAAACTCAGGAGCGACAAAGGCAGCCAGATTGTTAAAATTGACAGAGAATGGAAAAATAACGATAAACTGATCCTGGAACTTCCCATGACAGTTACAACAAGCAACTGGGGCAGGAACTCGCGTGCAGTGGAGCGTGGTCCTTTGGTTTATGCTTTAAGGGTAGGAGAGAAGTGGGAAAAGAAAAATATAAAGGAAGAAGGCGATTATTTTGAGGTTTATCCCACAACGCCTTGGAATTACGGAATTCTTAAGAATATTGTTGAACAGCCTGTTCTAAATACAAAAGTTATTCAAAAACCAGTGAATAGTAATTTCTTCTGGAATATCGAAAATTGTCCTTTGGAAATTAGACTGAATGCAAAACAGATACCCGGATGGACCGCAATAAATGGAGTGGCCTATCAACCCGTCACCAATCGCGACGGTGTGTTTAAGGGCGAAGTAAATCCCAAACCAGAGGAAATAACGCTTATTCCCTACGGATGTACCACCTTGCGGATTGTGGCATTTCCGGTAGTACCATAAGATTGAAATAATGATAGATTCATAGTAGTAGTTATTAGTAGTTATCATAAGGGTGGCCCTGTGAAGCTCCACCTTTATTGTTTTAAAACTTAACTCCATCTGTTTTTTTTATAAAAATTGCTGTTAATTTTGAAGTGACTCAGAATGAGTTTTAATGAGTAAACTATGAAAACAACTACCAAGGCTATACTTTTATATTGCATTGTTTTTTTTAACATCTCGCTATCTAAAGCCCAGTCGCCTTACCCATTAACAGAGCATCCGCGTCTGTTTTTTCTTTCTGCCGACGAAACTCCTCTTAAAGAGAAAATTGCAAACAATACACTTTTGGACAAAACCCATAAAGCCATTATTGCTGAATGCGATAAAATGTTGCCTTTGACGGCTCAGTCGAGGGTGCTTGTTGGAAGGAGGTTGCTGAATGTTTCGCGCGAGGCGATCCGCAGAATTGGTTTTTTGTCATATGCTTATCGTATGACGGGCGACAGCAAATATGCCACCCGTGCTGAAACTGAAATGCTGGCCATGGCAGCTTTTACCGACTGGAATCCTTCTCATTTTCTCGATGTAGCTGAAATGACACTTGCCATGGCTATCGGGTACGATTGGTTGTATAATTTCCTTGGTCAGGCTTCCCGAACTACAATATCCAATGCTATCAAAGCTAAAGGTATTGAAATGACAACAGGAGCAAATGATAACCAGAGTTGGATGAAGTCTAACAACAACTGGAACCAGGTTTGCAATGCCGGAATCTCTGCAGGTGTAGCTGCCGTTTACGATGAAAATCCTGTCTATTACCAGACTTTAATTGATCGGGCCGTTACACAGATTCAAATTCCTATGGCCGTTTATAAATATAATGGGGCATATCCCGAAGGAATGGGTTATTGGGAATACGGCACCACTTTTAACATTCTGTTTATTGATTTACTCCAGCGAATGTGGGGAACAGACCGCAGTTTGCTGGCTGTAGAGGGATTTCTGAAAACTGTTGATTTTGTAAACCATATGCAGGGCAATGGAACCCGGCAAATGAGCGGAGGTACACTGAAATCTATAAATCCGCTTCCTTTTAATTTTGCCGATTGTGGGTCCTCAATTGGAGTTCAGCCTGCTATGTTTTGGCTCTCAGGCCGCATTTCAGATCAAACTGTTTTATTTAACGAACTCAAAAAGCTTGATTTTACACTTACAAACAGTTCCTCCGGCCTTGTATCCAATCGTATGCTTCCTTTTCTGCTTATCTGGAGCAAAGACCTCAATTTGAGTAACCTGCAGTCACCAGCTGCAACTTCCTATGTGGCTCAGGGCGTAAGCGCTATGGCAGCCCTCCGCTCGGGTTGGAATGCGAACGATATTTATCTGGCCGTAAAAGGAGGGTCACCTTCGGGAAATCATGCGCACATGGATATCGGATCTTTCGTGATGGAGGCTAACGATATCCGTTGGGCTATGGATTTTGGTATGAGCGATTACACTGCTCTCGAAGCCAATGGTGTTGATTTGTGGAACATGAGCCAGACTTCCGAACGATGGGATGTTTTCCGGTTGAATAATATGGCTCATAATACCTTAACAATCAACGGAAATAAGCAACTTGTTGCCGGGAACTGCACGATCGATAATCTTATCAATACAGCTGATCTTAAGTCGGTGGAGCTAAACTTAACAACACTCTATCAGAACGATGTTAGCAGCTGTAAACGAACTGCAGCCATTATTTCTAACCGTTATGTTGAAATTAAGGACGCTGTAACTGCCAAAAGCAATCCTTTGACAATACGCTGGAATTTACTTACCCAGGCGGTTCCTCAGAAGGTAAACAATAAGATTATACGGTTAACCCAATCCAATAAGGTTCTCTATTTGATGTTTGAAGGTCCCGATGCTGTAACTGCAAAAGCCTGGTCGACCAAACCTCCCACTACCTATGAAGAACAAAATTCTGATACTTATTTCGCCGGATTTGAATTTACGGTTCCTGCCGGAGCATCGCAGGTTATTACAGTGAAAATGGTACCCGAAGGAGATGATCTTTTGAATGGTCTGGATCTTACCGCTAACGGAGTTGCTTTGAACGAGACTTTCGAAGGGTTTAGCACAGGATCGCTCAATAACGGATTTACTTTCTGGAAGGTGAACCCTGCTTCTAACGGATCGTTGAAGGCTTTGCAGGGGGATGTTGTTACAAATCCATATAAATCGGGTATAAATGTCAGTAACAATGTATTGAAGATTGTGCGCCAGGATGACAGTGATTTTATAACCGCCGATAATGCCGGAAATTTGACCTATCGCGGGGCTCAGGCATATGGTTACGATTTGCGCGTGAGTCCGGCTTCCATTGTTGAATTCAAATATTATAAAGTGGCCACCGGGAAAGTTGGGGTACGCATTTACGATGGAAATGGGAATATGCTGGTTGTTGATTTTACCGATCCCGGCGAAAGTACCACCGGGTACTCCACAGCTAAGTGGAGAACGGCCCAGTTTGCCGTAGGAGCAATGGATTTATCAAAGTTTAATTATACAGCCTCAGGTTACCTGCTTATTTCTCCTGAACGAAATGGTAGCGAAGCTTTTCAGGAGAAAGCTCTTACAATTTATGTGGACGATGTTAAAATGCTTCCTTTGTCGGCCACTGTTGTTAAATCGTTAAAAGAAACTTCTGAGCTTTCAGCTTTTTACGACAGAAAAACAGATCGCATTGTTGTAACAAACCTGCCTGATGAAACATATCTGGTTAAATTGTACGATATTATGGGCCGAATAATTCAGGAGGTCAATGTTTCGGGTGATGTTGCTTTGCTCACTCCCGGAGAAACAATTGTCTCCACGTATATTGTTCAGGTTTTAACCCGGAAAGGCCAGGTACGGAGCATTAAAGTAGGAAAATAATCAGGATAGTTTCGGCTGAGCCAGATAATTTTCAATGATAGATAAAAACTGGTTTACCTTTATAGGTTTGCTGATATAACCGGCACATCCAAGGCCAAGTGCTTTGGCCCGATCTTCGTCCGACGCATAAGCTGTTTGCGCTATAATGAGGCTCTCCGGTTTTTGCGATAAAATTTTGGTTATCACATCGTAGCCCGACATATCAGGAAGGCCGATGTCCATTAAAATGATATCTGGTTTGAATTGCAAGGCGATATTAATAGCCTCCTGACCTGTTTCGGCATGCAATAATGTGGTTTCGGAATTCATAAGAATTTCGTCAAACAAGGCTGAATTACAAGGATCGTCTTCAACTATTAAGATTGTTTTATTTCGAATATGAAACGCCGGAATTTGGTCATTTGCATTTTGATCCAGGTTTTCATTCTCCGCTTGTTCGTCACTATTGATAGTAAAATGGAAAGTTGTTCCGGCTTTTGGTTCCGATTCCACCCAAATGTCTCCTTCCAGAGCCTGTAAAAGCCCTTTAACAATTGACAATCCTAATCCTGTGCCACCGTAACTTCTTTTATGGTCGTTACTTATCTGGGTAAACCGTTTGAATATATCATCCTGCTTATCTTTGGGAATACCAATTCCGGAGTCGGACACATAAAATACAACCCTGTTTTTTCGGTTTAAGTAGCATCCGAATTCAATTTTGCCGGAGTCGGTAAATTTAAAGGCATTGTTTATAAGGTTGATAAAAATCTGTTTCAGCTTAAGTTTGTCTGTTTTAATGGTTGAATCCAAAGTCTCGGGGAACTTAAATCCGAAAGAAATTTTTGTCTTTTTTGTTTTTTCCTGATAAACCGAGAAAGTATCTTTCAGTTCGGTAAACAGCTCAGGTATGCTAAACGACTCGACACTGATGGTAAGCTGGCCCGATTCAATTTTAGCAATGTCCAGCAGGTCGTTTATAATTTTAAGCAGATCGTCGCAACGCTGGGTAATAATATCCGAATAGCGGTCGAGCCGCGCTTTGTTTTCGAAATTGGAACTCAACAGTTCCGAAAAACCCATAATAGCATTCATGGGTGTCCGTATTTCGTGGCTCATATTCTGGATAAAGGCAGTTTTTAAACGATCACTTTCCTCGGCTCGTTCTTTTGCTTTTATCAGGTCCATTTCTGTTCTTTTTCTCTCGGTAATATCAGTGGCAAATCCAATGCGGCGAACTAACACTCCTTTATTGTAAATGGGATTCGATTTTGCCAGAATCCATCTCACCTCCTTGTCTGGGCGCACAATGCGGTATTCCTGGTTGAATAGTCCTTTGAACTTATAATCGTCGGTTTCGAACATGGCGAATACTTTAGCCTTATCATCAGGGTGGATGATATCAATAAATACCTTTGGATTATTATATGCAGATTCCCGTGACAGGCCGAACAATTTCTCGAACGCCGGATTGATATAGAAAAATTGCTTATCGTCTCTGAGCCAGAATATTTCATTTGAATTTTCGGCAATTTGCTTGAACTTTTCTTCATTCTCCTCGGCAATTTCCTTAGCAATAATAAGCTTCTCCTGCATTTTATAAAGCTCGGTAATATCCCGGCCAATAACTGCAAGCCCTTTTCTTTCACCATTGGGTAAAAACTGCGGAATCTTATAAACATCAAAAACCCTCACTTCTCCATCAAGTGTTGGAATCATTTCCTGACCTTTGGAGATTCTTTTCTTTTTCCAAGCTTTCTCATCGGTTTCCATGCATAGCTTAAAGGCATCTTTATAGATAGGAAGTGTAAATTCAGACAATTCCAGATCGGTTTTTCCATGATAATTTACTTTTGTAAGCCCGAATAATTCCAGGTCAGCATCGTTAGCCAGTAACCATCTTCCCCGCGGATCTTTATAACATACTATGTCGGGGATGGAATTAATAAAAGCATAAAGCTTTTCTTCGTTTTCTTCAGCCCTTTCTTTGGCTTCAACTAAATCATTCTCAAATTTCTTGCGGTTTATAATTTCTCGGGTAACAGATAAAATATGGGGTTGGTTTTTTATTTTAATTATCCTGGCCGACATAAGCGCCGGGACAAGGTCCCCGTTTTTAATCCTGAAAACCGATTCCAGGTTCTCAACAATTCCTTTGGTCCTTAAGCCGGTGAGGAGCTTATCTCTATCCTCGGGATTGGCCCAGATCCCGACTTCCACCGATAACTTTCCTATGACATCCTCAGCCGTAAATCCGGTAAGCTTGGTAAATCCCTCATTAATTTCTAAATACCGCCCATCAATAGAATTGATGTTAATGGCATCGGGGCTTGTATAAAATGCGGCTCTGAACTTATGTTCACTTTCCTCTATTTTTTCTTTAATTTGAATTAACTCATTTTCTACCTTTTTCCGCTCACTTATATTACGGAATGTCCCCACCATGCTTTTCCTTCCATCATATGTACCTTTGGAAGCCATGACTTCAACAGGAATCTGATTACCTTCGGAATCTTCCACAAGGTTTTCCATAGGTTCTGTTAACTTACCCTGTTTTATTTCCTCAAGGTGTTTCTGAAAGGATTGGGTAGAATACTCTTCGCGTTTGGCAGGGTGTAGCTCCGAATGATGTTTACCGATGATGTTGCTTTTTGGTTGTTTCAGCAGCCGCTCGGCAGCTTTATTTACCTCCAGAATAATACCCGTCTCTTCTTCGGCAATAAAAATAGCATCACCGGCATTTTCAAATATTTCTCTGAATTGTTGTTCGTTTTGCTGTAGTTTTTGCTCGTATCTCTTTTTGGAAGTTATATCTTCCATTATTCCCCATGTGCCTGTAATTATGTTTTTATCGTTCTTCTGGTAAATGCATTTTTCATTTATATACCCGATTTCTTTATCCGATCTCCGGATAATTCTGTATTCTATTTCATTATGATCGCAATTATTTTCAAGAGCACTTTTATAAGCTAACTGAACAAAATTCTGGTCCTCGGGATGAATAATACTTAAAAAGTCCTGAAAGGTTAGTTCATTTTTATCCTCGGTTATTCCTAAAATGGAACATACTTCTTTGGAAAAGGTAAATTTTTCTCTTGCGCGATCGGAATGCCAGCTTCCAAATGACTTTTGATTATAGATTCTGTTGTCTGATTTTTTATCGCCTGAATGACCTTCCGGATTCAGTTTGTCTTCTGGTTCAATCATTACAATGGTTATTTTGAAGCAGGGTTAAAAAAATTAATTCAGTTTTAAAATCCTTTTAATAGGCAATTGAAATTAATTTTAAGTTAAAAAAATTTCTCCAGATTACAGCACTTATTTAAACAGATTTATGATAGGGTTAATTTAAGATGTACTGTTATAAAAAACCCAAAGGGGCACATCTCACGACTTGCCCCTTTGACTAACCAACAAATCCAAATTTAATAATTCTAAATTCATATCAAAATTATAAAAAAATCGGATTCAAAAGTCATTTTTTCGAAAAAAATAGATCGTCCGATTACATAATTCACTGGGATATATAATTTAAAAGGCAGTCAGTTTAGACAACAGTTCAGATGTTTTTACCGGAAAATCAATGTTTTAAGCAATCAGTTTCCTGGCCAGTGTATTTTTCTTTTTTTATTCACTCTTCTTCTAAAAGGCTCATCATTTCGACCAAAACATGAGGTCTCTTTTTTTATCCGCCGAACATTGATTTCTTTTAGGAAAATAGCACATCTAATGAATAAGAATTTCTAAGTATTTGTTTATATTTAAATGTTAATTCCGCTAAGAAAACTACCTAAATGAAGGAACATCCGAATTACGGAAAAAGCAGGGATGACCTTGCTCAGGATTTATTCCAGTTGAAGTCGGATTATAAATTATTGAAAGATTCTTACGAGAAAAATTTAGCTGAGAAGACTCAGAATGAAAAATCGCTGTTAATTCTTAACAAACTGTCGGTTGAGTTGCTGAATTTATCACCTGCAGATAAGCTGGAAGCCATTGTTTCGAGAATAATTAAAGAGATTACAGGTGCCAAAGCCGCAGTTTTCTCGGGTTACAACCCTGATACACGTTGTCTTCATGTACAACATATTGAAATGGATCAGGTTGTGCTCAGCAACATTTTAAAATTATTGGATACACAGGTCACTAAAATAGCCTCGCCCGTTAGCGATGAAACTTTTAAACTGATTACCACCGAACTGATTGGTGTGCGGGAAACACTTCATGAAGCCTCATTCGGTGCAATATCCAAAACCGCAGGGGCCGCGATCCAAAAATTGCTAAAGGTAGACAGGTTTATTGGGGTGGTTTACATGGTCGATGGAAAATTATACGGAACGTCCTTACTCGCCATGGATAAAAGTCAACCCGATCCTCCAAGGCAGATTCTGGAGAATATCATATTTCTGGCAGCTGTAACTCTGAAACGTAAGCGTGCCGAAGAAGCCATGAAAGAGAGCGAGGAAAGATATAATCTGGAACGTCGCAGGGCAATGGTGGAAATGCAGCAGATTTTATCGGAGTTACAAGCTCTGATTGATAATGTGCAGCAGGGGATTTTGATGGAAAATGAAGACAGGGTAATTCAGTTCGCTAATAAAAAATTCTGCGAGCTATTTGGTATAAGTTCACCCGGCGATATTAAAGGTTGCATTTGTCTGGATCTGGCATATCAGGCCAAGGATTTTTTTAAGGATGCAGCAGGTTTTATCACTACCATTGAAAAACGTTTAAAAGAAAAGATTGTAGTACTTTCCGAAGAAATTTTACTTGCCGATGGCAGGTGCTTCGAGCGCGATTATATTCCGGTTTTTACTGAGGGTAAAATATTCAGAAATTATTGGATCTACCGGGATATTACTGAACGAAAACAGGCTGAACAGTCGTTAAGGGAAAGCCAGTCTCAGATTTCGGCACTCTTGAAAGCCATTCCCGATATGATTTTTATTCAGGATATACAAGGGAATTATATCGATTATCATGCTCCGGAAGGAACTCAATTATATGCCCCGCCTGAAGTTTTTAGAGGCAAAAACATGAACGAAATTTTACCTTCCGAAATGGTAACCGAATTCCAAAAAGTATTTGACAGAACATTAAAAACGAGGATGGTTCAGAATTTCGAATATTCATTGCCCATGCCTGGCGGAATTGCCTATTTCGAAAGCCGGACCATTGCTTATGCGTGCGATAGAATATTAAGTCTGGTGAGAGATATTGCCGAACGTAAACAGGCAGAGTTTAAAATCCAGGAACAGATTCGTGAATTAAGTAAGCTGAATGAGGATAAAAACAAGTTTATGTCTATTCTTGCGCACGATTTAAAAAGTCCCTTTAATTCCATCCTTGGTTTGTTAAGGTTGTTATCCGAAAATATTCACTATTACGACGTTGCTAAAACTGAAAAGCTTATTAATACCGTACGCAACTCTTCGGAGCATTTCTTTAATTTGCTCGAAAGTTTATTGTTATGGTCCCGGTCACAGTCGGGCAAAATGTTATTTGAACCTCAGAGACTTGATTTTATGCAGATTTGCAATGAGATTATTGAAGAGGTAAGATTAAATGCAGAGGCCAAAAATATCTTCGTTTCACTTAAGGAAAAGGCTTACGTCCATGTTTTCGCGGATATTGAAATGCTTAAGACAATTCTGAGGAATCTGATTTCGAATGCAATTAAGTTTACGCAAAATGGCGGTAAAATTACCATCAGCATTAAAAAACAGAAAAAGTGGGCCATCATAGAAGTTGCTGATAACGGTATTGGTGTCGATCCGGATAAAGTTCAAAAGCTTTTCAATATATCTTCGGCATTTAAAACAAAAGGCACAGCCGGAGAGAGCGGAACTGGTCTGGGACTATTGATTTGTAAGGAACTTGTAGAAAAACATGGCGGAACAATACGGGCAGAAAGCGAATTAACCAAAGGCACCAGATTCATTTTCTCGTTACCTTTTAGTTAAGCTTGGTATCGAACTAATTATGTTAAAAAATCTATATTTATTAACTGACGATTTATGAGGTTATAGAAGCGAAGAATCTAAATTATTTTAACTATTCAATAGTTATAAAAATTAGTTATATTTACATAAGCCTGACTTTATTCTGATAATTCAGGACACTCAGACCCGGTTTTTTAGAGATGTTAACCCTGCTGCTGTTGCGGTGGGGGTTTTGTGTGCCAATAGGTTCTGAATGTTGATCAGTACGAATTTGGGTGACGTTGTATTTTATCAGTAAATAATGACAATTGATTCAAACCATTACAAAAAATTTTTTGATGATGCCGATTCGGGTATATACCATACCTTATTTGAAAATTCGAATGATGCGATTCTTATTTACAGTCACTCTAAAATTTTAAAATACAATAAAAAGGCAGTTGCTTTATTCGGCTTCCCCGATAATCATAAATATTACTCTTTAAATAATATATTTCCTGAATATCAGCCCGATGGCGCACGTTCCATTGTTAAGGCCCGTCATCTGATAAAACGGGTGCTGAAAGGTGAATCGATGCTCTTCGATTGGTTGCATAAAAAGGTTAGCGGTGAGGAATTTTATTCCGAAGTTTCCCTTAACCGGCTCGACATAGGCATTGATGGATGCTTCCAGGCGATTATCCGGGATATTTCGGAATTCGTGCGTCAGAAGTCTAATGAAGCGCGTTTTCACCGTATCTTTGATAATGCTCCGGTGGGGATTGCACGTACATCTCCCGACGGTAAACTGTTACTGGCAAATCAAAAGTTAGCCGAAATATTTGATTTCCCCAATCCGGATTTTATGATATGTGCCGTAGCTAATTTAGGGGATGATATTTATCCTTCACCCGATGTAAGACAAAATGTTCTCGAATCGTTGAGGTTAACAGGTAAGCACAGGGGAACTTACCAGATTATTACCCGAAGCGGGCATGGCCGCACCCTCCAGCTCAATGCCATTGCCAGTTATTCCAAAGCCGGAGAAATTGAGTTTATAGATGGGATTGTTGAAGATATAACCGATAAAACAAACCTCGAGATCTCATTGAAGGAGCGGGAATCGATACTCAGCTCAATAATCAACAGTCTTCCTTTCGAACTTTGGGTGTGCAACCGCGAAGGCAGGATACTTTGTCAAAGCGCCGCCTCAATTAAATACTGGGGAAACCAAACCGGAAGCAATTATCTGGATTTACCTTTAACCGGGGAGGCTAAAAACCGGTGGATCGAAAAGAGTAAAAAAGTTTTGCAGGGAGAAGTGATACACTCCGATAATTTTACTACAATTCAGGGGCGCGATTATTATTTTCACCACATTATGGCTCCTTATACTGATGGTGAAGTTATTGAAGGGGTGATTTCCCTCTCGATTGACGTTACTGCCCAAAAGATAGCTGAAGAGAAGCTGAAGCGAAGTGAAGAAAGGTACCGCTTACTAATGGAAAACATGAACGAAGTGGTGATGATGGTAGATAATGAAGACCGTGTACTTTATGTAAACCGCAAATTCAATGAGATATTTGGGTATGAACAGGATGAAATTATTGGGAAAATAGGTAATGAAGTTCTTCTCGATCCCGAAGAAAGAAATATAATCATCGAAATGAATAAAAAGCGTACTGAAAACATCGTATCTCAGTACGAAATCAGCTTTAAGGCTAAAAATGGGCAAAAGATTGATTTACTCGTGAGTGGCGCTCCTATTTTCGACGGGGATAAAGTTGTAGGGTCCATTGGAACTATGACCGATATATCCGAACGTAAAAAGATGGAAAGGGCTCTAAAAGAGAGTGAAGAGGTTTTTCGCCGGTTGGTGGACCTTACGCCTTATTCCATAGTTGTTACCGATTTGGACGGCAGATTTTTAATGGTAAACAATAATTTTACAAGCAGCACAGGTTTAAAAACCGAGCAGATAATAGGAAAAACTGCATCGGAAATTGGCTACAGGAACAAACCTCTCACCATTAAAAATTTTGATAAGGAACTTCGCGAAAAGGGATTTGTACATAATATTGAAGCCGAAATAACAGGAAATGGCATAACACATTATGTTTTACTTTCGAGCCGGATAATTCAGATGAAAGACCAGCCTGTAGTTTTAACTTCAACCACCGATATTACCGAAAAGAGAAAAATCCAGATTGAACTGGAACAGCACAAAACAAATCTGGAAGGGTTAGTTCGCGACAGAACCGAAGAAATTGAGTCACTCAATCAGGAGTTAATTGCCACCAATGAAGAGTTGTTTCAGAATAACGAAGAACTCAATTCTCTTAACGAAGCATTGGCAATTCAAAAGAAACAGCTCGAGGAGGCTATAGAGCAACTTAAAAAAACACAAATGCAGCTGGTTCAGTCCGAAAAAATGGCTTCTATTGGTATTCTTACGGCAGGAATTGCTCACGAAATAAATAATCCGATTAATTTTATAAGTAGCGGGATTGTTGGATTGGAGCTTATAATCCATGATATTCTTAAAATTGCTGAAGAGTATTCAACTCACTGTGAACGATTTGAGACCTGCAAGAGAAAGGACATTCTCCTTGATGTGGAAAAAAAGCATAACCTTCATAATGCGGTAGATAATATAACAAAGCTTTTCCAGTCGATTCACATTGGTGTGGAGAGAACCACCAATATTATCAAAAGTCTGAGGACCTTTTCCCGTCTCGACAGCGAGAGTAAAACATATTCCAATATTCACGAGCTTATAGATTCGTCACTCACAATTTTAAACAATAAGATTAAAGGACGAATCGAAGTTGTAAAGGATTACAGACTGAAGGACCTCATCAACTGTTATCCGGGAAAAATAAGCCAGGTGTTTATGAATCTGCTTATTAACTCAATCCAGTCGATGGAAAAAGAAGGTACAATTACCATTACAACCAAACGAGGGCGAAATGGCAGAGTAGAGCTTATCTTTAGCGATACCGGCGTTGGAATGAGCAAGGAAATACAATCGAAAATTTTCGATCCGTTCTTCACAACAAAGCCCGTAGGGGAAGGAACCGGGATGGGATTGTCAATTGTACACGGGATAATAAAGGATCATAACGGCGATATATTGGTATCGTCAAAACCTGGAATGGGAACGGAGTTCAAAATTATATTACCGGCTAACTAAAGGGAGGATATGGAATGGAGATGGAGAAGCTTTTATATGTAGACGATGAACCTAACAACCTTCTGCTGCTCAGGATAAACCTGGAGAAATGGTTTGATGTTATTACTACCGATAAGCCTGAAGAGGCTTTGGGAATTATCGAAAAGGAAAATATAGGAGTTCTGATTACCGACCAGCGAATGCCTAAAATTACAGGGATAGAAGTAGCTGAGAAGGTGAAGGCCCGCTTCCCGTTAACCGTTATTATTATCCTTACTGCTTTTGACGATACCAGGGTAATTCTCAGAGCCCTCAATTTTGGCGGTATATTCAGGTATTTACTTAAACCCTGGGATTTAAACGATCTGAAGCAAACCCTGCACAGTGCTTTTGAAGCATACCATTTGCGCAAAAAAAACGAAACGTTGATTCAGGATCTCCAGGAAAAGAATAAACAGATTCAGATAGCATATCATAAAATAAACCAACTGAATGAAAGACTGGCCGAGGAGAATGTTCAATTAAAGGAAGAATATTCACAACATGTTTTAATTGGCGAGATTGTTGGAAAAAGTAAAGTTTTAAGAAATGTGCTGAAACAACTGGATCAGATCGCAAAATCGGATTCACCGGTGCTTTTGCTTGGCGAAACCGGAACAGGTAAAGAGTTGTTTGCCAAAGCTATTCACAAGTTAAGCTCCCGAAAGGGGAAAATGATGGTGAATATTAATTGCGCCGCAATACCCGAAACACTTATTGAAAGCGAATTATTCGGTCACGAAAAAGGCGCTTTTACAGGGGCAAGTCAACTTAAATATGGCAAGTTTGAAATAGCCGATAAAGGAACTTTGTTTCTCGACGAAATAGGTGAGTTTCCAGTAAATCTGCAGCCCAAGCTTCTGCGTGTTATTCAGGAAAAGGAATTTGAAAGGCTTGGCAGCAATAAAGTACAAAAGAGCGATGTTCGGTTTATTGCAGCAACAAACCGTAACCTGGAACATGAGGTTGAAAGTGGTAAATTCCGCAGCGATTTGTACTACCGCCTCAATGTCCTGCCCATTTTGATTCCCCCGTTACGGGAACGGAAAGATGATATTCCCCTGCTTGTGCATTCTTTCATTGAAAAGCTGAACCGGAAATCGGGGAAAAGCATCGAGTCCATATCAAAGCCGACACTTGAAAAACTGATGGACTATCATTGGCCGGGCAATATCCGCGAGCTCGAAAATGTTGTGGAGCGGGCACATGTATTGAGTCCGGGCAATAAACTGGACGTAGGAAGCTGGTTCCGCCCTCAACCCGAA
>JAJYAG010000070.1 GCA_021779665.1 Bacteroidota bacterium | reverse complement strand
TTCATAGAGATGTGCGTAAGGGTCACATTGTTGTCAGCCTTTTCAACCTGAACTTTTACAAAATTAAGTTCAAGAGAAGGGTTACCATCGTTGTGAGTCATTCGCACCGCTGGTTCAAACAGGTTATCAGTTCCAAAAGTTGCGTAGGCCAGATGCGACGAAAATGGCACCGTGGCAATAGTTTTAGGATTGTTTAGTTTAGCACCGAGGTAAATTTGTTGCAGTCGCAGGTCCTTTCCGACTTTGTAAATCAGATCTGTGCTTTTGGTCGAAATTTTTATCAGCGTATCGGGCTGAGCACTTGCTCCGGCAAAACTTATAATTGCCGCGAGCAGCAAAATAATTCTTTTCATTTTTAAGTTATTAGTTAATTGCAAAGTTTAAGTAGTAAAAGTACAATTATTATCAAAAAGAAAGATTGTTTGAATTTAACTTCTGAAGATTGGATTTATTACTATTTTGCACCAAATAAAACACTATTATGAAACTGGGCATATCACTTCTTGTATCAGCATTGGTGCTGTTTTCCTGTAAAAAGGATACTGAAACAGCTCTTCCTGTTTTAAAGGCAATCGGTACCCAGGTTACCGAAGGGTTTTCGGGCACAACAAAGGCTGTAATAAGCTTTGAACTCTCTAAACCTGCCGTTAAGGAAGTTACATTCACAATTTCAACGGCCGATGGCACTGCAAAGGCAGGGGAAGACTATGTTGCTGTTACTTCCGTTCCTGTAACTATTGCCGCAGGGGAATTGTCGAAAAAGGTTGAAGTTCTGATTCAGGGCGATGAGATTATGGATTTTAACCGCTATTTTACCGTTAATGCTGAAAATGTTGTAAACGCCACAGCCGATAATGCAACTGCTTACATCACCATTCTGGATAATGATGGATATACAGCAACGAGCGATGCCGATGGCGTTGTCACTCCTAATACTTACCCAAAAATGTCGCTTGTGTGGAGTGATGAGTTTGACGGAGCTCAGCTAAACACCAGTTCCTGGACTTACGAAAAAGGTGCCGGAGGTTGGGGAAATAACGAACTTCAGGAATATACCGATTCACCCACCAATGTTTTTATCGAAAACGGACGGTTGAATATCAAAGCCATAAAGGAAGGTGCCAGGTACACATCAGGCCGACTAGTTACAAGAGGTAAAAAGGAATTTATTTATGGTAGAATTGATATCCGCGCAAAAATGCCTGTCGGTAAGGGAATCTGGCCTGCTTTATGGATGCTGGGAAGTAACATCTCAACAGTACCCTGGCCTGCCTGTGGCGAAATTGATATCATGGAATATCTGGGTCACGAGAATTTCAAAGTTTATGGTACCGCACACTACGACGATGGAGGACATAAATCGCAGGGCAGTAGTTATTCCCTGACGTCCGGTAATTTCTCCGATAAGTTCCATGTATTTACCCTTATGTGGCAGGAAAACTCTATGGTTTGGTATGTCGATTACCAGAAATATTTTCAATTCAGCAAAACAGGAACTCCGTTTAACAGCAAATTCTTTTTTATTATGAATGTTGCAGTAGGCGGGAACTGGCCGGGTAATCCCGACAATACAACTGTTTTCCCTCAAAGTATGATTGTTGATTACGTTAGAGTTTTTCAATAAAACTTTTATGAACGGCTGATGTTTAATTGTAAACAATAAGCTGCCGATGTCCCGAATATTAATTCTTTTTGCACATCCGAGGCTGCAGAATTCCAGAACTCATGCCAGGCTCATCCAAGGGTTTGACAAAATTCCACATTTAACATTTCACGATCTTTACGAGACTTATCCCGATTTTGACATTGATGTTGAATTTGAACAGGATCTTCTTCTCAATCACGATGTTTTTGTGATGCAATTTCCTTTTTACTGGTATAGCTCCCCGCCTATCCTCAAACAATGGATTGATCTTGTTTTTGAACACGGATGGGCTTATGGTCAGAAGGGAAAAGCTTTGAAAGGTAAAAAGCTTATGGCTGCCATCAGCACGGGAGGGCGCCAGGAAGCTTACCAGAACGGTGGATTCAACAGGTTTACAATCCGCGAATTTATGTCTCCTTTCGAACAAACTGCCAAACTCTGCAACATGACATTTCTTGCGCCATTCGTGATACACGGAACCCACCTGGCCACTGAAAAAGATATCATGGAGGGGGCTGCCTCTTACCGTCTTCTCCTGAATAGTATTGCAGAAGATAAAATTGATTATGACGAACTGATCCGCATGAATTATGCGAATGATATTTTACCAAAACTTTCAAATCAAGGATAATGGAAACTGGTTTGTTTTTCCAGGCGATGATATATCTGGCAGCTGCTGTAATATTTGTGCCGCTTGCTAAAAAAGCCGGGATCGGATCTATTCTCGGGTATCTCATTGCAGGTATGATTATCGGACCTTATGTGCTTGGTTTTGTTGGCAAGGAAGGTGAAGATATCATGCATTTTGCCGAATTCGGGGTTGTGATGATGCTGTTTCTTATCGGACTTGAACTGGAACCCTCCAGATTGTGGCGCATGAGAGTGTCTATTTTAGGGATGGGAGGTCTGCAGGTTCTCATTACAGCTCTGGCTGTCGCAGGAGCTGCCATGGCATTGGGTCTGAGCTGGAATGTTTCTTTTGCTTTGGGTCTTATTCTTGCCATGTCGTCAACTGCCATTGTACTTCAAACATTAAAAGAAAAGAATTTGCTGCATTCAGATGCGGGGCAGGGTTCTTTTTCTGTTTTACTTTTTCAGGATATTGCTGTAATTCCGATACTGGCTTTCCTTCCGTTGCTTGCATTAAAAGGTCTCAATGCCGACGAGGTAAATAATCATTCTCTCATTTCGAATTATCCCGGATGGTTGCAAACAATCGCTGTTTTAGGCGCTGTTTCTGTGGTTGTGCTGGGTGGCCGGTTACTCATACGGCCGTTGTTGAGGTTGGTGGCCTCGACTCATCTCACCGAGTTATTTACAGCTACGGCTTTGCTTATTGTTGTAGGAATTACTGTGCTGATGGGACTCGTTGGAATTAGTCCTGCCCTGGGAGCATTCCTGGGCGGTGTTGTACTTGCAAACAGCGAATACCGGCACGAGCTGGAAAGCGACATCGAACCTTTTAAGGGTTTGTTGCTGGGTTTGTTTTTTATTTCGGTAGGCTCATCTGTTAATTTCCCTTTTGTAATCGAAAATATTCCGGCTGTATTTGGAATTGTAATGGCCGTAATGACACTCAAAACAGCTTTGTTGTACTGGCTTGCCAGAAAGTTCAATTCGGATAAAAAACAGTCGCTGATTTTAGCTTTCGGACTTTCTCAGATAGGAGAATTTGCTTTCGTTCTTTTAACCACTTCGCAGCAGCTGGGTATTTTTACCCCTGAAACCACCAGTCTGTTTATGGCAATAGCAGCAGTATCCATGGCAATGACTCCACTTTTTATGCTTTTAAACGAAAAGTTGATTCTGCCCCGGGTCGACGATAGCAAACCTGAGGATAGAAAGGAACCGGACAACATTGATGAAAAAAACAGGGTGATTGTGTGTGGATTTGGTAGGTACGGAAATATTGTTGGCCGTTTTTTGAAGGCCAATGGCGTGAATACCACCGTGCTCGATCTGGACAGCGAGCGGGTTGAACTCCTTCGTAAAATGGGTTTACGGGTTTATTACGGCGATGCAATGAACTATAATCTTTTAAAAGCTGCCGGTGCCGATACCGCCGAAATGATTGTGATAGCTCTTGATACTCCCGAAAAATGCCTGGATGTAATTCATACGGTTAAAAAGCATTTTCCCGATCTGCATATCCTTGTTCGTGCTTACGACCGTGCCGATACTTACGAGTTTATGGACGAAGGTATTTTGCACATTTACCGCGAAACCCTCGACAGCTCATTACGCATGGGAGTCGATGCTTTGCGGTTACTTGGTTACCGCCAATATCAGGCACAGCGGGCTGCCAATATTTTCCGTAAACACGACGAAAAAGCATTGAAACATTTGGCTTCCATCCGCAACGACAGGCAGCAATATATTGACCTTACCCGTGAAAAGATTTCGGAACTTGAGGACTTTATCACTTCTGATATCAGGCAGGCCGAAACTTCGCGCGATTCGGGCTGGGATGTGGAAAGTCTGCGCGAGGAAGTGCGTGAAGTAAACCGGAACAAGGGGAAATAGTACTTACAGGTTTTGCAGCAAAACCGAAATTTCTTTCTGATAAACAGGATTATCATTAATGCCATTATGCGCCTGCCCTTTCAGTATAAAAAGCTTATCGGCGGGTTTAAAATGCTGCTTTAATTTTTCGGACGAACCAGTATAAATTATTTCATCCCGATCGCCATGAAAAATAATCACCGGACATTTCACCTGTTGAATATACTGGTCGGTCCGGAATTTATAGCGCAGCAGGAATTTGGGTAATAAGCGAAAATAGCTTTTTGCCAGATCGGGCAGATTGTAATAGGGAGCTTTTAATACCAGCAGCGAAGGATTGTTTTTGGATGCAAGGTAAGCTGCAGAACCCGAACCGATTGAAAAACCCATGATCACAATCTTTTTTCCGGCATATTCCTGTTTCAGCGTATCCAAAGCAATCTGAACATCGCTGAAAAATTGTTTCTCACTTGTGATTTTTCCGTCGCTCTTTCCAAAGCCACGGTAATCAGGAACGAAAAAGTCGTATTGATTGCGCTGATAAAGGTCAGCGAGCAAACCCCACGTGCTGTTCGATCCGGCGTTTCCATGCAGATAAAATACAAGTCCTTTTGGGTTTGGCGTCTGAAAAAGTAATCCGTGAATTTTCGTTTTCCTGTCAACAGGAATACTATATTCTTTAAAAGGAGAGGTATACAGAAATTTGTAATCCTGTGGGAGTTTCTCAGGGTAAAATATAAATCTCTCCTGCGAACAGGAGAAAACTATTCCGAGGATAACAATTAAAGCTAAAACAACGACTAAAATTTTGTACCCCATCACTCAAATTTTGAAGTAATATACAAAATTAACCCACTTTCATAAAAGAAAAATGGTTTCTGCGTAAAGGCAGAAACCATTTCTTACTGAAACCATTTTTATTATAAATTCCGGGCTACTTCGCCATGGAAACTAATATCAAGACCTTCTTTCTCCAGTTCGGGATCTACTTTTACAGGGGTAAACTTGTTGATGGCTTTAAGGATAAGCATTGTGAATAAGTAAGCATAAACCACGGCAATTAATATGGCAACCAGCTCTTTGAAAAGAAGTGTAAAGCCTCCGCCGCTGAAAAGCCCATTGGCTCCGTTGGGGTTGATTTCTGTTGTTGCAAAAAGACCCAGACAAATTGTACCGATAACACCACCCATACCGTGAACACCCCAAACGTCGAGGGCATCGTCCCAACCTTTACGCATTTTAAATTTAACGGCCATATAACAACCAATCGATGCAATAATACCAATGAGTGCCGACTGTAGAACAGTAACGTAACCTGCCGCAGGAGTAATAGTGGCCAGACCGGCTACGGCTCCGGTCATCAGCCCGATAAATGTAGGCCTTTTGTTTCCGGTGTTCCATTCAATCAAAAGCCAGGTAACAGCTGCAAAAGATGCAGAAGTATCGGTATTAATGAAAGCTGCAATGGTAATACTGTCGATATTCAGTTCGCTTCCGGCGTTAAAACCATACCATCCAAACCAAAGCAAAGCAGTACCAATGGCTACCAGCGGAATATTATTTGGAATATTTTCCTTTTCGCATCGTGCACCAACATAATTTACACAGGCAAGAGCCGCAAAACCGGCCACAGCATGCACAACAATACCTCCGGCAAAATCGAGTACTCCCCACGAAGCAAGAATACCGCCACCCCAAACCATGTGAACAAATGGATAATAAACAAGCAGCTGCCAGAAAATTAAAAATATGATATAAGCCTTAAAGGTAACCCGGTTGATAAAAGCGCCGGTAATCAGCGCCGGAGTAATGATGGCAAACATCATCTGGTATGCAAAAAACAAATACTCGGGGAAGTTTCTGTCGGGCGAAAAGACGGTGTGTGGTGTTACTCCGTGTAAAAATGCTTTGTCTAGATTTCCGTAAATGCCGAAGAAATCGTTTCCGTTTGCAAGATTGCCGCTAAAACAGAGCGAATAACCAAAAGCCAGCCATAAAACCGAAGTCAGTCCCATGGAAATGAAACTTTGGATCATGATGTTTAAAATGTTTTTCTTACAACCCAAACCTCCATAAAAGAAGGATAATCCGGGTGTCATAAGCATTACAAGGCTGGTAGCAAGTACCATAAATGTGGTCAGACCAGTATCAAACATAATTTAATAATATTAATTTGTGGCGAAGATATGTATTTTGAATTATACCTATATTTATAAAGGGTATTTAATTTATAATTTATACTTATTTCAAATAAATGTTTAAAATATTAAAGTAAATACAAACAATGTATTTAAAATAATTGTGGTTTATATATAAAAATGGGGTATTCCTAATAAATCGCTAATATTTTCAATCTGTAGATTTATTGACGCTAATTATTTAAAATATTAACTAACGGAATCGAAATACATATTTATATCAAATAGGTATGTGGGATGTATATTTTTCATGGGTTTGGAAGGATTATTCGCTATATATTCTTATTTTTCGTTCGGTATGCTAACAAACCAATCTCATGAAACTACTCTTCTTAACTATCGGATTTTTCTGGTTTAATATTGTTACGGCTCAGCTTTCGGATTCAACAATATTCAATTCAGATTTTGAAAAACAGGTTTTCAAAAACTACCTGAACCAATCAACTGTAAAAACGCTGGATTTGCTGCTCGCGGTTCAACATCCGTCAAATGCCGGTGATATCGAAAAATCAATTAACGACTTTGCTGCCGGTCTGGAGAAAAAGGGTTTTAACAAGTATAACCGGAAAAAGCAAATGAAGACTATTTACGATCAGGTACACAGCCGGTTTCTTAAAAAGTACGAGGAAGAAGCCTATTTTCCTGATATTTTTACAAGTGGCAATTATAATTGTGTTACTGCCACTGCTTTGTATGCTTTGGTTCTTGATTATTTCAAAATTGATTATATCATCAAAGAAACGCCTAACCATGTGTTCCTTGTTGCCGACCCAAACAGCACCAGTTACCTGTTCGAAACAACGCTTCCGGCCAATGGTGTAATGCAGTTTTCCGACAGGTTTAAGAAAAACTACATTGATTACCTGCGCAATAATAAAATTATCTCCGAAACTGAATATAAAACCAATTCGTTCGACGATCTTTTCCAAAAGCATTACGAGTCGTCGAAAGTCATTAATCCTGCCCAGCTTGCAGCACTTCAATATTATAACAAGGGAATATTTGATTTCAATGCCGACCGATACGCTTTGGCGGCCACCAACTTCGAAAAAGCTAATCTGATTTATCCCTCTCTCAATATCCGTTTTCTGTTAAGCAGTTCGCTGCAGAACCAGCTTGTGGATCAGGCAGAGAAAAAGAAATACGATGGTAAGACCTTTGCAAAATTTGTCAGCCTGAATTCTTCCAATGCAGAGGGAAAGCAGCAATCGGCCAATCACTTCAAGGCCATTACAAGCGAAATGGTGATTAACAGGCCCAATGTTCCGGGATACGCTTTGTTTTACTCTGAGTTCAGGAAAAATGTGAGCGATTCTGTTGATATTAAAGAATATGAGCAGATTTATCATGAAATCCTGGCATATTATAACCAGCTGACATATAATTATGAAAAAGTTTTTTATCACGCCGCCAGGGCTTACCAGGCCAACCCTGAGAATATTCGCAACCAGCAGATTGTTCTGGAATCTATTCTCAATTTCGTGAAAGAGAGCGATAAAATGGATCAGATTACCATCGACACGCTCATGAATTATACCTTAGAATTTCCTTTTCTGGTAAACAGCGATACTTACCTCCGGTTGCTTTCGTTCGGGTTTGTACTGAATATTCCTAAGGGTGGAATTAAGCTTACCTCTGACGAACTCGCAAGAAATCTCAATACCATGGAAAAATTCGGTAAACAGCTTCTTTTGCTCAATACAAATGACGAAGTGATTGAAAAGCTCTTTTCGGAATCGGCAGCTACCCTGGTAAGAGATTATAACTACGATGATGCCGAACGTGTGCTCAGAAAAGGCCTGGAGATCGTCCCCGGATCGGATGACATGAAACAGCAGCTTTCTACAATTTCCCGCTCGAAAGAAGATATGAAAAAATTTATGAAGAACTCGTACGTCCAGGTGCCAAGTTCTATGCTTATTACGCCTCCACCATACAAAGATGAAGAGGTGTATGCCAGTGTGAAAAAGTACCTGGGGAAATGCTGGAAAGTCGATTTTTATAAAAAGGACGGCAGGACAAAGGAAACTATCGTAGAGCAGCTTAATTTCATTTTTATGCCCAATAATAAAATGAAATTCAGAACCGGTAACGAGGAACATTGGGGAACCTGGAAACTTATTGAATCTGGACCCACGCTTTCCTTAAAAAGCAATGAGGACCAGCAACAGCTCACAATCCTGATTTACGAGGCCTCGGCCACTCAAATGCGCGGCATTATGTCGCCCTACAAAGTCGAGAACAAAAAAATTGAATTTAACGTTTGTGAAAAATAGCTTATGGAATCACTGACAATTCTCTGGACAACAGATAACAAGGACACTTTTTTCAATATGATTAATATGTATGCAGTAAACTCACTGAAGCATAACTGGTGGGATGAGGTTACAATAATCATATGGGGAGCATCGGCCCGACTTGCCGGTAATGATGCCCAGGTGCAGCTCGAAATTATGGAAATGATTCAGCAGGGCGTTAAGGTTGAAGCTTGTAAAGCTTGTGCCGATTTCAGTGAGGTGTCGGATAAACTCGAAAAACTGGGCGTAAAAGTCCGATATATGGGAACTACTTTAACCGAAATCCTGAAATCGGGCCAGAAGCTTCTCACAATTTGAAATAAACAGGTTAATCACTGAACCTTATTAACCTTTCCTTGCTCTTTAAAATTACAATTTCGTATTTTTACAGATAAAGGAAACGGATGGATTTTACTTTCGACAATATTATTCTGTTAGGGTCGCTAATGTTAATCATTAGCGTAATGGCAAGCAAATCGAATAAATTCGGTTTCCCGTCCATGCTTTTATTTTTAGCTGTAGGCATGCTGGCCGGTTCGGATGGTATCGGAGGGATTTTCTTTTACGATTATCATATCGCCAAACTTATCGGAATCATCGCACTTATTCTGATCCTGTTTTCAGGTGGTCTTGATACGCGTTACTCAGACATTAAACCTATTCTCTGGCGTGGAGTTGTTTTATCCACGCTGGGTGTGCTGCTTACCTCTACATTTGTTGGCATATTTGTTACCATGGTGACCGACCTGTCCATTTACGAAGGTTTGCTGCTCGGTTCCATTATCTCCTCTACCGATGCGGCTTCGGTTTTTACTATCCTGCGTTCAAAAAAATCGGGTCTTAAAGGAAACATACGGCCTCTTCTCGAATTCGAAAGTGGCAGCAACGACCCGATGGCTTATTTCCTCACCATTTTCTATATTTTTCTCATCCAGCATCAGGGTGGTTCGTTCTGGGAAACGCTGCCTCTGTTCTTCAAGCAGTTTGTCCTCGGAGGTGCATTTGGTGTTCTTATGGGATATCTTATTCATAAGGCATTTACCCGCATAAAACTTGATTTTGATGGCCTCTATCCGGTGCTGATGCTTGCCTGTGCTTTGTTTACTTTTTCTTTTTCCGACTTTATCGGAGGGAATGGGTTCCTTTCCGTTTACATCGCAGCAGTTATTCTTGGCAACAAAGAGTTTATTCACAAGCGCAGCCTTACAAAACATTTCGACGGGCAGGCATGGTTGATGCAGATTATTATGTTTCTCACACTCGGTTTGCTGGTGTTTCCCACGCAGTTGATTCCACTCATTGGTACGGGGGTGATAATTGCCCTGTTTATTATCCTTGTCGCACGGCCGTTAGCTGTATTTTTATCGTTGAGTTTTTCTCATTTCAACTACCGGGCTAAGATCTTTATTTCGTGGGTAGGATTGAGGGGCGCCGTACCGGTAATTCTGGCCATTTATGCCCTCGATGCTGATATCCCTAATGCTGATCTGATATTTAACCTGGTATTCTTTATTTCCGCACTTTCGGTGTTAATTCAGGGTACATCTATACCGTGGTTTGCAAAATTCTTAAATCTGGCTGTTCCTGTGAGTATCAGGAAGAAGTCAACGCTCGACAGTGAACTGGCCAATAAAGTAAAATCCATTATGATTGAAGTGGATGTAAAGCCTGGGTACAAATGTGTTAACAAAACAATTGTCGATCTGGCCATCCCTAAAGGGAATGTAATATCCATGATTCATCGGGGCGAAAACTATATCCAGCCTGAAGGCGATACCCTGATTAAGGAAGGTGATAAACTTTCTATTTTGTCCGACTCGGTGGATGCTTTGCACAATTTTTACAAGAACATTGGTTTTCATGGGTAAAGGGTTTTCTTTACTTCTAAAAAATGCATGAGATTTGGAAAAATTTCCTGATTTTTGATATTTTAGCTCTGATAAATTCAAAAATCAATGGATCCAATTATTTCGTTTAAGAATGTCTCCAAAACCTATGGACGGTTCAGCCAGAGTAAAGTTGCCCTTAACAATATTTCGTTCGATGTTTTCCCGGGAAAAATTATAGGATATATCGGACCAAACGGTGCCGGGAAATCGACCACCATCAAAATTCTCTCGGGTATCATTGCTGACTTTACCGGCGATGTTTCGATTATGGGAATGGATATCCGCAAAGATGCCCTGGCCATTAAAAGAAAGATAGGCTATATTCCCGAAAATGCGGCTCTGTATGATGTTTTAACGCCCATCGAATATTTGCAGTTTATAGGGCAACTTTATGGGATGAACCAAACCGAAACGGATGAAAAAGCCGGTAAGTTGCTGGAATTGCTCGAACTCAAAGCTTCGAAAAACCAACGCATGAATACCTTCTCGAAAGGTATGAAACAAAAGGTGCTGCTCATTTCAGGTTTAATTCACAACCCTGAAATTATTTTCCTTGATGAACCTTTGAGCGGTCTCGATGCAAATTCGGTTATAATTGTCAAAGAGGTGCTCCGGCAATTGGCTAACGAGGGGAAAACAATTTTTTACAGCTCGCACATTATGGATGTTGTGGAGAAAATCTCCGACCGCATCATTCTTATCGCCAATGGCGAAGTAATTGCCGACGGTTCTTTCGAAGAACTGAACAGTAAAAGCAATGAAAAATCACTCGAAATGCTTTTCTCAAAGCTTACGGGTAGCGAAGATCAAACTGCAAAGGCCGAAGAAATTGTTCACGAGATAGCCAAAACAAAGTAGGAGCCATGCAAAGAATAGTAATTTTTTTCCTGAAACTCCTGCCTCTGTTCAGGTCGGATGTAGATGTGAACCAGGTAGTGCAGATTTTCCGTGTCAAGTTTCTGATGGACAACCGCAAACAAGTTGTAAACAGCCGGTCGAAAGAACCAAATTATACCTTGTGGCTGCAATACCTGTTGTATGTGTTTTTCGGAGGTGTAGCTTCCATTATTATTGGAGTTGGCGATGCCAGTTTTCCTGCTTTTCTGCTGGCTTATACCTTTTTCATTTTTATGCTATGCCTTCATATGATTGCCGATTTCAGCACTGTAATGCTCGACACGCGCGACAATACCATCATTTTACCGAGGCCGGTTTCAGAAAAAACATATCTGATGGCCCGCATTATGCATATCAGCGTTTATGTGCTAGGTTTTGCTGCCTCGTTTGCAATTATTCCGTGCATTACAATTCTTTTTAAGTTTAATTTGCTGGCGGTAATCATTTTTCTGGTTAATACCTTGTTAAGTTCTGTGCTTGCTATTTTTGTCACCCATTTGCTCTATTTAGGTTTAATGAGAATTGTGAGTGGCGAGAAATTCAAGGATATTATCAATTATTTTCAGATTCTGGTTACCATCGTGCTGATGGGAGGATACCAGTTCTTCATCCAAAGCATTAACACCTTAAAACATCTGAAGCTGGAAACCCCTGACTGGTGGATGTATCTTCTTCCTCCAACCTGGATGGCCGCAAGTAATAATGCTTTTATAACCTTTAATTTCGACCAGTTCAGCCTGATAAATATCGCTCTTAGTGTTCTGATACCAATTTTTGGATTGATGCTGGTAATTAAAGTACTTGCTCCCGGCTTTAGCAATAAACTTCAGATAATGGATCAGGGCGAAATAAGGGATGTTGCAAAGGAATCCTCCGGTTTTAGTATTTCAGCATATCTGGCGAAATTATTTACCCGTACCTCCAATGAAGCTGCAATGTTCGGGTTAATCTGGAAAATTGCCGGGCGCGACCGTAAGTTCAAACAGATGATTTATCCGATGCTGGGCTCGGTGGTTGTTTTTTTCGGGATTATGTTTTATACACAGTTCAAGTATATGCTTTCGGGAGAAAATGCTAAATTTTATCTCATTTTGCTCTATTTCCCGCTTTTTTACCTTTTTATTGTCTATACAAATGTAAAATTCAGTGACAACTATAAATCAGCCTGGATCTATAAAATAATTCCGTTGGACAGGCCTGGAGAAGTTGTTTCGGCAACTTTAAAAGCTATCTCCATTAAATTGTTTGTTCCGGTTTATCTGGGTTGTAACGCAGTTCTAATCTATATTTACGGTGCTCCCATCGTTATAGAAATTATTGCGGCATTGCTCATGAATTACATTTGTCTATGCTGCCTGCTGCTTCTTTTTAAATTCGATTTACCCTTTACAGTCGATAATGCAAACAAAACCAATAATGCCAACATGCTTGTTTCCATGGTTCTGCTTCCGGTATCCGCAGCAGTCTCAGGAATTCATTACTTATTCCTGTATTTTCACATAAGCTTTCTTCTGGTAATCCCTTTGTTAGGATTTATTTGCTGGTTCTTGTTCCGTAAAATACGGTTAATTGAATGGAAGAAGATTGAGGTGTTTGAGGTGTAAAATTAGTCGATGGGCCATGGTCAATAGTCGATGGTCAATACATGATCATCATAAGCAAAAGTCCATAGAAAATACTTCTGTATTAACTATGGACTATCGTCTATCGACTAAAAGCTATCTTATATTCAGCATTATGGACAATCGTCTATCGACTAAAAGCTCTTCCTAATATTCGTCCCAGCTCTTAATCTTAATATCTTCCATATCGCGTTTGCAGATTGCTATAAGGAAAGCACTTGCAAGGCGGGCGTTGGTGATGAGCGGAATATTGTAATCCACTGCGCTGCGGCGGATGGTATAGTCGTTGTTTAACTCCTGTTTCGAGAGGTTTTTCGGGATATTGATAACAAGGTCGATTTTCTTCTGACGGATGTAATCGAGTGTATTGGGTTCCTTGTCCTCATCGGGCCAGTGGAGTGCTGTTACTTCAACGCCATTGGTGCGGAGGAATTCAGCAGAGCCTTTGGTCGCATAAATATTGTAACCCTTTTCTACCAGTAAGCGGGCGCTGTTGAGCAATTCAACTTTATCGCGGGCAGTACCTGTCGAAAGGAGAATGTTTTTCTTTGGCACACTATAACCTACTGATAACATCGATTTCAGAAGAACTTCGTAATAGTCGTCGCCAATGCAACCAACTTCACCGGTCGAAGCCATTTCAACACCGAGAACCGGGTCGGCTTTTAACAAACGGTGGAACGAGAACTGTGGTGCTTTCACACCGATGTAATCTATTTCGAAAATTGATTTATCGAGTTTTTCGGCTGGAGCTCCAAGCATAATTCTTGTTGCCAGGTCGATCAGGTTTGCCTTCAGAACTTTTGAAACGAAAGGCATCGATCTCGAAGCGCGAAGGTTACATTCAATTACTTTGATATCGTTGTCCTTGGCAAGGAACTGAATGTTGAAAGGCCCTGAAATATTGAGTTCTTTGGCAATTTTAACGGTAATTTTCTTGATACGGCGAACAGTTTCGAAATAGATTTTCTGTGGAGGGAAAACCATGGTGGCATCACCACTGTGAACGCCGGCAAATTCGATATGTTCCGAAATTGCGTATGCCATAATCTCTCCATCGCGGGCTACAGCGTCAACTTCTATTTCCTTGGCGTTCTGAATGAACTCAGAAACTACAACAGGATAGCGTTTCGAAACATTGGCGGCAAGTTCGAGGAAGTGCTTCAATTCTTCACGGTTCGAAACCACGTTCATGGCAGCACCCGAAAGTACATATGAAGGACGGATCAGCACCGGGAAACCAACTTCGTCGATAAAATCATAAATGTCTTCGATGGTGGTAAGCTCTTTCCAGCGTGGCTGGTCGATCCGCAGGTTATCGCACATCATCGAGAACTTGTGGCGGTCTTCAGCACGGTCGATCGAGAGCGGTGATGTTCCAAGTATAGGAACATGCTGGTTGAAAAGACGAATCGCCAGGTTGTTCGGGATCTGCCCTCCTGTGGATATAATTACTCCTTTGGGAGCTTCGAGTTCAACAATGTCGAGTACGCGTTCGAGCGAAAGTTCATCGAAGAACAGGCGGTCGCAAACATCGTAGTCGGTACTTACCGTTTCGGGATTGAAGTTGATCATCACCGAACGGTAACCCTGCTGCTTGATTGTATTTAAAGCACTAACGCCGCACCAGTCGAACTCTACGGAACTACCGATACGGTAAGCGCCGGAACCTAGTACGATCACCGACTTGTTATCGTGGGCGAAATCAACATCGTGTTCGCTGGCGTTGTAAGTGAGGTACAGGTAATTGGTCTGTGCCGGATATTCAGCGGCAAGGGTATCGATCTGCTTAACAAACGGCACAATTCCTTTGTTTTTGCGGTGCTTGCGAACGTTAAGCAGGTAATCTTCCATGTGGTCGTTGTCGCCTTTCAGCACAAAACGGGCAATCTGGAAATCGGAGAAGCCCATCTGTTTGGCATGCTGCAACTGTTCGGTGGGAAGCTCGTCGAGCGTGTTATATTTTTCGAGTTCTTTTTTCAGGCTGAAAATATTATGCAGCTTGATAAGGAACCATTTGTCAATTTTTGTGAGATCGTGAATCCTGTCAACCGAATAACCTCTTTCGAAGGCATTGGCGATCACAAAGATTCGCATGTCAGTCGGGTTGGAGAGCTCTTTGTCGATGTCGGCAAATTTAAGATCCTTATTGCCAGTAAAGCCATGCATGCCCTGGCCAATCATACGGAGGCCCTTCTGAATTGCTTCTTCGAACGAACGGCCAATGGACATCACCTCGCCCACACTCTTCATCGAAGAACCGATTTCTTTGGAAACTCCCACGAATTTATTCAAATCCCAGCGGGGAATCTTACAAACGATATAGTCGAGCGCAGGTTCAAAGAAGGCCGAAGTGGTTTTGGTAATTGAGTTTTTAAGTTCGGGTAATCCGTAGCTCAGCGCCAGTTTAGCGGCAACAAAAGCAAGAGGATAACCAGTAGCTTTCGAAGCCAAAGCCGACGAACGCGACAGACGTGCATTCACCTCGATAACACGGTAATCTTCCGAATGAGGATCAAGAGCATACTGAACATTACATTCGCCCACGATACCGATGTGACGGATAATTTGAATGGATAAACGGCGTAATTTATGATATTCGCTGTTGCTCAGCGTTTGTGAGGGAGCAACCACGATACTTTCTCCGGTGTGAATTCCCAGCGGGTCGAAGTTCTCCATGTTACAAACCGTGATACAGTTATCGTAACAGTCGCGAACAACTTCGTATTCGATTTCTTTCCAGCCTTTGAGCGATTCTTCAACCAAAACCTGGTTACTGTAAGCAAAAGCCTTCGAAACCAGTTTGCGAAGCTCATCCTCGTTGGAGCAGAATCCGCTTCCTAACCCACCCAGTGCATAGGCAGCTCTTACGATAAGTGGATATCCAAGTTTGTTAGCCGCTGCAACAGCATCTTCCAGAGAGGAGGCCGCAACGCTGCGGGCTGTTTTTACATTTATTTCGTTAAGCTTGTTTACAAACAGATCGCGGTCCTCGGTATCCATAATTGCCTGGATTGGGGTACCTAAAACGCGAACATTATATTTCTCGAAAATATTGGCTTTGAATAAAGCAATACCGCAGTTTAAGGCAGTTTGCCCCCCAAACGATAACAGAATGCCGTCGGGTTTTTCTTTTGCAATAACCTTTTCAACAAAATAAGGAGTTACCGGCAGAAAGTAGATCTTATCGGCTATACCTTCGGTTGTTTGAACTGTTGCAATATTGGGGTTAATCAGAACTGTATAAACACCTTCTTCTTTTAATGCTTTTAAAGCCTGAGAACCGGAATAATCGAACTCACCAGCCTCACCAATTTTAAGTGCCCCGGATCCCAGCACTACTACTTTCTTTACGCTTTTATCCATTTATTTCTTCCTTAATAATTTGCTAAAATTACACCTTTTTATCCAGGCCGTAAAAATATATGTTTTGCAACACTTAAAAAAGAATAAAAACAAAAATAGTTAATAAGATACGAGAGTTCCTTTAATTTAGGGTAGTTCAAACTAAATCAACAGGCACGATTATTGATATTTCTAGTTCCCAAACTTTTAACTACCCAATATGAAAAAACTTAATCTGATTTTTCTTTTTCTTTTACCAACATTACTCTTTGCCCAGTCTACAGTTGAAACAGTTCCACCCCATTACCTTTTCCCGGCTTTTGGCAAAGCAGTTGTAAAAATGAAATTAGGCGGCTATCAGTATGCCGACATGAACTACAATACTGTAACCGAAGAAATGATTTTCACACAGAACAATGTTAATCTTGCCTTAGATAAACCTGAAACTATAGATTCTATCTACCTTAACAAAAGAATTTTTATTCCTGTTAACAGAAAATTTTATGAGTTAGCCACCCATGGGGATATCCAATTGCTAATTCAGCACCGAAAGACTTTGATCGAAGGGGGAAAGCCGGCAGCTTACGGGGGAACTACTCAAACCTCGGCTGTTACATCTATTGCCAGTTTATCCAGTGGAGGTAACATATATAAGTTAAAACTGCCCGATAGTTATACAACCAAGGATGCCACTTTGTATTGGATTAACTTAAAAGGCAAATTCCGCAATTTTATAAACGAAAAGCAATTAGGTAAGATCCTTCCCGATAAAAAAGTTCAGATTCAGAATTTTGTAAACGAACACAAAACTGATTTCAGGAAAACTGAAGACGTTGTTGAGCTTGTAAAATTCCTCAATGCAAACGATGTGAAGTGAGTTATCTATTTTTCAAGCAGGGATTTTATAGCCGATTCGAATTTCTCAAAGTTAAACTGAGCATATGTTGAATTGAACAGCGTTTTTATTTCTCCTGTACAAAGGTTCCCTATGCTGCCTTCATGTGAATGAGAAACTGTTTTATCGGGATCGAATTTCCCTTGGTTGATTTCAATGCCAACTTTTTTATAAGCGTCCCGGAAAGGAATTCCCTGTAAAACAAGTTTGTTCACTTCTTCAACACTGAACAGGTATTTGTACTTGGGATCGTTGAGGATATCGTGGTTAATTTTAAGCTTGTCGACCATAAAAGTCATAATCTCCAGGCAGTCGTTCAACTGTGAAAAAGCAGGAAAGAGTGATTCTTTAAGGATCTGCATATCGCGGAAATATCCTGAAGGAAGATTATTTGTGAGCATTGTAAGCTCATAAGGCAGTGCTTGAATCTTATTGCATTTGGCGCGGGTAAGCTCGAATACATCCGGATTTTTCTTATGGGGCATAATGCTCGAGCCGGTTGTTAGTTCGTCGGGAAGTCCCACAAAAGCAAAGTTCTGGCTCATGTACATGCAGAGATCGTAAGCCATGCGCGACAATGTTGCTGCTACCGAGCTCATGGCAAAAGCCACAGTTTTTTCGGTTTTCCCGCGGCCCATCTGTGCATAAACAACGTTGTAGCTGAGGTTGTCGAAGCCAAGCAGGTCGGTTGTCATTTGCCGGTTAAGCGGGAACGAAGAGCCATATCCTGCCGCCGATCCGAGCGGGTTTTGATTGGCTCCTTTCCAGGCGGCATAAAGCAGGTGCAGGTCATCTTTCAGACTTTCGGCATAGGCGCCGAACCATAATCCAAAGGAAGAAGGCATGGCTACCTGCAGGTGTGTGTAGCCGGGCATCAGCACATTTTTATATTTTTCGCTTTGCTCCAGCAGTTTTTCAAAAAGCGCTTTTACATTTTCGACAATTGCCTTGATTTCGCTGCGGAGAAAAAGTTTGCTGTCGACCAGTACCTGATCGTTGCGCGATCTGCCGCTATGGACTTTTTTGCCCATGTCGTCCAGCTTGCGGGTAAGCATAAGCTCTACCTGGGAATGAACATCTTCCACATCGGCCTCAATGCTGAAGTCTCCCCGTTGAATCTGATGATATATATTTTTAAGCTCGCCAAGCAGAACAGGCAATTCTGATTTTTCAATTAATCCGATGCTCTCAAGCATGGTAATATGTGCCATGGTACCCAGCACATCAAATTCGGCGAGGTAAAGATCCATGTCGCGGTCGCGACCTACGGTAAATGCTTCGATGGCTTTGTTAACTTCTATTCCTTTGTCCCAGAGTTTCATTGATATACTTATTTACCTTCTTTAACAGATATTTTATCGGACAAAATTATGATTTCCCTTATATTTTGAGTCCGGTCAACAACTTTATGTACGTTTCAATTCCCTTTTCCAGTTCTTCCAGATAAATAAACTCATCAGCAGTGTGTGAACGAGCCGAGTCGCCGGGACCAATTTTGATGGAAGTACATGGTATCAGCGCCTGATCTGAAGTGGTCGGGGAGCCGTAATAGGTAAGTCCGAGTGCTGAACCTTTCTGCACCAGCGGATGCTCCAAAGGGATCAACGATGAATTGATGCGGGTTGAGCGAGGCACAACCTCTGATTTTACATGTTTTTGTATTACCTGCAGCGCTTTCTCGTTGCGGTAATATTCGTTGGTGCGGACATCCACCACAAAGGTGCAGGCATCGGGAACCACATTGTGCTGCGTGCCGGCATTAATCTGGGTTACGCTCATCTTTACAGGTCCCAGCAGTTCCGATTTAAGTTTGAACTCAAATGTTCTGAACCATTCTATGTCCTGCATGGCTTTGTAAATGGCATTTACGCCCTCATTACGCGCTGCATGACCCGAAACGCCCGATGCTTTGCAGTCGAGCACCATCAGACCTTTTTCGGCAACGGCCATCTGCATTTGAGTAGGTTCGCCCACAATGGCGAGGTCTAATTTTCCAAGTTCAGGCAGAATACTCTCCACGCCATTCTTTCCCGAAACTTCCTCTTCGGCAGTTGCTGCGATAATGAGGTTGTAGGGACGATCAGGATCATCTTTCAGTGCAAGATAGGTGGCAATCAGCGAAACCAGCGCTCCTCCCGCGTCGTTACTGCCCAAGCCATAGAGCTTGCCATTTTTTTCCAAAGGTTGAAAAGGATCAAGCGTCCACGAGGAAGAAGGTTTGACAGTATCGTGATGTGAGTTCAGCAGAATGGTCGGCAGCTTCTCCGAAATGATGGATGATGCCCAAACATTGTTGAGTTTCCGTTGAGGCGAAGCATCTTCTTTTTGTAGAAAATCAAAAATCAGCGATGCCGTCTTGTCTTCCTCCCTACTCAGGGAAGGAGTGGCGATCAGCTGTTGAAGCAGGTGAATGGCTTTGGGGGTATGGAGCATTTGTAATTATCTTCTATTTGAATTTACCTTTAGCCGATAAATAGTTTTTTAAGAATTCAACCGGGGTCAGGGTTGGTATTTCAGATGATTGAAAATCCTTTTTATTACGGGTGATGATCACATTTAAGGAAACTTTTTTGGCAGAATTTAGCTGGATGGCATCTTCAAAATCAGGCAAATTCATTTCAATGGCATTGACTAAAATTTCCTTATCAACCGGGGCTACATCAAATATGGTTAAAACATCTTTAACAAATTCATCGGCTTTCGATCGGGAAAGGTTCTTATTTATAATATAATGAAGGTGACTAACTGTTAAAGCACTTACAAATCCCTGGATTTTATTCCTTTGAATTAATGAAAATATATCAAAAGCTTCTTTGGCGAATGGCTCTCTTTTTAGCGCAATATCAAGAAGTATATTTGAGTCAAGTAAAACTTTCATTACTTATTCTTATTTTCAATATAGTCCCGGTAATTGTCCTCAACTTGGGAAAGAGAACCTTCCCATTTTTTATAAAAAGCAACGGGAGTTAACTTTTTAGATTTTTTGGGCCCTTTCTTTTTATTTCTTATTTTTTCAAGGACTATCACTTCTACTTCAGTGTCTTTCTTAAACATTGATTCATCCGGTAATTTAATAATTCCGTCTTTCAATATTTTAGTTTCAAACTTTTGAGCTAACATGGTTTTTTTTTCAAAATTACGCATTATTATTCATACAAAGCTTTTGAAGAAAATTCCAGACTTAAAACTTCCTAAAGTATTTAACAGATTAGAATAGTGCGCGTTTGTAAAGCCTGCTAATTTTGATAAGATATTGTATTAAGCACTGTGCAACTCTGTGTACCCTCTGTGGTTCTCTGTGAAACCTAAGTTACACGGAGGACCACCGAGAAGGCAAAGAGAACCACAGAGAGAAAAATCCATAGTTTTACTGCCCCAGCAACTTCTTAATCACCGTTTGTGCTGAGTAAACGCGGTTTTCGGCTTCCTGGACCACGATGGAGTTGGGACTGTCGATTACCTCATCGGTTACGATCATATTGCGGCGCACGGGCAGGCAATGCATAAACTTGGCATCGTTCGTCAGAGCCATTTTGGCGGAGTCCACTGTCCAGGCACGGTCTTTCGAGAGTATCTGCCCGTATTCGGTGTAGCTCGACCAGTTTTTGGCATAGATGAAATCGGCTCCTTCAAAAGCTTTTTGCTGATTATATTCAAGCTTTGCACCTTTCATAAACTTTGCATCGAGTTCGTAGCCTTTGGGATGTGTTACCACAACTTCATAGTCAGCTGCCACGGTCCATTCGATAAACGAGTTGGGCACTGCCTGTGGCAAAGCTTTTGGATGCGGTGCCCAGGTAAGCACCACTTTCGGGCGTTCTTTCTTTTTATATTCTTCGATGGTGATTACATCGGCAAAGCTCTGCAACGGGTGACCGGTAGCTGCTTCCATGCTGAAGATGGGTACTCCGGCATATTGGATAAACTGACTGATCACATGTTCGGAGTAATCCTTTTGCTTATCCTTGAGCGATGCAAAGGAACGGATGCCAATCACATCGGCATAGCGGCCGATTACACCGGCGGCTTCCTTGATATGCTCGGCCTTGTCACCATCCATAATCACACCGTATTCGGTTTCGATTTTCCAGCCTTCTTCGTTGATATCGAAAACAATACAGTTCATGCCCAGGTTCATCGCTGCTTTCTGGGTGCTAAGCCTTGTGCGCAGACTGGAGTTGAAAAACAGTAAACACGCAGTTTTATGCTTACCCAGGTGCTCAAGCGCATACGGATTCTTCTTGATCTCGAAAGCCTCTTTCAGAAGCTGTTTCAGATCGGCCACATCGTGGATGGAGGTGAAATGTTTCATTTTAGTCGTAAGATTTTAGTCGTAAGTCGTAAGACTTAAATTATTAAAATTAGTCGTAAGATTCTAGTCGTAAGTCGCAAGACAATACAAAATCCTACACGTTATTATTAAAAGTCGTAAGATATTAGTCCTAAGTAAATAAAAAAATTTCGTGCATTAGTCTTACTACTTACGACTTACTACTTACTACTATTTTATCGCTTTCTGAAGTCCTCTGATCATCTTTTGAATTTCATTAACTTCATTTATAATTTCCGTTGCATCATCCTGTTTAACCATCTGAAGTTTTCCAGCAATGATTACCTGGGTTTCAAGTTCGAATGCAGAACCCAAGCCAATGCTCAAGAAATGTGAAAAATCCTTATTTGATCCTCTTCCGGAACCTTCAGCAATATTGGAAGGCACCGAAACAGCAGTTCTTCTTAATTGAGAAGTAAGTCCATATAGTTCATCCTTCGGAAATCCAGTCGTAATCTGATAGATTTTAGTCGAAAGTTCAACACTCTTTTGCCAAACCTTCAATTCCTTGTAATTGTTCATGTGTAAAAAGTTTTATGGTTGAATTTTGTGATACAAATTACAACAACTTTGACTATCTCCCTGTATTAGTCTTACGACTTACGACTTACGACTTCCTACTTCCTACTTCCTACTCCCTCACCTGTCCTTCCCCTCTTACCAGCCACTTATACGTTGTGAGCTCCTGCAATGCCATGGGGCCGCGGGCGTGGAGCTTCTGAGTGCTGATGCCGATTTCGGCGCCGAGGCCAAACTGGGCTCCGTCGGTAAAGGCGGTGGAGGTGTTGGCATACACGGCGGCGGCATCCACACGTTGCATAAACTCATGTATGCGCTTTTCGTTTTCGCTGATGATGGCTTCGCTGTGCTTCGAGCTGTATTTATAAATATGTTCCAGCGCTTCTTCAAAGCCATCTACAGTTTTGACTGACATGGTATAGGAAAGAAACTCCGTCCCGTACGATTTTTCATCGGCAGGTTTCAGCAAGGCATCGGGGTATTTGCCCGATAATGTCTTTTTTGCTTCATCATCTGCATAAATCAATACATTTTTCTCGGCCAGCTTTTCAGTCAGTTTTGGAAGATCGTTCAGCCTGTTCTTATGCACTACCAGACAGTCGAGGGCGTTACAAACGCTTACCCTTCGGGTTTTGGCATTGTAAACGATGGATTTTCCTTTTTCGAGATCACCAAACTCATCGAAATAGGTATGCACAATGCCGGCGCCAGTTTCGATTACAGGTATTTTGGAATTTTGTACCACAAAATCAATCAATCCCTGACTTCCCCGTGGAATGATAATATCCACGTACTCCCTTGCTTCGAGCAGGTCTTTCACTGTTTCGCGGTCGGGCGGGAGCAGGACAAGGATATCGGTGTTCAATCCTGCAGTGGCAATGGCTTCTTTGATAAGCTTCACAATGGCTTCATTGGAATATTGCGCATCGCTTCCTCCTTTCAGAATACAGGCATTACCTGCTTTCAGGCAGAGGGAGAAAACATCGAAAGTGACGTTGGGACGGGCTTCGTAAACAATACCAATCACACCCATGGGGAAGGACACTTTCTGAATCTTTAAACCGTTGGGACGTACCACTTCATCCAGAACTTTTCCAAGCGGAGACGGTAAAGAAGCTACATTGCGTATATCTCCGGCGATGCCTTTGATCCGTTCTTCGGTCAGTTTCAGCCGGTCGTATTTGGGATCGGCAGGATCCATCCGGTCGAGATCCTTTTTATTTTCCGAGAGAATGAAAGCCGTCTGCTTCTCTGCCTCAAAGGCAATCTTCAGCAGTAGCTGGTTGATGGTGCTTTCGTCCACGCTCACCAGTGTACGGCTTGCTTCCTTTACATTCCTGAAAGTCGGGGTAAGATCCATAGCTTATCAGTTTTTGAGATACAGGTAATCGTAATGAATAATGGGTTTCTGATTTTTCTGGCCCATCTTTTTGAGTGCAGTCTCTGAGTTGTACTGGGTTTTCCCGATGCCGATGTTTTTTCCTTCAGCGTCGATAATCTTCACCAGGTCGCCCTTTAAGAATTCGCCATTGATCTTAATAACACCTACCGGCAATAAACTGTTTGCCTTGCTGCTTGTAAGGGACTCCTTTGCTCCGGCATTGATATGGATCTCGCCCTTCACCGAAGCCTCGGAATAGGCCAGCCATTTTTTTACAGGTGAGGCTTTTCTGCCCGGCTTAAAATAAGTCTGCACCAGCGAAGGGTTGTTTTCGACAATATCAATGAGTATATTCTCCCTGCTTCCGTTTGCAAGATGTACGGGGGTTCCCGACCCTGCAACCTTCTTGGCCATAGAGAATTTGGTGATCATTCCGCCGCGTCCGAAGTTCGATTTTGTAGTTGAAATATACTTCGCAACATTGGTGAGGTCGTCTTCAATTACCGGGATCACTTTCGAGTCCTTGTCCTTGGGGTCGCCATTGTAAATACCGTCGACATTGCTGAGGATGACCATCGCCTGGGCATTCATCATGGAGGTGATGAGGCTGGCCAGTTCGTCGTTGTCGGTAAACATCAGCTCGGTGACCGATACCACATCGTTTTCGTTGATGATGGGCAGAATATCGTGTTCCAGCAACGTGTGCAGACAGTTGCGGATATTCAGAAAATGCTGCCGGTCGCGAAAGTCTTCCTTGGTGACAAGCACCTGCGAGCAGAGCATGCCGTGTTTGGCAAACAGCTCCGAATACTTCTGGATGAGCTTTACCTGACCTACAGATGCCCAAAGCTGCCGGCACGAAACGGGATCGTTCCGCTTGGGACAATCCACAATCTTTTTCCCCGATGCTACTGCCCCGGACGAAACCAGCAGAATGTTCACACCTTTCTTCCGCAGGTAAGCCATCTGATCCACGAGATGTGCTATCCGCGATTCATCCGGCATCCCGTTAGCATCAGTGAGCACATTGGAGCCTATTTTTATGGTGAGTTTTTTATACATAGTCGTAAGTCGGATCCGGATCGCCTCACCCCCAACCCCTCTCCTGAAGGCGAGGGGAGCAGATATTGCCTGTATTCAAAGTCCTTCTCCTTGAGGAGAAGGATTTAGGATGAGGTAAGCTCAGGATTTCATTTACTTTCAATAATTACTAACTACTTCTTCTCATTTATAGCAAAATATATCTTCATCTGGTTTGCCAGGATTTTTGTAAATCCTTTTACATCTTCGCCGCTGAAGGCGGTGTTTTCTTCACCATATTTGGCGAATTTAGCGTTCATCAAGTCGTGTTCCGATTCGATGCCGAGGGTTTCGAAGCGATAAGGCATCAGCTTCACAAATACTTTACCGGTTACATTTTCCTGGGTGTCGTCGAGGAATTTCTCCATGTTGCGCATCACGGGTTCGAGGAACTGCGATTCGTGTACAAACATGCCGTACCAGTTCGCGAGCTGCTCTTTCCAGTAAAGCTGCCATTTGGTAAGGGTATGTTTTTCGAGCAGGTGGTGGGCTTTGATGATGATGAGCGGCGATGCAGCTTCAAAACCAACACGGCCTTTGATGCCGATGATGGTATCGCCTACATGAATATCGCGGCCAATGGCATAAGGACCGGCAATTTTTTCGATTTCGCGGAAAGCTTCCACCGGGTTTCCAAACTTTTTGCCATTTACGCCTTTCACTTCACCTTTTACAAATTCGAGGGTGAGGGTTTCTTCTCCTTTATTCTGAAGTTGTGTCGGATAAGCCTGTTCCGGCAAAGGTAAATTGGACGAAAGTGTTTCTTTTCCGCCTACACTGGTTCCCCAGAGGCCTTTGTTGATGGAATAGGTTGTCTTTGTCCAGTCGGCCACCACGCCTTTGCTCTTGAGGTATTCTATTTCCGCTTCACGCGAGAGTTTCATGTCGCGGATGGGAGTGATGATCTGCACTTCGGGACACAGGATATGAAAAGCAAGGTCGAAACGCACCTGGTCGTTACCGGCACCGGTACTGCCGTGGGCAATGTGGGTAGCGCCAATTTCACGTGCATATTTGGCAATGGCGATTGCCTGGAAAACACGTTCGGAGCTTACCGAAAGCGGATAGGTGTTATTCTTGAGAATGTTCCCGAAAATTAGATATTTGATACACTGGTTGTAATAGTCATTGGTGACATCGAGTGTTTTGTGGGTCGACACGCCCAGCCTGTATGCCTTAGCTTCAATTTCACGGATCTCGTCGGGTGAGAAACCGCCGGTGTTCACGATTGCCGAGTGGACTTCCAGTCCCTTTTCCTCGCTCAGGTATTTGGCGCAATACGATGTATCCAAACCGCCACTGAATGCTAAAACAACTTTTTCTTTCATGATATTTGAGTTAAGCCTCACCCCCTGCCCCTCTCCCGCGGGAGAGGGGGGAAGGTCGGTGTAAATTATTAATTTATAGTTCCAATTTTAATTCGTTCATGTTACTGTTTGAAACAAAAAAAACCTGCTGGTGAAGGCAAGTTTTCATAATATTTCTATCATTATTAAACAAAAAACCTTCAACAGGAGCTGAATTTGCGCCTGCTACGAGGGTGGTTGTTTAATGTTTGAAACATCATCATTTGTTTTTTTGCGGAAACAAAGTAAATGAAAAATTCATACTTTTAAAACAGTTACGCAAAAATATATGACAAAAATCAGGAACTAGTTTTTAGTCGTAAGTAGTAAGTCGTAAGAACCATAATGTAAAACACATGCAGGCATACCTCAATTTCTTCGATAAGCTGGATAAACTTATAGCAGCTGCCAGTCACGAGAAACGCATAGCGCTCGGACTGTTTGTTTGTCATGAACTTTACCCCGATTACAGCAACTTTGCAGGTAAAAATAAGTCTGGCGATCCCAATCTTCTGAAAGATGCCATTGAATTCTGTGAAAAACCGGACGGCAAAGCAGACGAAAAAACCCTCTCCGGGTGGATTGAAAAACTGGAACCTATAGTTCCTGATACCGAAGATTATTTGGAAATAGAAGTATCGTATGCTTTGAATGCTGCAGGTGCTGTTTTAGAACTGCTCCGTTATTTAAAGGATGGTAGCCCCAAACATATTTCCGACACCTGTTCGTACATGATCGACACCGTAGACTTTAAAATTGCCGATGCCAACCCACATCTTTCCGATGATGGTATTTACAAGCATAAGGATATGCTAAAGGTGATGAAGGCGATGGAGGAGAGGCTGTAGGTATATCACAGATCTTTTATACAAGGCTAATAATGTGGCGGATACTACAGCAAGTCACCAAACAGGTAAAAAGAAAAGATAATAAGTATTGAGTGCATAGAATGGAAAACTTTTATATGAGTGTGCTCAGAAAAGATATCGAAATATATATATATCTTAGCCCCACAAATTCAAACCAATGAAACAAATAGCCAACTTTATGAGAGCAATCATTCTTACATTAGTATGTTTGCTGTCTTCTCTTCCGTTAATGGGTCAGGCCGATGACAATTCTTCTATCGAGCCACTTCCGAAATTTTATGTGGGTGTAGGTGCTGGTGTTAATAGCTTTACCGGAATCCTGGGTCTTTCAGGTACCATTAACGTTACTGATCATGTGGCTTTACGCGGTGCTGCAGGCATAGGAGCATGGGGATACAGATTTACCTTTGGTATTAATGGCCATAAGGATTATCGCCGTGGATGGAATTATGGTTTGAGCTATTCATATTACTCCGGAATAGCTGATATGAAATTGGATATGGAAGTAAATAGCGGGGACAAAGAGAAAGTAACCCTCGACTACCTGCCTACTGGTACAATTAACTTCACCCTGGCCCGTAGCTGGCGGCTTGGAAGAAAAAATAGTTTCTACCTGGAAACAGGATACGCTAAGGCGATCCAGAACAAGCCATGGAAAGTAAGCAGCGGCCAAATTCTTTCCCCCACTTCCAATCAGGTTATGAACATTGTTAGGCCCGGCGGCCTGATGTTTGGTGTCGGCTTTACTTTTGGACTGTAGCAACCGTCAATAGTTAAGTCCTGTTTATATGAAACACCTGCTTTATGTAATCCTGTTTCCTGTATTTATGTCTGCATGTTGCCATTGCAATGTAAAAGATAGTCCCACATTGGTGAAGAAAACTTTTTTACAGGAAAATGATGGATCTAAATGGTTGTGCGAGTCCGAAAGATACGACTCCTCCGGAAAAAGCTTGGAGAAAGTATATTATCTGGGAAACGGATTAACAGCACGTATTTACAGGTATTTCTACGACTCGCTCAACAGGCTGGTAAGCATGCGGGGTTTTATTCCCGAGCGAAAAGATATGCCAGCTGTCTTTTCGACCTATGACTATAATAAACTGGGACTGAAAATATCTTCAAGGTCCTCAGGAATGAGTATTGGTGATACGGTGGACTACACATACGTGTATAATTCGCGCAATTTGCTTATCCGTACCAAGGCCACTTCAAATCAAAAGCCTGGGAAAAACATAATCATGTGGACCGGAACTGAGGAATTTGGTTATGACATGAGAGACTCGCTGGTAAGCATTTGGTCGACAAATTCGGATGGTTCGGATAAACACCTGACCGATTCAATATTTTATACTGGGAATGAAAAAATTCATTATCGTTACGATCCGTTCGGGAATACCTCTATCAAGATCTGTATATATCATAACGGGCTATTGATAAAAGAAACCGAAAACTATCAGGAGGTTCTATATAACTATGACAAGGAGAAGAGACTTATCCGAAAGGAAGTTACCGAATTCCCGGGCGGATCGTGTATTGTTACGCCCAACCCACAGCCACACAAGAGGGTTTATACCTATGTTTACGAATAATAATCAATAAGATAAATTGCCTGAGGTGGTTTATTTATAGCACCAGGAGCAATTACCGGGTAAAACTTAGCCTTTGAATTGACCGAAATTTTCGAAAAATTCAAAGGCTAATTGAAAGGGTTTATTTCATTAATTTTCTGAAAGCATTCTCTTATCCGAACTCACAAATCTTTCAACCGTGTTATCCACCGGTGTTAAGGTGCGAAGATATGCAAAAATGGCTTTGAGATCCGATTCCTTCATTTTTGCATACATGGTCCAGGGCATTAACGTTTGAAACTCGCCTGCTTTTACCGTTGGAGCAACATAATTGCTGTCAGCAAACGCCTTAAAACGTTGGATAAACTGGTTTTCATCCCATGCCCCAATACCTGTTTGATGAGGAGTTATATTTGTTGACCGCACCAGAGAGCCATCGGCCAGGGGAAATTCCATTCCACCGGCAAAAGGTTCTCCCACAAATTTACCTTGCACCTGCCTTGTGTGACAATCGAAACATGCGGCCGCGGTTACCATATACTTACCATATTCCACCAGATTATCACTGTTTGGTCTGGCAGCAAGGGTTGCTTTTACAGGGATAGTATTAATAATAAAATTCATAGGAAAGTCAGAAGCAGAAACCTCCGGATTGGATTGAACGGGTTTGAGGGTGCGAATGTAAGCAATCACAGCTTCTATATCTTCCCGGTCGAGCCTGCCAAAACTGTGGTAAGGCATTACAGGAAATAAAGCTTTACCGTTTTTAGAGACGCCCGAAGTAAGTGCCCGAAAAATCTCGCCATCGCTCCAGGATGCCAGATTATACGGAGTGATGTTAGAAGAAATATACCTGCCGGGGAATCCAAATTTTTGATCGAAAATTTCTCCGCCCATTCCTTCTGTATTGAGGATCATAGGCCCGGAAAACTTTGACCAATCGCGTTGAGAATGGCAATCCAGACAAACCATTACATGATTGGCAAGGTATCGGCCATGTTCAATTTTTTCGGGTGTGATTTCGATTGTCATTTTGGGAGCCTCTCCAACATTGGGCAGGGCAAGTTTAAGATAGGCCAGACCAATGACCACCAAACTCATTAAAATCACAATTACTGTAACAGAAATTTTAACAACTTTTCTTTTCATAGTATTTATTTTAAGGGTAAGCAGAAGTAGATAAAGGTTTCTTTCACTAACGTTTTGAAGGCGTGTAGTTGTTAAAGTAACGTATGACTAATTTGTTTGTTCTTCAGAATATTTTATAAATCAGAGGATTTTATTGCATTGTTATTGTGGAGAAAGGAAAATTGGTAATTCATTGGACGGGGCTCTATAATTTTGGATTTGGGAAGGAGAATATGTTGATTCCTAACTCAACGAATCCATTACAATTTTTAGGATTGATGCATTGAAATTCCTGATCGTTTGGGAATGAAATGATCATAGAAACGCTATTGCCAGGCAAACCTGCATTTATTTTCGCGCAGTGATGGTACAAATTTGTTTGTATTGGATGTGTTTAAATAGAATTTGCCAAAAATATTTGGCCATTTCAGTGAAACAGCTATTTTAGTAGCGGATAATCCGGTGCTAATCGGTTGAACTGTTTAAACTGCCTTTTTGAACCGACAACAGAAAAGTACTATTGAGCTACAAAACCTTGATCTATCTACCAAACCCTTTTGGGGTTTCAGAAACCAATGCCTGACTATGAAAAATGTAGTTTGTAACAAATGTGCCAACACTTTTCCCATGAATGATACGCTGAAGGTGAATGGCGACATTTACTGCGGAGAATGCTTCAAGTCCCAATTTCAGAACAAAGATTCAAGTAACGGACAAACCACGGAGAAAGATTATGATCCAACGGTATGTTTCATTTGCAAGAAAGACTTTGGAAGCTGGGAGTTGAAAAAACTATCGCATTACCATGTGTGCGATGAATGCCTTATAACCATTAAAAATAGAACTTTCCCAAACTGGGTTAAAGCTTTTCTGGTGTTTTCGCTTTTAATTGTTGTATTTGCATTTGCCTTCAACTGGAAATATTACCGGGCCTATAAGGACATCACAAACTTGGGGCAGACCATGCAAAAAGGGGATTTTGCAGGAGCATTTGCTTTAATGCAGGATGCTGCGTCGATAGTTCCTGAAGTTGAAGATATAAAAACCTTATCGCGATATTATCATGGCCTTGACTTATTATCAAAGGATAAGGGTGATGAAGCGCTTACAGAATTTGAATATTGCAGCCCGAGATTAACTTCCGATTATGCGGTAGATAAATTAATACTGCAAGCCAGGATAAGTTCCAGCTACCAGAAGAAAGATTATAACGGTTTTCTGCTCGCAGCCAGAGAGCAATTAAGTCTGGATACAACACAGGTTTTGAGTTGGGCCTCGGTGGCTTCGGCATACTCGTGTCTCTATGCAATTAACGGGGCCGATTCTTCAAAAAGTCTATCGGTAAAGTATATGAAAAAAGCCCAAACCCTTGACAGTATCAGTGAGGAAATGAAACAGTACTACAATCTGATAGATTACAGGCTGGATACAAGAGATTTAATCGACAGAGAAGATTTTACAAAAAAATACCCGAACGGGTGGTCTAAAAAGTAAAGATTATGTTTATACCAGGTGAAATAATTTCAATTTTGACGTTTCCGGGAATTGTTGTGCATGAATTTGCTCATATGATGTTCTGCAAATTAAGGAAAGTGGCAGTTTTCGATGCCTGTTATTTCAGGGTTGGAAATCCGGCAGGATATGTTATCCACGAGGAGACCGAAAATTTTTATACAACCTTTATC
>JAJYAG010000069.1 GCA_021779665.1 Bacteroidota bacterium | reverse complement strand
CCAGAAAACAAAAATGAGCGCAATGAGTATAATTCCAATAATTGAATTTCTATCCATTTCGTATTGTTATATTGTTATTTTAAAACTTTGCAAAACTATAAAAAAAGGTGATATTGAATCTATAGTGAATTCAAAACACCTTTTTTATATTGATACTAGTCGACTGTCAGAAATTTAAAGGCTGTTCCAAAAGCTACAACTACTTTTTCGATTCGGAATATTGAATTACAGCTTTAACAAAATCCACAAATAAAGGATGCGGATTCAAAACATTACTGCTGTATTCAGGATGAAACTGCACGCCAACAAACCAAGGATGTTTGGTATTTTCCATAATTTCAACAAGATTGGTCTCGGGGTTAATTCCGGCTGCAATCATTCCGGCTTTTTCAAAATCACATAAATATTCGTTATTGAATTCGTAACGGTGACGGTGTCTTTCCGACGTTTCAATTTTTCCGTAAGCGCTGAATACTTTGGTTTTTTCTTTTATATTGCACGGATAAGCTCCCAAACGCATGGTACCGCCTTTTTCGGTGACTCCCTTTTGTTGCTCCATCAGGTCGATAACAGGATATGGCGTAGAACGCACCATTTCGGTTGAATGGGCATTGGCAAAACCAAGCACATTACGGGCAAATTCCACAACAGCAACCTGCATCCCCAAACATATTCCAAAATAAGGAATGCCATTTTCGCGTGCATATTTCACGGCAAGAATCTTACCTTCGATACCGCGTTCTCCAAAACCGGGAGCTACCAGAATACCTTGTAAAGGGGCAAGTTTTTCCAGGAAATTGGATTCATTAATCTCTTCCGAATGAATGAGCTTAAGATTAACCTTACACTCATTCCGGGCTCCGGCATGAATAAACGACTCAATAATTGACTTATATGCATCGGGCAGTTCTACATATTTACCTACAAGGCCAATGGTAACTTCCCGTTTAGGGTTTTTGAGTTTCTTTAAAAATTCCTTCCATTCGGTAAGCTTTGGCGCATCGCTTACGGGTAACTGAAGCTTTTTCAATACAGTTACATCGAGCTTTTCCTTTTGCATTGCCAAAGGCACTTCGTAAATGGTGGAAACGTCGATTGACTCAATAACTGAGCTTACATCAACGTTGCAGAAAAGACCTACTTTTTTGCGAATGTCGTCCGAAAGGCTTTTTTCGGTTCTTAACACCAGAATATCAGGCTGAACTCCGTTTTCGAGCAGAGCCTTAACCGAGTGCTGTGTGGGTTTTGTTTTTAACTCGCCGGTGGCAGCAAGATAAGGAACCAACGTAAGATGAATTACGAGTGAATTGGACGAACCCAATTCATATTTCAGCTGACGAACAGCTTCAATATAGGGTAAAGACTCGATATCGCCTACGGTACCGCCAATTTCAGTAATTACAACATCAAATTTATGCTGTGTGCCTAACAATTTGATGCGGCGTTTGATTTCATCGGTAATATGAGGTACTACCTGAACGGTTTTACCCAGGTAATCGCCCCTTCGTTCCTTATTAATAACCGACTGATAAATGCGTCCGGTGGTTACGTTGTTTGCCTGGGTAGTGGGAACACTTAGAAAACGTTCGTAATGCCCAAGGTCAAGATCCGTTTCAGCACCATCAACTGTTACATAACATTCGCCATGCTCGTAAGGGTTTAGTGTGCCCGGATCGACATTGATATAAGGGTCAAGTTTTTGAATGGTTACTGCATAGCCTCTGGCCTGAAGTAATTTAGCCAGCGATGCCGAAATAATACCTTTACCTAATGATGAGGTAACACCTCCGGTAATAAAAATGTACTTTGTTGTTGTCAAGGTTTTCCGATTTTACTTACTACTATTCATCAAGGTTATCTATCATGCGGATCTTTTCCTCGAGAACCTTTATTTCCTGTTTACTGTTTTCAATTTTCTGGCGTACCTCGGCAATCATCTGATCAGCATTCTTCGATTTTGCAAAAAAGCCAATGTTATTTTCCCAAACTACAATATCGTTTTCGAGTTGTTTGAGTTTATTCAGGTACTTATCGCGTTCGTTCAGCAACTTGCGATCCGATTTGGGCTTGGACGACATGTTGTCGATTTTGCTCTTAAACCGCATCATATTCTTCTTCCCTTCGTCGAGCTTCAGGTTGTCGAATTGTTTGTTGATGGCTTCGCGATATTTATTTTGTATTTCCTCCTTCATTTTAATAGGAACAAATCCAATTTCGCTCCAACGCCGCTGAAAATCCTTCAGCTTCTGGAAACTTTCCTCAGGATTTTCGTCAGGATTGAACGAAGAAATTTCTTCAATTAACTGCTTCTTCAGTTTAAGATTATCGTCGTACTGACTATCGATAGTGTTAAAATGCTCGGCTTTGCGTTTAAAGAAATGATCGCAGGCTGCACGGAAACGTTTCCAGATCTGATCGGAATATTTACGTGGCACAGGACCTATTTCTTTCCACTTTTTCTGGAGCTGAATCAAATCCTCTGTGGCAGCTTTCCATTCCACTGAATCTTTCAGCGACTCAGCCTGAACACATAAATCGGTCTTCAGCTGAAGATTATTTGTTTGCTCTTCTTTGTTTTGAGAGAAAAATTCACGCTTCCGGGCAAAGAAATTATCACAGGCTGTACGGAAACGATTGTATATCTTGTTATTATCTTTTTTGGGAGCAAAACCAATAGTACGCCAAACCTTTTGAAGTTCAACCATTTCCTGGTAATACTTTTCCCAGTCCTTAGGCGATTTAAGCTCAATATTATTGATTTCTTCAGCTCTTTCGCAAAGAAGGTTTTTCTGTTCAAGGTTTTTCTTCTGGCTGTCTTTCAAACCTTCAAAGTATTCCTGGTGCTTCTTATTAATTTTTGAGGTAATAGCTTTAAATCTTTCCCATATCTCCGATTTCATTTCCTGAGGAACAGGTCCGATTTCGCGCCATTGCTCATGAAATTTCTGCAAAGTTTTAAAAGCCTTTACAATGGAAGGTTCGAGCAACAGTTCCTCTGATTTTTCACAGAGCGCTATTTTTGCTTCCAGGTTACGTTTCAGGTCAAGGTCGCGCAATTCTTTGTTGATCTTGATAAAATCGTAAAAGATTTCGACATAGTGATGGTATGTTTCCCAAAGATCTTTAAGATTCTGCTGAGGCACGACACCTATCGAACGCCAGCGGTTCTGCAGTTCGCGGAATACCTGGAAAGTATCGTTTATGGACTCATTGCTTTTAACGAGTTCTTTAATCTCGTCAATAATTTTATATTTTTCTTTCAGGTTATGATGCTTTTCAGCTTCAACCTTCTCGTTATAGGCAGTTTTAAGATCGCGGTATTGTTTCAGGAGTTCCTTCAGACGTTCTTCGGCCTCATCAGGTTCCAGCACAACAGCTTCGGGATCTTCGCCACGCTCTTCAGCGGCTTTGCGAAGATTATCCAGCTCACCACGCAACTTTTTATAATAATTAATCTTCAGGCTTTCCACATTCTGCCTGATTGATTCAACTGGCTTGTTTTTTAAAAGGAAATCGAGTGTTTTGATAATCTCTTCCTTTGTGAGAATAGAATAATCTTCAACTATTTCCTTATGTACGTCTTCCAGGTAAGCGGCATTTTCAAGTATATTTGCCGGATCCTCATCAAACTCTTCTTCCTCTTCATTTTCAACATGATGTAAAATATCATGCAAATCTTCGCCAGAAGAATCGGGTTCTTTTACCTCAACAGGCGCTTCATTTTCGGGAGCAACCGTGCTATTTGTCTCAGGAGCGTGTACATCCGTATTTTCATCAGAAACCTGCTGTGAAGCTGGCTCACTGCTGAATTGTTCATCACGAACAGAATCATTTTTTTCGAGCATATCCATTAGCTAAACCGTTCAAAATTTGAAACTACGAAAATATATATTTGCCGGGTAATACTCAAAGAAATTGCAAATAAAATGGTGTTACTGTATTTGGCGTTGAGCGAGGAGGAGTTAAGCTAAATCAGGTTAATTATTTCTCTTAAGAAAAGGTGCTATTGCTTTCAGCAACTTTTCCTTATTAACAGGTTTTGCAATATACCCGTTAAATCCGGCAGTAAGTATCCGGTCCTCTTCTTCAGCCAGTGTATAGGCTGTTTGGGCTATTACAGGTAATTTGGGATAAAGCTTTTTTATAAGGTTGAATGACTTAAAGCCATCCATTACGGGCATTTTAATATCCATCAAAACGAGATCAATATTCTGGTTACCCGACAAAATGTCGAGCGCAACCTTACCATTGGAAGCACGGAGTACCTCGTAATCATGCTTACGCAGAATTTCCGACAGCAGAAAAAAGTTGGTATCTTCATCTTCGGCAACTAAAATTTTAGCTTTCTTTTGTTCAAACTTGAGAGCTTCTTCAGGAATGCCGGAGATATCTTTGCTTGCAGGATTAATCTTCAGGGGAATTGTAAACCAGAATTTGCTACCGGCATTTTCAGCTGATTCGAGATGAATTTTTCCGCCAAGCATTTCAACGTAGGCTTTCGATATTGCCAACCCCAAACCGCTGCCACCTTTATTTATTGAAATGTCATTTTCTATCTGCCGGAATCGTTCAAAAACAACATGGTGGTACTTTTCGCTAATTCCAATTCCGGTATCTTTAACGTAAAACCTGAGCTTATCCCGAATCTCATATCCAAACTCAATTTTACCCTTTTCGGTAAACTTAAACGCATTGGTTAAAAGGTTAATTAATATCTGCCTGAGTTTTACCTCATCGGTAATAATATCCAATTCGGAGGTCATTGCAGGTTTGCAGAGCTCGAGTTTAATCCCTGTTTCACCGGATGACATGCTGAAGATCTGAAAAATTTCACTCAGCAGTGCATTTAACTTAACAGGTTTAAAGTGAGGAACTACCTGATTTGTGTCTATTTTTGAAATTTCAATAATGTCGTTTATTATGGATAGCAGATGATTACTGCTGCTTTGAATAATATCAACATAATTGTCGCGCTTTTCGGCCGTGAGACCTTCATCTTTCAATAATGTTGAAAAGCCCACAATAGCGTTCATGGGAGTTCGGATTTCGTGCGAAAGATTAGCCAGAAAAGCCGATTTTAGACTATCACTTTCTTCAGCCTTTTTCCTTGCTCTGATCAATTCATTTTCGTACTTTTTACGTTCCGAAAAATCTCTAACAACAGCAACAATCACTGTTTCGCCGTACCAGTTACATCTGTTTAGCGATACCTGAACCGGAATTTCATAATCCAGGCCAATAGGACGGGCAAGCCATTCAAGAGTCCGTCCTTTACTCTGCAACACGCCTTCCCAAATTTGATAAAGCTGATCAAGATCCTGAGATTTGGAAGATAAATCAAATACGGTGTATTTTGAAAAATCATCGTAAATATTATAGAACAATTTGGCCTGATTATTCAGAAGAAGAATTTTGCCATCCACATCGTGTATTACAATACTGTCGCTGGTACTATCGAGAATAGTCTGCAAATTTTTCTTTGAAGTTTCAAGCTCTTCAATTTTATCCTGCAGCTCAGGATAATAACTTTTATGGGAAGAATTCTCTCCCAGTCCGATTATCTTTTCGCGATATTTTTTCCAGCCCTGTCCCATTATAACGCAGCATGGTAAATATCTTCCAGATCCTTCTTTTCAGGCGGACGCGGATTGGTTGCATTACAGGGATCGTCTATAGCTTTCTCAGCCAGATGAAGAATTATTTCGTCGGTTACTCCAAGTTTCCCTAAAGTTGAAAATATTCTCAGTTCTTTTTTTAGGTTTTGGAGATATTCAAACAGGAACTCCCTTGCTGAGATTTGAGAATTCCCGGGCCACCCAATTTCGTGTGCGATATGCGAGTATTTTTCGATTGCAGCATCAAAATTATAATTCACAACATGAGGAAGCAAAATAGCATTACACTCGCCATGTGGCAAATCCAGATAACCTCCCAGACTATGTGCCATTGCGTGTACACAGCCTAAACTGGCATTTGAAAACGCCAGACCGGCATACAAACTGGCAAGCATTACTTTACCACGTGTTTGGATATTCAGTGGGTCGTTCAGGCATAATACCAGATTTTCATTTAATAATTTAATGGCCTTCAATGCGAAAAGATCAGTTACCGATGAACTCGCATTGGACACATATGCTTCAAAAGCGTGACATAATGCATCCATGCCTGTGCAGGATGTAAGAAAATCATCCATAGTTGTCAGTACAACAGGATCTATAAGTGAGATATCGGGAACCACTGCTTTGCTTATAATGGCCATTTTATATCCCTTCTCCTTATTATTAATAATTGCAAATTGGGACACATCGGCCGAGGCTCCGCTGGTAGTAGGGATACAGACTAAAGGAGGCATAGGGCGGGCAATGTTATCCACTCCCTCGAACTGCTTAATATCTCCATGGTTAGAAATAACAATACCGATACCTTTAGCACAATCAATTACACTGCCACCGCCAAGCGCTAAAATAATATTGCAATTACTTCTGCGGTATTCCTCGGCGCCTGCCATAACCTCACTCTCGCGAGGGTTTGGACTCACCTTGGAATAAACATCAAATTCGATTTTCTGATCGTTCAGGCCCGATTCTATTTCATTTACCCACCGGGTTTTAAGAAGTCCCGCATCAGTTACAAGAAAAACTTTACGACCACCTAGTTTCTTACAATAACTCGCTGCCTGAAACCGGGCATTTTCACCAAAGACAAATTCAGGCGCCAGAAATTTTCTGAGGTCTAAATGAAAAAAATCTATCTCAGCGGTCATTTTACTTCTTTTATAACAATTAGCCTAAATTTAAAGAAAATTCCTGACAAACCGGAAATAAAAAGCCATTGTTTTACCATTTTCAAGTATTCCGACTTAAAATTTCGCGAAAAAGCTTTTCTGTTAATCCAAATCATTATTGTAATTCCAAAATGGAAACTTAAGATTTTTATATCTTTCCTACGCAAAAACCGAAAGCATAACCTGTAACATCACTGTTAATCAGCAAACCTTTTTTGCATAAACCGGAATGATTATGTAATTTTCGCCGGTCCAAAACAAACCTTTCAGAAATAAAAGGGTTTTGGATAAAATATGGTTCAAATATTTGATTTGAGGATGCAACAATTTCAAATTTTTTCGTCTTAACCTTGTTCTAACATATTTCAAGTTTAATGAAAACAATCCTGGTACCGTTATTGGCTTTACTTTACCTTAGTTCGTATTCTCAGGAAAAAAAGCAGGTTGAAGCCTATGAATTAAGCTCACCACTTACAATTGATGGCAATATGACCGAGCCCTGTTATGAACATGCAAAACCTGCCAAAGACTTTGTTCAGCTTCAACCCCTCAATGGCCGTCCATCCTTCCAACCGTCCGAAGTTTTTATCTTTTACGACCAAACAGCTGTATATGTGGGTGCTATGCTTTACGACTCTTCTCCTGACAGCATTTTTAATTATTACTCCGAAAGAGATAACATTGGTATGTCGGATTATTTTGGAATTTACTTCGATCCTTACCACCAGGGACAACTGGCATATGGTTTTTTTATCACTCCTGCAGGAGTTCAGACCGATATAAAAGCAATCAAAAGCGGCGACGGCGATTTTGAAGACGACAACTGGAATGCGGTGTGGGAAAGTAAAACCCGGATTACAGAGAAAGGATGGATCGTTGAAATGAAAATTCCATACTCTGCTCTCCGCTTCTCTGAAAAAGCCGGACAAGAATGGGGATTGAATATGTTCCGGAATATTCGCCGTTACAATTCAAATAATTCCTTGAGCTTAGTCGACCGAAAAGTTTCGGGATTCATACACCAGGAAGGAATTCTGACCGGAATAAAAAATATAAAACCACCTGTTCGATTGGCGTTCAGTCCCTATGCTGCGACCTACCTCGAATTCAGCGAAAAGTCATCATCGCCCGATTTTATTTACAAGGGCGGTATGGACGTAAAATATGGATTAAACGAAAGTTTTACACTCGATATGATGCTTATACCCGATTTCGGCCAGATTCAATCGGATGATAAGGAACTGAATCTATCACCCTACGAGCTATATTACAGTGAAAAACGGCAATTCTTCACAGAAGGTACGGAGCTCTTCGACAGGGCAGGTATTTTTTATTCCCGAAGAATGGGCAGCAGTCCTAAATTTTCGGAAAGAGCAGACGATGCACTGAAGGAAAATGAAGTTATAGATTATAGTCCCAGCGAAACACAATTAGTAAACGCGACAAAAATCTCAGGGCGCAATACTCATGGATTAGGATTAGGGGTGCTGAATGCAATGAGCCTTCCCTCCTATTCAAAGCTTAAAGATACAATTACCGGGGACACAAGAAGTATTCTGGTTCAACCCTTTACAAATTACAACATTTCGGTTGTCGACCAATCCATGAAAAACAACTCTTATATAAGTTTTATAAATTCGAACGTTTCCATGATTGGAGACCCATTTATGGCTAATGCTACAGCTACCGATTTTCAGTTCAGAGACAAATCGAAAAAATACGCTATAAGTGGCAAAGGAGGTTTAACAGTAAGGGGAGCCTCGGACAAAGAAACCGGCTTTGGAGCAAATTTAAAATTCGACAAAAACAGCGGGAATTTCCAATTTGGAGTTTCGCAGGACTTGTTTTCGGACAAGCTTAATTTTAACGATTTAGGTTATTTAAGACGAAATAATTATCTCACGAACTCCTCCTATTTGTATTACCAGGTTATAGAACCTTTCTGGATTATCCGCGAATGGAGCGGAAATATCTGGAATGAATATACCCGGATGTACAAACCCAATACTTTCGCCATTAACGAAACGGGGTTAAATTTCAGAGTGCTTTTCAAAAACAATTACCGCTTTAACATCAACGCAGGTGGAGCCAGCGATAATTACGACTATTATGAACCCCGGGTAAAAAACAGATTTGTAATAAAACCATCCCATTTTTTTTATAATTTGGGAATTTCTACCGACCAGCGAAAGCCGGTAAATTTCTTTTTTCATTATGGAGGTTTTGTCCAACCTTCCACCAACCAGAGTGGTTACTGGGCCGACGTTGAAATGAATGTACGTGCCGGACAACGTTTGGAGTTCAATTATGAACTAAGTACTAATAACGAATATAACGACCGCGGCTATGTAGATAAAACATCGGATGAGGACACTATTTATTTCGCTATCCGCAATGTTCAGATGCTCCAGAATGTAATTTATGCCAGCTATGCCTTTACAAATAAAGCCAGTCTGAGTCTTCGTGTGCGTCACTATTGGTCGGGAGCATTAAATAAATCCTTTTTGCAGCTCCAGGATAATGGAAAATTGGTAGACGACCCCGGTTATGATGGTAATCACGATAATAATTACAATGCTTTTAATGTAGATATGATATTCCGGTGGATTTTTGCACCCGGCTCTGAACTAACCTTCGCCTGGAAAAATGCTATCAGCACAAGTCAGGACATGGTAACTACCGACTATTTCAGCAACTTTGACAAAACTATACATTCCGACCAGATTAATAGTTTATCCGTTAAGGTGTTATATTACATCGATTATAATAACCTCTTCAAAAAACGGAAAATCAAGGAATAAAACCGGTATGGTTAAGCCCTTTCAGTTTCTTCGGTTGGCCTGACTAAAGGAACATTTTTGTTTAAGTGGTTATAATTTATAAGTTTAACCTTGTTTAGAAGATCCTCGGTTCGTTTCGAGCTAAAAAAAACAGTTTCGGGGTCATGGTCGTTTACCGGATGAAGAACAATTTCCACCGTATTATATTTCCTATTAAACAGATTTTCAATCCGTTGATAATTAAGCTCGAACTCTGCTTCCGATCTGATTTTGGATTCGAGGTAGGCATCAGCACATTTAAAATTGTCACTGATAATCTTGTGATGAAAACTCCTTAAAATAGTATTTACAAGACTTTTCTTATTATACGAAAGCAACTTCTGGGTGCGTATACTTCCTATCTTAAACTTTTTTGCAGCTTTGATCATCGCCTGCAAAGCAGGTAAGTACAAATGAATATGATGATGATGATCCAAATGTGAAATATGAATATTACTATCTAACACTTTTTGGATCTGAAGGCTATACTCCTTTTCAATTTCGGATTCTATAACCCTGAAAAGCATAAGCCTCTTTTTTATGGACGATTGTGAATAAAACTTTCCTGTGTCTTTATTGATCAGGGATTTGTAATTATTATCCATATTGTATGGTCCATCAAGACAAAGATGCACACCAATGCCCAGCTTAGGATTTTCTTTAGCCAGAGAAACGGCATGATCAAATGCATTTCCTTGTGCCATAATTGTGGCACTGGTCAAAACACCTTTCTGATGCATCTTAATTATAACGTTATTTACATTTTCGGAAATACCAAAATCGTCGGCGTTGATTATAATATTCATCTTGTTACGGGTCAGGTTCTGTCAATTTAACAATGAATTCTATAGAATGTTCATGAAATTTTAATAGAATTTTAATCCCGTATTAATCTTAGTCATTACAAACGGTTTGGCTATTAATCATTCTAATATAAATTCAGTCGCCTCTTTATCCATAAAAAAAAGGATGTGTGAAAAGTTAACTACCAGTCATATTTCGACTTCACTCAATATGACAAACAGCTGATTGTCAGTAGTCAGACTAAGCGTAGTCGAAGACTTTCCTACCTTTTCACACACCTTCCATATCCGAATTAAAAACTAGTTACTGAATTTCAATCTGCCGGCTGATTTCCGGAGCTTTTTCTACTTTTGGAAGCGTTACCTTAAGTATACCATCGGCATAAGATGCTCGGATAACATCAGCATTTACATCTTCAGGTAAGGTAAACGAACGTTTGTAGTTGCTGCCAAATTCGCGGAAGCTGAATTTTTCTTCCTGTTCTTTCTTATTTTCAGCTACAATGGTTAACACATCCTTTTCGAGATTGATACGGATGTTTTCTTTCTTAATTCCTGGCATCAGCAATTCTACTTCGTATTCCTTTTCGTTTTCCTTAGAGTTGGCACGAGGAACCCAATATTCCGATGTATCCAAACGACTGTCGTCTTCAAAGAAACGATCCAGTAAATTACTCCATACATTGTTCATTACTTTGGGAGCAAAAACACGAGCTGGCTGATAAATACTTAACATTGTCATGGCTATTTAATTTTTAAAAGTTTAACATGTTTATTTGCTACTCTTTTTTCAAATCGCATACCAAGTCAATTTTTAAATAAAAATAAGCCATTTTGGCCGAATGGTTAAATTATCTAATGTCAAATTGTCAAATAAAAATCGTATGTAATTGGTATTTAAAATAATAAATTCTCGTACAGTATAAAACAAAAGCGGGCGATTTTAAGTCGCCCGCTGTATTTAAAAAACCTAAATTTTGTTTTTAAAGCTATATCTTCTTAAAAGCCTCTTCAAGATCCAGTTTAATATCATCAATATGCTCATTACCGGCTGAAAGACGGAGTAAATTCGGATATACTCCCGACGATAATTGTTCTTCGTCGCTCAATTGCTGGTGCGTGGTTGTTGCAGGATGGATAATGAGAGTTTTCCCATCGCCCACATTGGCTAAATGACTAATAAGTTCGAGGTTTTCAATAAACTGGGCTGCTTTTTCTTTCCCGGCTTTGATACGAAACGACAATACGCCGCCAAAACCATTCTTCAGATATTTTTTTGCGAGTTTGTGATATGGCGAGCTTTCCAATCCCGGATAATTCACACTTTCGACTTTGGGATGTTTTTCGAGCCATTTGGCAATTTCCAGAGCATTGTCCACTGTGCGCTGAACACGTAAAGATAATGTTTCGAGCCCCTGCAGAAGCTGGAAAGAGTTAAACGGACTAATGGCAGGTCCGTAGTCGCGCAGACCTTCAACGCGTGCACGAATATTAAAGGCTATATTTCCAAATGGCCCTTTCGATCCGAAAACATCCCAAAAAACAAGCCCATGGTAACCTTCGGAAGGTTCAGTAAATTGTGGAAACTTACCATTACCCCAGTTGTAGTTTCCGGCATCAACAATAACTCCACCAATGCTGGTTCCATGACCCCCAATCCATTTGGTAGCCGATTCAACAACAATATTGGCTCCGTATTCAATTGGCCTTCCAATAAATCCTGCTGCCCCAAAAGTATTATCAACAATTAATGGCAGATCGTATTTCCTGGCCAAAGCCGAAAAAGCATCAAAATCGGGAACGTTAAATTCGGGATTTCCAATGGTTTCAAGGTAAATTGCTTTTGTTTTCTTATCAATCAGTTTCTCGAAACTATCAACTTTATCTCCATCAGCAATACGCGCATCAATTCCCAACCTTTTAAAGGCCACTTTAAACTGGTTATAGGTACCGCCATAAAGAAACGAAGTTGAAACAAAATTATCGCCAGCCTGAAGGATATTATTAAGAGCCAGAAATTGAGCCGACATTCCTGACGAAGTTGCCAAACCCGAAACTCCGCCTTCCAGGGCTGCAACTCTTTTTTCAAATACATCGGTGGTTGGATTCATAATTCGGGTATATATATTCCCAAATTCCTTCAAAGCAAACAAATTTGCTCCATGTTCGGCATTATTGAAAACATAGGATGTGGTCTGATAAATAGGTACAGCCCTTGAATTGGTTGTTGGATCGGGCTGTTGACCTGCATGTAACTGCAGTGTTTCGAAATGATATTTACGTTCGCTCATAACAATATATTTAAAAATGATAAAATGATTACAGAATCAGAAAATTGAATTATGCCGGAAAAGAATTTTTATACCGGAAACTGAGATTAACAACAACAGCAACACATTCGCCAGGAATTTGGGGTTCCTGTCCTCAGTGGGCCTGATATGTTGTTCATTTTTGTCATTAAGAAGAATTATTTGGAACAAATCTAAATAAAAAAATCCATTTTCCAAATAACTCAATAAATTTTTTCTATTAAATATTTACAAAACCGAGTTACATTATGATTTATTGAAAGTTAAAAAGTAAAATTAATTTCAAACCGTCTGAGAATTCTTCCTCGTGGGTAATAGAATCCAATGCATATGAACTTTCAATACTGTACTTTACCATTAATTAAATTTCAATTCATATTTTTGAACTATAAACAAACGCAACTAATATGAACCAATCATTTTCCCATGAAAACAGAGTCTTGCATGAAAACAAAAAACAATATGCAAGCAAATTCCGGAGACTCCTTAAAGAAAGTCTCATCTCTTTTCTGCTACTCATCAGTATTCTTGTAACATCCTGTAAGCAGGATACAGCAAAGCTCAGCAAAGAAGATTCGGAGATTGAAGGTAAAATTGACAAGCTTTTAAGCGAAATGACCCTGGAAGAAAAAGTAGGTCAGATGATCCAATATTCAGGCAATTCTGCTGTAACCGGACCAATCAAAGCCCGTCCCGAGCAGCTTGAGGATTTAAAGAAAGGCTGGATAGGCTCTATGTTAAATGTGGTGGGCGCAACCAATACCCGCGAAATGCAAAAACTGGTTATGGAAAATTCGAGAATGAAGATTCCTCTCATCTTCGGCTTCGACGTAATACACGGTTATAAAACCATTTTCCCAGTGCCGCTCGGAGAATCGTCAAGCTGGGACCTGGCAGCCATTGAGTCATCAGCACGTGTTGCAGGCCGGGAATCGGCAGCTGCCGGTGTTCACTGGACATTCGCACCCATGGTCGACATAGCGCGCGATCCCCGTTGGGGCCGAATTATGGAAGGCGCCGGAGAGGATACTTACCTGGGATCGTTAATAGCTGTTGCCCGTGTAAAAGGATTTCAGGGAGAAAGTTATAAAGATGCCTCATCCATTGTAGCCTGTGCCAAGCATTATGCCGGTTATGGAGCTGCAGAAGGCGGCCGCGATTATAACACTGTGGATATGTCGTACCGTGTATTGCACGAAACCTATCTTAAACCTTTTAAAGCTGCTGCCGACGCAGGCGTTGGAACCTTTATGAATTCTTTTAATGTTTTCGACGGTATACCGGCCACCGGCAACGAATATCTGGTTAATAAGGTTTTAAAAGGCGACTGGGGTTTCAGAGGAGTTGTGGTATCCGACTGGAATTCTATAGGTGAAATGATTCCTCACGGAGTAGCTAAAGATAAATACGAAGCTGCCATGCTTGCTGCAAATGCCGGAAATGACATGGACATGGAAGGAAATTGCTACAGAGAACAACTGGTTAATCTTGTGAAAGATGGGAAAGTATCGGAACAGACAGTCAATGAATCTGTTCGCCGCATCCTCCGACTTAAATTCAAACTTGGCCTGTTCGACGATCCATATCGTTTCTGCAATGAGGAAAAAGAAAAGAAAGAATTACTCAGTGACGAAAATCTGAATACAGCCCGCGATGTTGCGCGTAAATCCATTGTTCTGCTGAGCAACAAAAACCAGGTTCTTCCATTAAGTACCGATATTAAAAGTATTGCCGTAATTGGTCCGCTTGGCGACTCGAAAAAAGATATGATTTCGGCATGGACAGCCCAGGGAAGTCCTAATGACGCCGTGACTGTACTTGAAGGTATCAAAGCCCAGGTTTCTCCGGCAACAAAAGTTCTTTATGCAAAAGGGACAACTATTACAGGAGACACAACCAACATCCCTGCTGCTGTTAGTGTTGCACGTCAGGCTGATGTTATTATTCTGGCTATTGGCGAAGGCGGTTTAATGAGTGGCGAAGCTCACAGCAGGGGCAGTATTAAAATTCCCGGCCGTCAGGAAGAACTGGCAGCCGAAATATTTAAACTGGGCAAACCTGTTGTAGTTTTATTAATGAATGGCCGTCCGCTTGCCATACCCTGGCTTGCCGAAAACGCTCCATCGCTCGTTGAATGCTGGTTCTTGGGCACACAGGCCGGAAACGCTATTGCCGATGTAATTTTCGGAAAATACAATCCTGCCGGAAAACTTACAGTAACCTTCCCCTATTCCGAAGGCCAGATTCCGATGTATTACAATCATAAAAATACCGGACGACCTATGATGAGCGAAAATGACTTTTATGTATCGCGTTACGAAGACATTCCCAATAAACCTGTATATCCATTTGGTTACGGTCTTAGCTACACTACATTCAATTATTCGGACATCAAACTGAGCGCACCCGAAATTGGCATGACCGATTCTCTTAAAATTTCGGTTGAAGTGAAAAATACCGGCAAATACGATGGCGAAGAAGTTGTTCAGCTCTACATCCGCGACCTGGTAGGCAGTGTTACACGTCCTGTAAAAGAACTGAAAGGATTCCGCAAGCTGATGTTAAAAGCCGGAGAATCCAAGCAGGTAACGTTTACAATCAGTTCATCCGATTTAGCTTTTTACACCAAAGACATGAGCTACAAAGCCGAACCGGGTGAGTTCACAGTTTTTGTCGGAACAAACTCAGTAGATTGCAAAGAAGCCTCATTCGTTCTCAAGTAAAAAATTCCAGAAAATACCCGCCGGTGATTTATCAACCAGCGGGTATTTTCATCTTTAAATTGAATATCATAAACTTCAAACAATAGTTTTTATGTTGAAAAAAATTATTATAATCTCTTGTGTAATACTCGCTTCATGCTCAAAGAAAAATATAGAATGGACTTCAACTACCAATGATCAGCGCTGGAATGCCGAAAAAAATCTTGGTTTAAAACCAGCTGCTGAAAATGCTCCATTCGACCTGGTTCTTACATCAGATACTGCTCAAACCATAGATGGATTTGGAGGTTGTTTCAACGAACTGGGCTGGGATGCACTTCAAGCCCTTCCGGCCGGGACCCGCGATTCTATTCTGAAAGATCTGTTTACACCCGAAGGCTTTAACTTTACAATATGCCGAATGCCCCTGGGTGCAAACGATTACTCCCGCAAGTTTTATTCGTACAATGAAACTGCGGGCGATTTCGAAATGAAAAACTTTTCAATTGCGCACGACACCTCTGCACTGCTTCCATATATCAAAGAAGCTTTAAAATACAACCCCAAATTAAACATCTGGGCTTCCCCGTGGTGTCCTCCGGCATGGATGAAGGTAAACAACCACTACGCATGTAAACGCGATACGCTTCAGAATGATTTGCCAGAGGCTTCGCAAGGTATCGAAGGGAAAAACCAGTTTATCCTGAAACCTGAATACCTCAACGCCTATGCACTTTATTTCTCGAAATTTTTAAAAGCATATCAATCGGAAGGTATTAATATTTACGCAGTTCATGTACAAAACGAGCCAAACTCATGCCAGGTTTTTCCAAGCTGTATCTGGACAGCATCCGCTTTACGCGATTTCATTGGAAAATACCTTGGCCCTCAGTTCGAACAGCAGAATCTGAACACTCAGATCTGGCTGGGAACGATCGAAAGGCCTTCAGTTGAAAAAGTTGATACAGTACTAACCGATCCTCAGGCCTCAAAATATGTCAAAGGTGTAGGATTTCAATGGGCCGGAAAAGAAGCTATTCCGGGAGTTCATCAAAAATATCCTTCCATGCGGTTAATGCAAACCGAAACCGAATGTGGAGATGGATCGAACGATTGGGCAGCAGCAGTGCATACCTGGGATTTAATGAAACACTACCTCAACAATGGAGCAAATGCCTATATGTACTGGAATATCATTCTTGACGAAACAGGTAAAAGTCAGTGGGGTTGGAAACAGAATTCAATGATATCGGTAGATACGAAAACCAGCAAGGCTGTGTATAATCCTGAGTTTCATTTAATGAAACACCTCACCCATTATGTTAAACCCGGAAGCAAAAAAATAAATACGCAGGGCTGGGCTGATGCGCTTGCATTTGTAAACCCCGACGGCTCAAAAGTTATTCTGGTTTATAACCCCAATAATGAGGAGAAAACGTTAAAAGTCAAGTTAAATGAACAAAGCTTTGAGACAACATTAAAACCCAAAAGCTTCAACACTTTTAACATAACCTTATAATTTTCAAAGTCAGTTAAATAATGAAGCACTTAGAAAGAGCCCTTGATGGCCAGAACCCATGGTGGAAATACCTGGTAGTATTTATTATCACATTTATTGCCACCAACTTAATTGGAGCAATACCGTTGGGAATTGTTATGGTTGTAAAATCTCTGGGTAACGGTAATTTAGCTCCTAATCCCGACAATGTTGCCGACTTAAGCGCTTATGGAATTCCATCCAATCAGGGATTAATTCTGCTCTTGTTTCCTTTTTTGGTGGGTTTAATTACACTGATTGTATTGTTGAAACCTTTCCATAAAAGAACTTACAAAGAGGTGATTAATGGCACAAACAGATTGAGATGGAGCCGGTTTTTCACCGGAGCTGTTGTTTGGTTCGTTTTAATGGGTATCTACCTTGCAGTAAATTATTTTCTGGTACCTGACAATTTTCAAATTCAGTTCAATCCGGCATCGTTGTTAGCGCTGGTAGCCATTTCGTTATTATTGATTCCTTTTCAAACCACCTATGAGGAACTGTTTTTCAGAGGATACCTGGCGCAGGGCGTGGCTGCTTGGACCCTTAACCGCTGGATGGTACTGATTATTCCGTCCTTTATATTTGGATTAATGCATGTCTTCAACCCCGAGGTGAAAGAGTTTGGATTTTGGCTGACAATGCCCCAATATTGGTTATTTGGACTATTTTTCGGGTTAATTTCCATTCTGGATGATGGCATTGAAATAGCAATGGGTGTTCATGCCGCCAATAACATATTTGCATCGGTTATGGTTACCCATAGCTCATCCGTACTGCAGACTGATGCCTTGCTTATTCAGAAACAAGTTGATCCACTGCACGAAACATTATATTTCATTCTGATAAGTATTGTCTTTATATTATTACTAAACAGAAGATACAACTGGAACTTTAATATTATGCAGGTGAAAATAAGGAAAGAAGAAATAACCCCCGAAAGCTAGCATATAAGGTTAGGAAAAGTGGTTAAAAAGTTGACTATTGAGCGAAATTGATCTTACAAAAACATTGAAGGATGAGTTGTAATTTCAATTTCGCCCAGTCGCCTTTCAGGCTCCTTTCTTGATCACTTTTATACTGATTATCATATTTATTACATATAACAGTCATTTTTTTAAATTTCCAATACAGCACATCAGGATTATTCATTGCCACCTTCCAACAATCCCTCTACCTAGATATTTATATTTGATAATCAGGCTATTAACTCCAATCAAATAATAAAAAACTTGATCTCATAAAAATTTTGCTAAAATAAACTAAACATTTTATCATATCTCCACGTAAATACAATCACGAAAAATTACACTATGCTTTAATACATTATATATCAGCAATATAAAAACGAAAATTTTTTAACGAACCCAAAACATAATCAATTTTTAACCATCAATAAACATCAAAAATGAAAAACAGAAGAATGATTATTACAATGCTGTTATTTTTGTTTGTAAGCAGCATGGCCGCGAATGCTCAAAACGAAAAGTTTAAGGCGTTGTTCCTGTACAATTTTATTAAAAATGTTGAATGGCCACAAGCCTATAAACAGGGAGATCTGATAATTGGCGTGGTTGGTAATACGCCCATTATTAAAGAACTCGAAACCATTACAGGCTCACAGAAAGCTGGAAATCAATCCATGAAAGTCAAAGTATTTTCCAGCCCGGAGGAAATAAGCAATTGTCATATTGTATATATTGCTCCAAACAAGAGCAGCCTTATTCCGCAGATTTCCAGCAAACTAAACGGAAACCCCACACTTATTATTTCCGATGGAAAAGGAGGCGTACAACAAGGCTCGGCCATTAATTTCCTGATGGATGGCGACAAGTTAAAATTCGAAATAAGCAAACAACATATTGAGCAAAGAGGACTTAAAGTAAGTGCCAATTTGCTGAATCTGGGAGTTGCTGTTAACTAATAATCAAAAAAAATTTTTAACCATGAAAAAGATATACATCACCATATTTATCTTATTTATAGCATTCTCCGGAGGAACAGGCTTTTCACAGGAAAACAAAAAATCGGTTACGGAGATGACTAGGGAAGAACTATCTGAATTATCATATCAGGACCTGATGAATCTTTCGCTTGAGGATCTGATGGTTGTTGCCAATAAATTTGGCCTTTCAGCCGACGAAATTCTTGAATACTTCTTAAACAAAGATGTCACTTCAGCATCAAAAAGAGCTGAAAAATCGATAAACTCACCTTTATCCACCACCGTACTTTCAAAGGATGAAATACTGGCATCGGGAGCTACCAGCATACCTGAGGCGCTCAGACTAATCCCGGGAATGATTATTCGTGAAAAGACCAATGGCAACTACGATGCTCACATCCGCGGCAATGACAATCTTCCGCCAAAAAACATGTTTATCTATTCCGAAAACTCTATTTCGCTGGTGATGATTGATGGTCGTCCGGTATATAACTATGCATTTGGCGGTTCGTTTTGGGAAACACTTCCGGTGGAGCTGAACGATATCGATCGTATTGAAGTAATCCGTGGACCTTCAAGTGCATTGTACGGGCCAAATGCAGTTTCGGGCGTTGTCAATATTATTACCTTAAAACCTGAAGGTAAAAATTTAAAAACCGACGCCAGTGTGCAGATTGGAAACAACAGTGCCAAATTAGCCAATGCTTCTCTTGCTTTTGGAGTATCGGATAAACTTAAAGTTCGTTTGAGTGGCAATTACACACATTTTAACAGAAGTAATGACGAATTCTATATTTACGATTTAGGCCGGAACTATCCTAAAGGTGCTCTTGATACAATGGTTATGTGGTATAATCCATCGCGATCCAAAATGAAAGTGCACGAAAATATTGATGAGGCTATTCCCGACCCGTCTCTTTCGCTAAATAAATATGGTGTTAACGCCTTTGTTTTCTACGATGTTACCAAAGACATAAACTTCAATCTTTCGGCAGGTTTGAATAATTCGAGCAACAATACCACAACACTTGGAAACAGTGAATTTCCAATTGCAGGTCGCGATGCCGATTTTAAATATTTCGACATTCGTTCCAAAATTTACGGGTTTAGCCTTCAGGCAAATTATATGATGGGAAAACAGGACTTTCAGCGTGCCAGCAAAGGATGGGATATTGACCCGCAAATAGCCAATGCATCGCTCGAATATGAAAAATCGTTCGGTTCTCTTGTAATCCGTCCGGGGGTAAGCTATCAGTCAGCCATATACGACGACACCAAATCGTTAACACAGGAGGATATCGATAACTTAAACGGATTTTTGAATGGAGCGCCAAAAATTACAAACGTTGCCGGATACATCAGAGGCGACTATTCCTTTAAGGAAAAATTAAGATTAATTGCGGCCTTAAGAACTGATAAATATAATGTTCCAAGCTCTACTTACTTTACATACCAATTCATTTCAACCTTTAACATCAATACCAAAAACCTCGTTCGCGCGGTTTACTCAAGAGCAAACCGGGGACCTTTTATTGTGGACAGTTACGCCAATTATAACTGGCAGGTAGTTCCTGCAAACAGTGATGGAATGGCACCTCAGTTATTAATCTGGAATGGCAGCAAAAAACTGGATTTACCTGTGATGGATATGTTTGAACTCGGCTTCAGAACACAGCCATTTAAAAACATAATGATTGATATTGAGGCATTTCAGTCAAAAACAAAACATTTCAGCTATTTTATGCCCGACACACTGGATGTGACGCTGAATCTGGCTACAGGGAAAGCAGTTAACTCTGTTGCCCATATTCAGTATTACAACTTTGACTTAGCCTCCACACAAACAGGTTTAACGTTCAATATAAGTGCAGTATTAGCAAAGAATCTAAACCTTAAAGTGTTTGGAACATTCCAGAAAACTGACCTGAAAAATGTATATCCGAAAAATTACTTCAACAATCTGGCGGAAATGCAGGCCAGTATTCCTTCTAACCCTAAATTACAACAGGACGGTTATTTACTCACAATAGCATCGAGAGCGCAGACAGCCCAATACAAGCTGCTTAACGGTTTAACACCTACCACCGAAGAGCTGCAGGCTGCCCAGTTATTTCAAACCTTTAACGCTACTCAACTTGGGAGAATAGGACAACTTCAAAGCCAGGGATACAAAGAAACCTACGAAGTTTACAATACCGATATCGAGAACGACAAAATCAAAAGCAGCCTGCTTGAAAACTCCTCCAACAAAGCTACTCCAAGTTTCTACGGCGGATTCTCGGTTTCGTACTCGCCAACTCCAAAAGTTAATGCTTTCCTGAGTTCATATTTCTTTACATCGAATGAGATTATCCACAGCGAAACGGATGATACAAATAAAAATGGTTATGACCCCATTTATAAAATTGATGCTAAAGCAATTTTCAGCATGAAACTTTCGTACAAAATTTATAAGGAAAATGCAATATTTATCAATTGCAGAAACCTGTTCAACTCAACAAGTCGCGAGTTTGCCTTTATGGACAAGGTTTATGGAAAATATCTTGTTGGAGCAAGTATAAGTTTTTAAGCGACAGTACAATTCGGAATAAATAAAAAATGCCGGCATAAGTCTGGCATTTTTTATTTATTTTTTTCCGACTGAATCTTAACCTTTAACAACATCTCACGTAAATTAGAACTCAAATTATCAATAAAAAATTAACCAATCACCTAATAAAAAATGAAGAGTACGATTTTGTCGGCGTTGCTCATCTTTTATATGAGCTGTCTTACGCTGAGTGCGCAGAACGAGAAATTTAAAGCGCTGTTTCTTTACAATTTTATCAAGAATGTAGAATGGCCACAGTCCGCCAAGCAAGGCGATTTGATTATCGGAATTTTGGGAAACAATCCCATAACAAAGGAGCTTGAAACTATTACAAGTTCACAAAAGGCAGGAAATCAGAGCATGAAAGTAAAAGTTTTCTCAAATGTTGAGGAAATTTCCAATTGCCAGATTCTTTATGTATCGCCTGGAAAAGGCAGTGCAATACCACTGCTTATTAGCAAAATCAATGGATATAGCACATTGGTTGTTTCGGACAGCAAAGGAGGAATTCAGCAGGGATCGGGAATAAATTTCCTGCTTGATGGAGATAAACTTAAGTTCGAAATCTCGAAGCATAATATTGAATCGAGAGGATTAAAAGTGAGCGCGAATTTGCTAAACTTAGGCATAGCAGTGAATTAAACATTAACGATAAATTTAAAGCCTTATGAAAAACATATATATATTACTGATTCTTTTTGTTTTAACAGCTGTCCAATACACAGCATACGGTCAGGAAGTTAAAAAGAATATTTCGGAGATGTCGAAAGAAGAGCTTTCGACGCTAACCTATCAGGATCTGATGAATTTGCCATTGGAAGATCTGATGGTGGTTGCAAACAAATTCGGCCTGTCTGCCGATGAAATACTCGAATATTTTCTTAATAAGGATGTGACATCAGCATCAAAACGGGCTGAAAAGTCACTTAACTCTCCTTTGTCTACAACGGTAATTTCGCGCGACGAAATTATGAATTCAGGTGCAACAAGTATTCCTGAAGCGTTAAGACTGGTTCCGGGAATGATTGTAAGGGAAAAAACCAATGGTAACTACGATGTACACATTCGTGGAAACGACAATATGCCTCCCAAAGGTATGTTCGTTTATTCCGAAAACTCAATTTCGCTGATCATGATTGATGGACGTCCGGTTTATAACTATTCCTTTGGCGGAACCTTCTGGGAAGCTCTGCCGATTGATCTTGTTGATGTAGAACGCATAGAAGTTATCCGTGGCCCCTCAAGTGCCCTGTATGGGCCTAACGCTGCTTCGGGTGCTATCAATATTATTACCCGCCAGGTGGAAGGTAAAAAATTAAAAGCAGATGGATCAGTTCAGCTGGGCAATGCTGCCGCCAAACAGGCAAACACAGGAGTATCGCTTGGAATTGGCGAAAAACTCAAAGTGCGTGTATCGGGTAACTACTCCTATTTTGAGCGCTTTCAAAAGGATTTTTATATTTTCGATTACAATAAAAGATTTCCCGCAGAACAAATCAAAGGCATGCGATTACCGACAGGAGTTTACGTGGAAGAGCATTTCGACGATGTTTTCCCCCGCCCTGAATTAGGCCTTGAAAAATATGCCGGTAATGCATTCCTGCATTTCGACGCCAGCAAAAACATCTCCATGGACCTGACTGCAGGTTCTCAATATTCGCATGTCATTTCCTCAACCCAGGGTAACCATGCCATGCCAATTGTTGGTCGTGAGTCGTCAACAAATTATGTCGACTTTCGTTTGAATGCCTATGGTTTCCACTTACAAACAAACTACATGGGAGGCGACCAGGATGTTCAAAGAAAGACGCAGGGATTTCATATCCAGCCTAAAGTATTTAATGGATCTCTCGAATACGAAAAAGCCTTCGGAACACTTATTCTTCGTCCCGGCATAAGTTACCAGAGCAGTGTATATAACGATGAAAAATGGGTGGACGTGGAAGCAAAAGGTGGTTATCTGAATGGAGCAAAAACCCTTACTTCCCTGGCATATTATCTACGGGCTGATTACAAAACATTTGAAAAACTGCGTTTAATTGCTGCACTTCGTGGCGACACCTATAATAAACCTGATGTAACCAAGCTTACCTACCAGTTTATTGCTTCGTACGATGTGAACGAAAACAATGTTGTTCGCGCCGGATATTCACGCGCAAACCGCGGCTCATTTATGGCCGATACCTATGCCAATTACTACTGGCAGATTGTTCCGGGCTACTATACCATGCATTACGAAGGAAACCAGAACATGAACCTGCCGGTTATAGATATGATAGAATTCGGATACCGCACCAAGCTGAGCAAAAAAATAATGTTCGAAATAGAAGCTTTCCATAGTGAGATGAAAGATTTTACTTTCTTCACACCCGACTCTATGGTTATGACATTTGATTTCTCACCGGTAAAACAGGGACAAGCTCCAAACACATCACCAAGTAAAATTTGGAGCCATGGTCAATACCAAAACCTCGATCTTAAAACTGTTCAGAATGGCATAACAGCCAACCTGAGTGTTGTTGTAAATAATAATTTGAATTTCAGGATTTTTGGTACCCTTCAGCAAACTAAACTTTCCAGTTTCTACGACAGAACCATCTGGCAGGATTTCAAATACCTGCAGACCGCCTGTGCAGCGCAATACATGGCCGATTTGATGAAAATTGGAGGAGGCGACTATTCTCCTCTACCCCAAGCATCCAATACCAAAGATTATAGTGCTGGCTACAAAACTTACGGCGACAGCAGCAATGTATCCATGACTCATAAGGGAACACCATCATTCTATGGAGGCCTGGTGGCCGATTACAACTTCAAAAAGAAATTAAACTTCAACACCAGTTTCTATTTTTATGGCAAACAAACCATGCTGCATAACAAAATTGACGAACTGGGACAATACACTCCCGAATATATAAGCAACCCTGCAGCTTATGATGCTTCGGATGCCTATACAATACAGCCTAAGTTTATAGTTAATCTTAAGATTTCTTATAAATTCTGGAAGGATAACAGCGTTTTTGTAAATGCACGAAACCTGTTTAACAGTACCGAAAAAGAATTTGGTTTTATGGATGAGGTAAAAGGATTATATCTTGCAGGAGTAAGTTTTAACTTCTGATATTAAAAATAAATAAAAAAATAAAATAAGAGTCGGGCTTAATCTCCTGACTCTTATTTTTTTATGTCACATGAACCTTTCACCTGAAATTTCAAAAATGATTTCCGCAAAAGAAGCGTTCCAAACTTTTTACCAAATGTTCCGTAGAAGAGTTGATTAAAAATTTAACCGGAAGAATAACCGGAAGACATTTAATAACATTTAAAAAAAAATGAAAATGAGGAGGATGATTGGTGTTGTGCTGTTTGTATTCTTAGGCAGTATGATAATGAATGCTCAAAATGAAAAAGTAAAAGCTTTATTTATTTACAATTTTATCAAAAATGTAGAATGGCCGCAAAATAATGCTCAGGGAGATCTTATTGTTGGGGTTTTAGGTAGTAACGCCATGAAAGGTGAACTCGAATCACTTACCAGCACTCAAAGAGTAGGTAACCAGGCTATAAAGGTGAAAACATTTTCTAGTCCCGATGAAGTTACAAACTGCCATGTTTTATATGTTTCGCCGGGTAAATCGGGACAGATAGCAAACTTATCGTCGAAATTGAATAATCAGAGTACGTTGATTATTTCCGACGGAAGAAACGGAATAGCTCAGGGAGCAGGCATTAATTTCACTATTAACGATGACAAATTAAAATTTGAAATCAGCAAGAACCGAATTGAGCAACATGGAATGAAAGTAAGTTCGAACCTTGTGAAGATGGGAATAGAAGTGATGTAGCAACAACCAAATAATACATAAAAACAAAAGCCGCTCTAGTTCTTAAAGCGGCTTTTTTATTTCTGTTGCAAAGTTATTTCCTCATAAAAGGATACTGATAATTTACAGGAGGAAGGAAATTTTCTTTAATAGTTCTCGGAGAAACCCAGCGATAAAGGTTTAGAACAGAGCCTGCTTTGTCGTTTGTTCCCGATCCGCGGGCACCGCCAAATGGCTGCTGACCAACTACGGCACCGGTAGGTTTGTCGTTGATGTAGAAATTTCCGGCAGCATTAACAAGTTTTCGTGTAGCAAGCTCAACTGCATAGCGATCTGTTCCGAAAACACAGCCTGTTAGTGCATAAACCGATGTTTTATCAACCAGTTCAAGCGTGTCTTCAAATTTATTCTCGTCGTACACATAAATGGTAACCACAGGTCCAAAGAGCTCTTCCTGCATGGTGTTGTAATAAGGATTGGTAGTTACAATCACAGTAGGCTCAATAAAATAGCCTTTCGAGCTGTCGCATTTTCCTCCAAATAATATAGAAGCATCTGCATCTTTCTTTGCCTGCTCAATTACACCCGAAAGTTTTTTGAACGAAGCTTCATCAATTACAGCATTCACAAAATTTGTAAAATCTTCCACGTCGCCCATTTTCACAGTGGAAAGTTCGTTAACCAACTGTTCTTTAATAACAGGCCATAAATTAGAAGGAATGTATGCTCTTGATAATGCAGAACATTTTTGTCCCTGGTATTCAAAAGCTCCACGAACAATGGCTGTAGTAACCTGTTGCGGCACGGCCGACGGATGAATCATGGCAAAGTCTTTTCCTCCGGTTTCGCCAACAATGCGAGGATACGATTTATATTTGTGAATATTGTTACCTATGGTTTTCCAGATATTCTGAAACACTTCGGTTGATCCTGTAAAGTGAATGCCTCCAAAGTCGGGGTGACTAAAAATAACTTCGCCGGCAACCGGACCCGATACAAATACCAGGTTAATTACACCATCGGGTAATCCAGCTTCTTTAAGTATTTCAACAATAACCTGAGCAGAATAAACCTGAGTATTGGAGCACTTCCAAACAACGGTATTTCCCATCAGAGCAGGAGCTGTAGGCAGGTTACCCGCTATGGAAGTGAAGTTAAAAGGAGTTAGTGCAAAAACAAACCCTTCGAGCGGACGCCATTCGCTGCGATTCCAGTTAACGGAGTTACTATTAGGCTGTTGTGCATATATTTCAGTCATAAACTGAACATTATAGCGGAAGAAATCAATCAGCTCGCAAACGCAGTCTATCTCGGCCTGATAAATATTTTTCGATTGGCCTAACATTGTAGCCGCATTCATTTTATAGCGATAAGGACCGGCTAAAAGATTGGCAGCCTTTAAAAATATTGACGCCCTGTGTTCCCATGGCATGGCCGCCCACTTTTCTTTTGCAGCTAAAGCAGCCTCAATGGCCTGCTGTACATGCGAGGCATCTCCTTTATGAAAATGACCGAGCAAAAGTTCTTTATTATGTGGGGCACGAATTTCAGCGAGATTTCCCGTTCTCACTTCTTTTCCGTTGATAAACATAGGGATATCCACCTTCTTCGATTTTGCTTCGGCGAGTGCTTTAACAATTTCGTCTCTTTCCCTGCTTCCCGGAGCATAATCCAAAACCGGTTCATTCACGGCATTTGGCACAATAAAATTATTTGGGTACATAGTCGCTATTTTAATTTAAAAATCAAAATTAGAGCATACGCAAATCACAATGAAAGTAAAAAATCATGTTTTACCCTTTAAAAAGTCATGTTTGCGAACAGAATTTTGAACCACCTAAACCCTGATTTGTTCTTAAGCCGGACACAAATTCTTGAAAATGGGAAAAACGATGTGTAAGCTCAGCAAAAAAGAGCGGCTGGAAAAGCAGGAAGGCGGAGAATTAAAATATAAATGCAAAAACTGCGGTGAAAAAGCCCGAAAAGAGAAGCATTTATGCGACCCGAAGAAGATTGGGTAGTTAAAAATGGATAGAATCACCTGGGCACGCCATTCTAACAAACAATTATCTTATTTTTAATGGCATACATAATCAGTCCGGCGGTATTTTTTGTTCCTGTTTTCATGAGCAGGTTACTTCTGTGACCTTTAACTGTTGTTACGGAAATATTGAGACGGTCGGCAATTTCTTCATTGGAAAGACCTCCGGCAACAAGTTGCAGCACTTCAAGTTCTCTTTTTGTGAGCGTGTCGTCGGATTTGGGAGTTGAAACCTTTGATTTTTCCGGGGGATTAATATTTGCAATTATTTTTCGCAAGAGCTCATTAGAAAAGTAACTATCGCCTGCAAGTACCCTTTCAATAGCCAGTTGCAGTTCATGAATACCTGATGTTTTGAGGACAAAGCCTTTAGCTCCGGCCTGAATAATGTTGAAATAATGAATTTCGTCTCCAAAATTGGAGAGAATAAGTATTTTCACCGACGGATTTTTCTCTAATGCCCTGCGGGTTGCTTCAACTCCATCCATTTCGGGCATTCCAATATCCATAAGAACAAGATCGGGATTATGTTTTGAAAGCAATTCAAGAAGCTCTTTACCATTTGAAGCTTCAGCAATCACCTCAGCAATTTCTTCTTTAACTATCAAGGATTTTAATCCTTGTCTGAATATTTGATGATCGTCTGTTATTATTACTTTTTTCATTTATGAAGAGGTACCTGTATGTCTCTTTTAAAGATAACGCTTTTTTATTTTTTGGCAAATTGGCTTATAAATTAATTTGCTGGGGAAAATAATATTTGTTGCTATTTACCGAGATAATAGCGTCCTGAATATTCTTGTAAAAGTCGGGCTTAAACACACAACCTTTAAATCCAACCCGGATAAGCTCCTGCAAATAAGCCTTTTCAGTATGCATTGTAATAGCTATTACCTTCATGTAATTGTAATCTTTCAACATTTCCTTGGTTATATAGTAGCCATCGACCTCTGGCATTTGAAGATCCATTAAAATAATATTTGCCTGGTGAATATTAGGCAATGTAAAAAACTCCTTTCCACCGGAGGCTTCTCCTATGATGCGGTAATTAAATTCGCTCTGCAGAAAATTCCTTGCAACGTTCCTGAACACAAGATTATCGTCTACAATAATAATTTTAATCTCTTTTGCTACCATATTAACTCAAACTAACTGTTTTAAGAAATTTATGCTCAGGAATTACTATTTTAATCTCAGTTCCTTCTCCTCGATTGCTTTTTACTACAAATGAGCCCTCACAGGTAGTCACCCTGTTTTGCATGTTGAATAATCCGTTCCCAAAGTTATTTTCAAGTTCATCAATTTTAAAGCCTTTACCATTATCGAAATATGACACCAACAGGGAACCGGAATCGGTTTTAATGTCAATTTTTATAAGAGAAGCTTCAGCGTACTTCAGAGAATTATTGATTGCTTCAACCAATACTCTGTAGAGCATGATTTCAATCTCAGGGCGCAATCGCTCTGAAAGCTGAACATCGATACTGAATTTTACATTTCCGAGATTCTCAAGTTTTTTTACAAAAGAGTTGATGGCAGTTCCGAGCCCAAACTTTTTAAGCACATTAGGACTGAGCTTATTTGAAATCTCTTTAACACTTATGATAGCCTCCTCGATCGTGTTCAGTGCTTCATCGAGCAATATACTTTTGTCACTCTTGGTATCGGGGTTTTGTATCCATTGCAGATATAGCTTTATTGTGGAAAGAATAGGGCCTATACCGTCATGTAATTCCTGCGAAAAGAATGTCCGTTCTTTTTCTTCTGCTTCAATAATGGCATTCAGTATTTTCTGCTGCATAATTTTACGCTCCGAAATATCGCGCGAAATCATTAAAATAGCCTCTCTGCCATCGTAATTAATGGTATGACCAACAACTTCAATGTAAAGCTTCTCTCCACGGCCATTCACATAACTTGTCTGAATAAAGCCCTTTTGATCTTTGATATTTTCCAGTTGATGCTTTATGGGTTCCCGGTCGTTTATATCCACCATTTCAACAATATTTAACTTTTTGAGTACATCGAGCGGATAACCGGAATGTTCGATGGTGATGTTGTTTACTTCAAGAATATTCCCTTTTGTATCGGTTATGAGAATCGCATCGTTGCTGGTGTTAAATATATTTCTGAACTTTTCTTCGCTTGCCTTCAAAAGATCTATAGATTTCTTCCTTTCGGAAATATCTTCAATGATTGCAATAAAATTTGTAATATTTCCATGTATATCCCTGAAACAGGATACCTGCATCTGCACCCATATTTCCAGTCCACTGTGCCGGATATATTTTTTCTCAAAACTTACCGAATCTGTTTCGCGGTTACGCAGCTTGTGAATTATCTTAATTTCTGATTCAACATCATCAGGGTCGGTAAAAATTCTGAAGTTTTGTCCTATAGCCTGATCGGGTTGATAGCCCAAAAGTTGGCAAAAAGCAGGATTCATGTATTGGATATTACCATTTTCATCGCTAAGAGAAATTCCAATATGAGAGTATTCGAAAATGATGCTAAGCTTTCGCTCACTTTCCCTTAAAGCAAATTCGTCATTCTTGCGTTGGGTGATATCGCAGAATCCCACCAAACTGGCCACAATGTTATTATCCTTATCGAAAACAGGGCATCCAAACACTTCCAGCAAAATCCTTTTTCCATCCGGGTGTTCTATTTCCATATTATCCACGTGGCTTTCATATCCTTCCAATCCCCGCACAATTGGCATTTTCTCCACAGGATACAACTGGTCAGTCCCTGCAACATATGCATCATAAACTTCATTTAAGTTGCTTAAACCGGCGCCATCAACAATTCCCCGTCCCATTAATTCCTTGGCATGCCTGTTAGCCTGAATTGGCTTACCTTCCTGAACGCTCATCATAAAAATGCCGATAGGCAGATTATCGAGCATTGTGTTAAATAATTTATTCTGATTTTCGAGTGCCTCTTCTGCTAACTTTCGTTCGGTAATATCGTGAATAATACCATCGTACTGTATGGTTTTATCCTTTCGGAAGCCTTTCAGAACCAACACGTTTGAAATCCAGCAAACCCGGCCATCTTTACGTATAATCCTGTGCTCCATAAGATTCTTCTCACTGGATGTTTTTGCATTCTTCAAAAATAATACAAAGTCGGACCTATCCTTTTCGTAAACAATATCAAGCCACAGCCCCGGATTGCTCTCAAACTCTTCAGCCTGATAGCCTGTGATTTTGAAGCATGCAGGAGTATGATGTGTTGAAATGGCGCCATTATCATCAACCAGTATGGTATAAATATAATCGGTAATGGCTCTGGTAATCTGTTTGTATCTGAATTCGCTCTCGATCAATGCTTTCTCGGCCTTGATAATTGAAGTTACATCCTCCATAACCATAAGAACCATTGGAGCATTCTGAATCTCTATATAAGATGTGGAGATAAGAAAGTTATAAGAAATGTCGGTGCTGTTTTTACATGCAACAAATATGACTGGTACCTTATTTTTACTGGTCTTTGTTTTGAAGGTATCCTGAATGGTAAGCCTCAACCGGCATCTTGAACATTCCGCACTATCGCCACAGCCTTTTTCATTAATGGAGGCACTGATACATCCCAGACTATATCCGGGGCCCTTTCCTGAGAATTCTTTTTCGGTATCGATACCAATTTCCAATGCAGCCTTGTTCATCATTATAAGCTCGGTTTGCTTATTGATAAGCAACATAGGAACAGGAGCATTTTCAAAAATTGACTCCAGCAATTGTTCACCTCCATTTATAATGATACACGAATCTTTTGATTCAGAAGATTCTATTTTGAAGTTTTGAAAAAAACTTTCTGTAATTTTTTTGATTAAAGGTTGCCAGGATTTACACAATAAAAAGCCCAGAAACACCCCCACGAAAACATTCATCCACATACCCAGGCATTACAAATTTCACGCTAACTCAGATCCGGTAATTTGAACCACTCTGCAGCAGTTTTTACGCCGGCAGAGTGGTTTATGTTACAGGTAAGTTTATCTCTAAAATGACAAATAACTGAAGAAACTAATTACTAAAATGAATCATAATTATCATCACCAACAGAAGATCCGTTTGACATATTCAGGCTCACTCCTCTGCTTACAGGCTTTTGAAAATGCACGTTTTTTACTTTATGAACCACCCTATTGTGCTGTACACCCGGGTTCAAAGGCAATTTAAAAAACGACATGGCATCTTTAAGCTGTGCTGCCTGACTGGTAAGCTCTTCGCTGCTGGAAGCCAGTTCTTCGGCCGATGATGCATTTTGCTGTGAAACATTATTCATCTGCGAAATTGCAGCATTTATCTGTTTAATTCCTGATGACTGCTCCAGACTGGCCGCCGAAATTTCCTGCACAAGCTTGGAAGTATTCTGAATAT